>NZ_JBEPKX010000001.1:0-313827 GCF_040544915.1 Curtobacterium sp. 1544
GGGGGGCCTTGTGGGGGGCGGCCCGCGCCGTTGTGGTTGGGGGGGTGGTCACACTTCTGGCCGGCTCCGCGGGGGGCCCCCCCCCCCCCCCCCGCGGGGGGGGGGGGGGGGGGGGCCCCCCCCCCGCCCCCCCCGGCCGTCCGCTTGTGGGTTTTCATAGCAATTGCAATGATTGTCGTTCCGGCGTCGGAGCCGGATTCGATAGGGGGATCCGGCTCCGCCGCCGGACACGTGTCGTTCCGACCCTGAACCATCGGGGCGATCTCGGCGTAGGTTCCCCTTTCGTGAGCAGCGCGACGACGAACGGGGCGATCAAGAGCCTGGTCCCCGCCAGGATGGACAGACTCCCGTGGACACGGTTCCACTGGAGTGTCGTGGTGGGACTCGGTGTCTCCTGGGTCCTCGACGGACTCGAGATCCAGATCGTGTCGAACGCCGGGTTCCAGGCGGACCTGAACCTGTCGACCCAGCAGGTGACCTCGCTCGGCACCATCTACCTCATCGGGCAGGTCGTCGGTGCGATCGTCTTCGGCCGGATGTCCGACCGACTGGGTCGTCGGAAGCTCTTCATCCTCACGCTGGCCATCTACCTGATCGGCTCCGGCATCGCGGGGCTCGCGCAGGACTTCTGGTTCCTCGCGGCCTTCCGGTTCGTCGCGGGTCTCGGCATCGGCGGCGAGTACGCGGCGATCAACTCGGCGATCGACGAGCTCATCCCGGCGAAGTACCGCGGGCACGTCGACATCGCGATCAACGGGACGTACTGGGGCGGTGCCGCGCTCGGTGCCTTCGCGAACATCTACCTGCTCGACACGGCCAACTTCGCCGAGAACATCGGTTGGCGCATCGGGTTCTTCCTCGGCCCGGTGCTCGGCATCGCGATCATCTTCCTGCGACGGCACATCCCGGAGAGTCCGAGGTGGCTGATGACCCACGGACGCGAGGACGAGGCGGAGGCGACGGTCACGCAGATCGAGGAGTCGGTGGAGAAGTCCACCGGGCACCGGCTGCCGGAGGTCGATTCGTCCAAGGCGATGACCGTCACGCCGATGGACAACGTGAAGTTCCGGACGATCGTGAAGGTGCTGTTCCGGCAGTACCCGACCCGGACCCTGGTCGGCGCGACGATGATGATCACGCAGGCGTTCCTCTACAACGCGATCTTCTTCACGTACGCACTGGTGCTCACGAACTTCTTCGGTCTGAAGACCGCCGAGACGTCGGTGTACTTCTTCCCCTTCGCGATCGGCAACCTGCTCGGACCGATCATCCTCGGTCGGTTCTTCGACACCTGGGGTCGCCGGCAGATGATCTTCTCGACGTACCTGGTGTCCGGGCTCGTGCTCGCCACCTCGGCGTTCCTGTTCCAGGCGGACGCGATCAGCGCCGGCGTGCAGGTGGTCTTCTGGTGCGTGTCGTTCTTCTTCGCCTCGGCGGGTGCGTCGAGCGCGTACTTGACCGTGAGCGAGATCTTCCCGCTCGAGCTCCGGTCGCAGGCGATCTCGTACTTCTTCGCGCTGGCGCAGATCTTCGGTGCGATCGCGCCGCTCATCTACGGGGCGCTCATCGGCGACGGATCCTCGCGCGAGCCGCTGTTCTGGGGGTACCTGCTCGGGTCCGCGGTGATGATCGCGGGCGGCGTCGTCGCGCTGGTCTTCGGGGTCGACGCGGCACGGAAGGGGCTCGAGGACGTCACGCAGCCGTTGTCGGTCCTGACGAAGGAAGCCGACGCCCCGCGGAAGTAGTATTCCGTATGCGGAGTGTTTAGCACGTCGTTCCGACGCCTGTCATCGTGCAGGCATGGCACTCCTCCACAGCACCCGCGTTCCCGACACCCTCCACGGCACGGCGCCCACGGAACCCCGCGGGACCGGTCGTGGGTGATCCTGGCGACATGGAGCGATCACCGAGTTGCGCGGGCCGCGAGGGCGAGGATCCGTACGGCATCCGGCGGAGTCTCCTCCGGGACGCCGTGTTCGCGCGGCTGCTCGACAACGTCCTTCGTGGCGTGTACCGCCGCGGGCAGCGCATCCGACTCGACACCATCGCCGCGGACATGCGCGTCTCCCGCACCCCCGTGCGTGAGGCCCTCGTGCCGTTGGAGACCCTCTGCCTCGTCACGGTCCAGCGGTACGTCGGGGTCGTCATCTCGCACTGGACGGTGGACCACATGATCGAGCGCATCCGGATCGCGCGGACGATGATCACCGAACCGTCCGCGGGAGCTGCCACCTGTCCGGACCGCTTCGACGTGGCGTGGTTGCGTGAGTGCGCGACCGAGGGTGGCGCGTTCGTGGAACTCGGGGCGTGGTGGCTCCGGCGGAACGGTGCGTCCGTCAGCGCGGACTGGTTGCTGTCGCAGCGCGCCGTCCTCGACGCGTTCTTCACGGACGAGGTCGCGCTGGCCAACGGGATCGACGCCGTCGTCGCACGACGCGAGCGGGTCCGGATCGTCGAACGGGCCACCGTCGCGGCGGAGCGTGAAGCCCTCGACGAGTGCGCCGCGGCGCTCGTCGAGCTCGCCGATGCGCTCATCGTGATGCCGGATCGGTTCCGGACCGCGGCCTGACACTCACCGCGGATTCGGGGGACGCTCGCACTGAATCGCCAGGTGCGCCCGTGGCAGGGTGGTCCGGTTGCCGTCTCCGCGGCCCGGGACCGACCGGGCCCGTGTGGGACGCCCCGGCGCCCGGAAGGATGGGCGCTGCCTGTGCGCCAGCTCCATCGGCGTGCACTGTGTCCGCACACGACAGGAGTGCCCGTGAACGACGTCCGCGACCGATCCCACCGACTCAACCGAGCGAACGGGATCGCACGGCACGGACGTCTCCGCCACCGCCACCCCCTCAGCACGGCGATGCAGGTGCTCTCCGGTGTGGCAGCCGTCGCCCTCGTCAGTTCCGCGTCCGTCGCCGCGATCGCCGCCAAGCAGGTGACCGACGACCTCGGCGAGGGCGTGCAGATCCAGGGGCAGCCTGCGCCGAAGGCCAAGGGCGCCACGGCGCTCAGCTCCTACAAGGGCGGGTTCAACATGCTCGTCGTCGGCACGGACAACGACCCGGAGCAGGGGACCGCGTACGGCGAACGCGACGCCACCCTCAACGACGTGAACATCCTGCTGCACGTGTCCGCCGACCACACCAACGCCACGGCCGTCAGCATCCCTCGTGACCTCATCACGCCCATCCCCGGGTGCCAGAAGCCCGACGGGTCCGGCACCACGCCGGCCATGGCGGCGCAGCCGATCAACAGCGCGTGGGGCGAGGGCGGGCTCAACTGCGTCGTGCAGACCGTCCAGGGACTCACCGGCCTGCCCGTGCAGTACTCGGCGGCGGTGTCGTTCAACGGTGTGATCGAGATGTCGAACGCCATCGGCGGCGTGCCCGTCTGCGTCGCCCAGCCGATCCACGACCGGTACACGGGGCTCGACCTGTCGCAGGGCACGACCACGCTCCAGGGTGACCAGGCCCTCGCGTTCCTGCGCTCCCGGCACGGTGTCGGTGACGGCTCCGACCTCGGGCGCATCTCGAGCCAGCAGGTCTTCCTGTCCTCGCTGCTCCGGACGGTGAAGTCGAACGACACCCTCACCTCGCCGACCACCCTGTACAAGCTGGCCCGCGCGGCGGCGTCGAACATGCAGCTCTCCCAGAGCCTGAACGACATCGGCACGATGGTCCAGATGGGACGGGCGCTGCAGGATCTCCCGCTCGCGCAGGTCAACTTCGTGCAGTACCCCGGCACGACCGGAGGCACCGGGGTGTACGAGGGCAAGGTGCAGCCGTCGACCGAGCTCGCGACGCAGCTGTTCACGAAGATCAAGGCGGACCAGTCGTTCTCCCTCGGGGCGGACAGCACCGGAATCGGGTCCGAGAGCGCGGCGTCCGCGGGTCAGCCAGCCAGCTCGGGGCCCGCCGCCGGATCGGCTGCTGCGCCGACCGCTCCGGCTGCTGCCCCGTCCGCTCCGGCCGCAGCTGCCCCTTCTGCGGCGCCGACCCCCGCGGCGACGGCATCGTCCGACACGATCGACGGCCTGCAGGGCCAGTCCGCCGACCAACAGACCTGCTCGAAGGCGTTCGGCTCCTGACCCGCCGCGCGACGCTCGCGCTCAGCGACACTTCTCGTGCCCTGGAAGCCGAGAACTGTCGCCTGGGCCGAAACGTGCCCCGCGTGAGCACCGCCCGCCACCACCGAGGTCGGGGGCGCGGTGGTGGGCCGCGCCCCCTCGGTCGCTCCCCGGCCGAGCGCCGCGATCGGGCGCGTCGAGCTCGGCTCCGGAGAGCGACGTCGGTGCTGTGTCGCGACTACGGAGGGGAACCCTCCGGAACGTGATCGCCGCGTCCCGTCGATGCTATTGAGCGGGGTACGGCCGGACAACCCCCACGTGTCCCCACTTCGGGGGACCCGCCGCGCCCGGCCGGGAGCCCCCGAGGTCGAGACTCGGCTCGTCCTCCTGTATGGTGGTCGGAGCGCTCGCGAGAGTGCTTGGAGACGTCGCATAGTCCGGCCGAGTGCACCACCCTGCTAAGGTGGAGTCCCCTTTGAGGGGACCGAGGGTTCAAATCCCTCCGTCTCCGCACCACACGAACCCCGGTCCACTCGGACCGGGGTTTCGTCGTTCCGGAGCGCGTCCTGCGCGGCATCGACTGAGCAGCAATCGTCGAGTGCGCGCTGGCGACCCGACGATTGCTGCTCACTCACGGCGCGCGACGCGACGACGGACGGACTGGACGCGACCACGGACGGGCTGGAGGCGCGGTGCCAGCCGACACCGCGCCTCCAGTCCGGTGGGTACGCACCATCAGACCGTCGCGACGCTCCCCGTCGTCACGGCACCGTGCGAACGGCCGCGGCGTGCCGCGCCCGCGGCCACCACGGTCAGCACGACCGCAGCCAGTGTGATGCCGGCCCCCGCCCAGATCGGCGAGGTGTAGCCGAGCCCCGCCGCGATCGTGAGGCCACCGATCCAGGCCCCGAGCGCGTTGCCGAGGTTGAACGCGGCGATGTTCGCACCGCTGGCCAGGGTCGGCGCGTGGTCGGCGTACTGCATCACCCGGGTCTGCAGGGCCGGCACCGTCGCGAAGCCGAACGCCCCCATCAGCACGAGCGCGATCACGGTGAGCACGGGCGAGGTCGCGACGACGGCGAACAGCGCGAGCACGACGGTGAGCACGACCAGGACGACCAGGAGGGTGCCGTCGATCGACCTCGAGGCCAGCTTGCCGCCGACGAAGTTGCCCACGAAGAGTCCGACGCCGAACACGATGAGCAGCCACGGGACGGCGCTCGACGCGAAGCCGGAGACGGACGTCAGCGTGTACGCGATGTACGTGAAGGCGCCGAACATGCCGCCGTAGCCGAGCACGGTCATGCCGAGGGAGAGCCAGACCTGACCTGAGCGGAAGGCGCTGAGCTCACGGACGAGCGACGGGGGCTGCTCCGTGTCCGACCGGACGCTCGGCACGAGCAGCGCCACGCCGACGAGGGCGACCACGCCGATGACGGCGATGGCCCAGAAGGTGGCGCGCCAACCGAGCGCCTGACCGAGGAACGTGCCGAACGGGACGCCGAGCACGTTCGACGCGGTGAGTCCGGTGAACATCAGGGCGACGGCCGAGGCGCGCTTCGACCGCTCGACCATGTTCGACGCGACGACGGAGCCGATGCCGAAGAACGCTCCGTGGCAGAGTGCGGCGATCACACGGCCGAGCATCATGACGCCGTACACCGGCGCGACCGCGGAGAGCGTGTTGCCGATGACGAACAGCACGAGGAGTCCGATGAGCACGGGCTTGCGGGGGAGTCGGGTGGTGGCGGCGGTGAGGCCGAGCGCCCCGACGATCACGGCGAGTGCGTACCCGGTGACGAGCCAGCCGGCGGTCGTCTCGGTCACGCCGTAGTCGGCGGCGACCTCGGGCAGGAGCCCGGTGATGACGAACTCGGTCAGGCCGATGCCGAATCCGCCGAGTGCGAGGGCGATGAGTCCCGCGGGCATGGATGTCCTTCCGTTGTGCGGTGCAGCTGTGCCGCGTACGCTGGTTGTTGCAGACGCGGGATATCGATAGTTGCACACGCGGGGTATCCGCGCAAGCAATCATCTGCGCCCGCGACCACGAGTTGGGAGAGTCCATGTCCGTCGACGACACGTCCGTCGCCGTCCGCGCCCACGGCTGGCGCACGCTCGCAGCCCTGCACGGCTTGATCGAGACGCGGCTCGAGCGCGGCCTCCGTGAGGTCGACCTCTCCGTCGTCGAGTTCACCGTCCTCGACGCCCTCCGCCGCCAGGACGGCTTCCACATGCGCATGCAGCAGCTCGCCCGCGCCGCGGCACTCAGCCCGAGTGCGACCACCCGTCTGGTGAACCGGCTCGAGGAGCGAGCGCTCCTCACCCGTGTCCTCTGCGCCGACGATCGCCGCGGGCTCTACACCGAGCTGACCCACGCGGGGCAGCGGCTGCTCGACGCGGCCACGCCGATCCACGCGGCCGCGCTGGAAGCGGCCCTCGCCGAAGCGCGAGAGGTCCCGGAACTCGAGGAGCTCGCGATCGCGGTCGACCGGCTCGAGGGTGCGACGGTCTGACGGGAGGCGCGGCTCCTCCCCGCCCCGCACGCTACGGTGTGCGCATGGTGCGGCGGAGGGGTCTCGTGGTCACCGGTGCGGTCGTAGTCGCGCTGGTCCTGGGCGGCTGCGCCGCCGGGCCGGATGCCGGCAGTGCCGACGGTGACGGTGCTGGTGCTGGTGCTGGTGCCGCTGCCGGTCTCGCCGTCGAGGCGTACGTCGAGCCGGGTGACGACTCGGCCGGGCTGGTGGCCGACGCGTCCAGTCGCGCGGCGACGATCGGGATCGACGGGGTCACGGTCGCGGACGACGGCGCTGGTCTGAATGACCTGCCGGCCGGCGTCGGGGCGCTCGCCCGGACAGCGACCGACGGTGGAGCGGCTCCGGAGCTGCTCGTCAGCAACTACTCCGAGTCGATCGGGGACTTCTCGCCCGAGGTCGGCACGGCGCTGCTCTCCGACGCCGGGAACCGGTCGCGGGTCGCGTCGAGACTCGCGGAACTCGCGTCCGAGCAGCACGTGCGCGGGGTGCAGATCGACCTCGAGTCGCTCCGGAGCCGCGACCGCGCCGGGCTCGTGGCGTTCGCCGCTGCGCTCCGGACGGCGGTGGACGACCGGCTCGGGAAGGACGCCGAGGTGTCGATGGCGGTGATGGCGTCGACCAGTGCGGGTGGCTACCGCGACACCGGGTACGACCTCGGTGCGCTCGCCGACCACGTCGACCGGTTCGTCCTGATGACGTACGACCAGCACGGTCCCTGGACCGGCGCCGGATCCATCGGGTCCCTGCCGTGGGCGGAGCGAGTCGTCGCTGCTGCCGAGCGCTCCGGCATCCCCGCGGACCGGATCGACCTCGGGATCGCCGGGTACGGCTACGTCTGGGGTGGCTCCGGCGACGCGCAGCTCAGCCCGGACGCCGCACGTGCGGCTGCGGGGAGCGCTGCGGCGTGGTCCGCCCGGACCGGCGAGTGGTCGGCCACGCTCGACGACGGGCGCGAACTGCGCTGGTCCGACGCCCGGTCCTACCGCGCCCGGGTCGCGCTCGCCGAGGACCTCGGGCTGCACGGTGTCGCGCTCTGGTCCCTGAACACCCTGGCCCTGCCCGAGACGGAGACGACGTGAAGCTCTTGCTGACCTCAGGGGGCGTGACGAACCCGACGATCCGGGCGGCGCTCGTGGACATGCTCGGCAAGCCCGTGGAGGAGAGCCACGCGCTGGTCGTCCCGACCGCGCAGTGGGGTCACCCGATGTGCGGGCCGGCCTCCGTGCGGAACCTGGTGGCCGGCGGCAGCGACTCGCGGTACCTGGCCGGGTTGGGCTGGGCCTCGGTCGGTGTCCTGGAGCTCACCGCGCTTCCGACGATCGGCGTCGAACGATGGGGAGCCTGGGTGCGGGAGGCGGACGTGCTGCTCGTCGACGGCGGTGACGCGACGTACCTGAGTCACTGGATGCGGGCGTCCGGGCTCGCGGAGATCCTGCCCGAGTTGCCCGACACGGTGTGGGTGGGCGTGAGTGCCGGGAGCATGGTCATGACCCCGCGGATCGGTGCGTCCTTCGTCGAGTGGCACGGCGCCGCCGACGACCGCACCCTGGGGGTCGTCGGCTTCTCGGTCTTCCCGCACCTCGACGCGTTCCCGGAGAACACCCTCGAACAGGCGGAGCGGTGGGCTGCCGACATCGGCGGGCCGGCCTACGCCATCGACGAGCAGAGCGCCATCGCGGTCGACGGCGGTTCGGTGCGTGTGGTCTCCGAGGGGCGCTGGGTGCAGCTGCGCGACTGACGAAGCATCAGCGACGCTCATCGACGAGTGCGACGAAGCGGCTGCCGACGCCCTCGACCTCGCGTCGGGTGAAGCCCGCGGTGGGTTCCGGCGCCTGGTACGGGGCGTGGTAGTCGCACATCAGGTGGTCCCAGTCGGGCCACCACTTCTTCGGTCGCGCGGTCTCGCTGTAGCCGCAGACCACGCACTCCAGGTGTACCCACACCTTCTTGCCACCGGTGCGGTTCGCTCGCGACTGCACGAGCCAGGCGGGCGGGTCCTGCTCGATCGCCGCCAGGTCGGCCTCGCTGAGACGCGGCGGGATCCCGTGGTGGGTCGCCATCTCGAGGGGGATGTCGAGCCGGACGGCGGCGTCACGTCGGGAGAGCATCACCCCAGCGTAGGTTCTCCGCGCGCACTCGAGTAACGACCCCGTAACGAGTATGTGGAATGCATTCCGATCACATGTACGGCGTGGATACGGTGCTGGAAGGCAGTCGCAAGGGTGAGGAGCGAGATCCACATGAACACCAGCACGCCGTCGACGATCACGATCACGGTGGTCCCGTACGTCGACTACACCCGGTCCCAGCCGGCCCCGGTGGTCCCGGAGAGCCCACGCACGGCGTCGACCGGCTGACTCGCCGTCACGCGCGCGGGGGAGCGGTCGTCGAGCGGACGACGAGCGACGGCGGCACGAGGGTCCTGGTCGCCTCCGGCTGCTCGGCGGCACCGATCAGGTCCACGAGTCTGTTCGCTGCCAACCGCCCGACCTCGTCGTTGTGCGGGTCGACCGTGGTCAGGCGCAGCAGGGGTGAAGCGGCGAGCGGGGTCTCGTCGTTGCCGACCACCGACACGTCCTCCGGCACCCGGAGGCCTGCTTCGTGCACCGCCGCGATCGCGCCCATCGCCATGACGTCGTTCGCGGCGAACACGGCGGTCAGGTCCGGGTGGTCCTGCAATGCGCGCCGTGTGCCCTGGTAGCCGGTCTGCTCCGAGGTCGGGCCGTCGCCGAACACCAGCGGCTCGATGCCGGACTCGACCATCCGTGCGACGGTGGCGGCGCGGCGGACGGCAGCCGGGCCTCCCGAGCCGGTGACGTGCACGATGCGGCGGTGACCGAGTCCGATGAGGTGATCCGCTGCCAACCGGCCGCCGGCGGCTTCGTCCGAGGCGACCACGTCGAGCCCGCCGGGCACCTCGGCGCGCTCGCCCGCGATGACGACGGGGGTGTCCGCCGGGACGACCAGGTCGGGGAACCCCTCGGCGGCGAGGACCACGCCGTCCACCCGCAACGACACGAGGTCGTCGAACGGTGAGGAATCGAGGTGCGCGTTGGCGCGCGTGTCGGCCAGGGTCAGCCGGAGGCCGTGCGGGGCGAGGGCCTCGCGGACGCCGTCGAGCATCGGGACGTACCAGGGGTTCCGGAAGTCGTCGACGACGACGCCGATCGTGCGGGTGCGTGTGCCGGCGAGGATCGCGGCGGCGCGGTTCGGCCGGTACCCGAGCTCTGCGGCAGCGGCGAGGACCGCGGACCGGCGGGCGTCGGACACCCCCGGGTCGTCGCGCATGACCATCGACACGAGCGACTTCGAGACACCGGCGCGGGTGGCGACGTCGATGATCGTCGGTGGTCGGGACACGCGGCTCCTTGACAGGACATGGGGTGGTGGGGCTACAGTCTAGCGACACGTTCTGGAACGTTCCAGACTCTGCATCCCACCGTCTCGAAGGAGAGAACATGAGCGACAGCATCGGCGTCGCCGTCATCGGCGCGGGCATGGCCGGCAAGGCCCACATGGCCGCGTGGCGGAACGCACCGTCCCTCTTCGGATCGACGCTGCCGCCGGTGCGGCTCGTGTCGATCGGCGACGTCTACGAGCCGCTGGCGGCCGAGTCCGCGCAGCGCTTCGGGTACGCCCGGCACGACACCGACTGGCGAGCGATCGCCGAGGCGGACGACATCGACGTCGTGAGCGTCGTCGTCGCCAACAAGCTCCACCGCGAGATCGTCGAGGGGCTGCTGGCCGCCGGCAAGCACGTCCTGTGCGAGAAGCCACTGTCGGACTCGCTCGACGACGCCCGCGCGATGGCGTCGGCCGCGACGGAGGCCGCCGCCCGCGGGCTCGTCGCACGGGTCGGCTTCACCTACCGCCGGGCTCCCGGGCTCGCGGCGATCAAGCAGCTCGTCGAGGACGGCACCCTCGGTCGCGTCCTGCACGTCTCCGCCCGCTACTGGACCGACTACGGTTCCTCGCCTGACGTGCCCTTCTCGTGGCGCTTCGGGGGAGTCCCGGGCACCGGGGCACTCGCCGACGTCGGCTCGCACCTCGCGTACGTCGCCGAGTTCCTCGCCGGCGAGGTGCAGAGCGTCAACGGCGGCATGTTCACGACCGCCATCACGAAGCGCCCGATCGCCGCCGGGTTCGCCCTGCGCGGCCAGGCCGTCCCGTTGACCGGCGAGTTCGCCGACGTCGAGAACGACGACTACGCCACGTTCAACGCCCGCTTCGGCGACGGCTCGGTGGTCGGTTCGCTCGAGGTGTCGCGGGTCGCCACCTCGCACCCGAACGGCCTCGTCATCGAGGTGTTCTGCGAGAACGGTGCCGCACGCTGGGACCAGGAACGCGCGTCCGAGATCGGCCTCGCGCTGCAGTCCGACGGGTCCCGCCTCGGCGGGTACCGCCAGGTCGTCCTCGGCCCGGACCACCCCTACGTCGCCGGCGGCATGGCGATGGACGCCCCCGGTGTCGGCTGGGGCCAGAACCAGATGTTCGAGTACCAGGCGCGCGCCTTCCTCGACGAGGTCGTGGGCAACACGACCGACCCGCTGCCGGCGAACGCCACGTTCGACGACGGCGTCCACAACATGGAGGTCCTCGACGCGGTGGCACGGTCCGCCGCTGACGGGGGAGCGACCGTCGACCTCGCCGCAACCGCAGGAGTGCACGCATGAAGCTCGGTCTCTACAACGCGATCTTCCACGACCGCCCGCTCGCCGCGGCGCTCGAGGCCATCGCGGGCAACGGCCTCACCGGCATCGAACTGAACACCGGCGGGTTCCTGCCGCCGGTGCACGTGCCGAACGTCGACGAGATCCTCGACGACGACGGGGCCCGCGATGCCTTCCTCGCGCAGTTCGACGGGACCGGTGTCTCGATCGCCGGCCTGAACTGCAACGGCAACCCGCTGCACCCGGACCCCGCGATCGGGCCGCAGCACGCGGAGGACGTCCGCCGCAGCATCCGCCTCGCCGCACGCCTCGGCCAGGACCGCGTCGTCACCATGTCGGGCCTCCCCGCGGGGGAGCCCGGTGGCACGCGTCCGAACTGGATCGTGAACGCGTGGAACTCCGCCGCGCTCGACGTCATCGAGTACCAGTGGAGCGTCGCGGTGCCGTTCTGGCAGGAGATCGACGCCCTCGCGCGGGAGCACGGGGTCCAGGTCGCGCTCGAGCTGCACCCGCAGAACGTCGTGTTCAACCCGGCGACGATCCGTGAGCTCGTGGAGCGCGGTGGGTTGACCAACGTGGGCGTCGAGCTCGACGCGTCGCACCTGTTCTGGCAGCAGATGGACCCGGTGGCGGTCGTCCGCGACCTCGGCCCGCTCGTTTTCCACGCCGCCGCGAAGGACGTCCGGATCAACCCGCACGCCGCGATCAACGGCGTGCTCGACAACTCGTTCCGCCGACTGTCGCCCGACGAGCAGCGCACGAACCTCGGCGGGGACGAGTGGGCGAACGAGTGGCCGAAGCCGTCGGCCTGGGACTTCGTCGCGCTCGGCAAGGGGCACGACGAGGCGTACTGGTCAGCGTTCCTCGAGGCACTGCGCGAGGTCGATCCGGAGATGTGGGTGAACATCGAGCACGAGGACACCGAGCTCGGGCGCGAGGAGGGCGTCGCCGTGGCGGCGCGCGTCCTGCTGGCCGCCGACGCGTCGCTGGCGGCGCGCGTCTGACGCGCTGCGGGAACCGGACTGGAGGCACGGATCACGTGAGCCGATCGGCGCACGCGAGTCGCGCCTCCAGTCCGTCGCCGTGTGTCCCAGGGCCCAGTCGGTGACGCATCCTCCGGGCGCTGTCACCGGGCCGTTGTAGCATGCACGACACCTGTCCCGAGACGAGGAGGCCTGCGTGCCGGAACCGACCGACCCTGCCTTCCCGATCGACCGCATCCGGGACGTCGGCGACGACATCACCGCGGCCGTCTCCACCGTCGTCGACGGCAAGACCGAGGCGATCCGCACGGCCCTGACGGTGATGCTGGCCGAGGGCCACCTGCTCGTCGAGGACGTCCCCGGTGTCGGCAAGACGGTCCTCGCGAAGGCGCTCGGCGCCTCGGTCGGCGGGTCCGTGAACCGCATCCAGTTCACGTCGGACATGCTGCCGTCGGACGTCACGGGCGTGAACATCTTCGACCAGTCCTCCGGCACGTTCCGGTTCTCGTCGGGTCCGGTCTTCGCGAACGTCGTCATCGGCGACGAGATCAACCGCACCAGCCCGAAGACCCAGTCCGCCCTGCTCGAGGCGATGGCCGAGGCCCAGGTCACGGTCGACGGCGTCACCCGCAAGCTCGACAGCCCGTTCATGATCGTGGCGACGCAGAACCCCATCGACATGGAGGGCACGTACCCCCTGCCGGAAGCCCAGCGCGACCGCTTCATGGCGCGCCTGACCATGGGGTACCCGAGCGCCGACGCCGAACGGCAGATGCTGACGAACCGGGGCGGTGGCGACCCGCTGGCGCACCTCCGGCCGATCGTCGACGTCGAGACCCTCCGCGCCCTCATCCAGTCCGTGCGCACGGTGCACATCGCCCCCGACGTCGAGGCGTACATCGTCGCGATCGTCCGGGCCACCCGCACGCACCCGGACATCGTCCTCGGCGCGAGTCCCCGTGCGACGCTGCACCTCGCGTCGGCGGCTCGTGCGCACGCGGCGCTGCTCGGCCGACCGTTCGTGACCCCGGACGACGTCGCGGCACTCGCGCCGGTGATCCTCGCCCACCGACTCGTCCCGGTCGCCCGGGGTCTCGGCGGCACCGGCGACGACACCGTCCGCGAGATCGTGGTCCGCATCGTGTCCGACACCGCCGTGCCGTTCACGGCCACGCCCGTCCGCTCCTGATGTCCGGTCCCTCGGCACCGTCGTCGTTCGCCCTGCGTGCCGGTGCCGCACGGTCGACGGCGGCGCGGTACGGCCGTCGGGGGCTCGCACTGCTGCGGCGGACCCCGTTCCCGCGGCCGACGGCACGCGGCTGGACCGTCATCGCGGTCGGCATCGGACTCGTCGGTGGCGGCCTCGTCGGCACCACGAGCGTGGCGGTGTCGGCCGGGCTGCTCCTGCTCGTCCTCGTCGTGCTCGGCATCGTGATGGCATTCGTCGTGGCCGCTCCGCTGCGCGGCAGCCGGGGAACGGCGCGCGCGATCGTCCAGGTGGGCGAGGTCTACCGGGAGCGCATCACGCTCCGCGGCACGAGCCTGCCGATCGGTCCGCGGTCGACGCTGCTCGTGCGGGAACAGCTCGACGACGGCCTCGCGAGCGTGTCCAGCGCCGAGACGTACGCGGCCGTCGGACCGAACGTGCCGCCGGCCGTCCTCGACGTCGAGGCCCTGGCGATGCACCGCGGCCGGAGCCTCGTCGGTCCCGTGACCATCCGGGTCGAGGACCCGTTCGGCCTGCTCCGCATCGACCGCCCGGTCGTCGCAGCGGAAGAGGTCGTGGTCGTGCCGGCGACGACTCCGCTCGGTGCGATCGAGACGGGCGCGCTCGCCGGTGCCGTGTCCGCGGACGAGGGCCGTGTCGGCCAGGGCGGGTCGGCGGACGACAGTGAGCTGCGGCCGTACCGACCGGGCGACCCGATCCGTCGCGTGCACTGGGCCCAGAGTGCCCGGCGCGGGGAGCTCCACGTCCGGCAGACCACGCAGGCCCAGCCGCCGGAGGCCGTCATCGCCCTCGACGTCCGTCGCGAGTCGTACCAGCGGCTCGGGCGGGACGACCTCGCCGAGCTCTCCGACCTCGGCGGGGACGCGGCCTTCGAGCACGCGGTCGTCGTGGCCGCCAGCGTGGCGCGGGCCCTCGCCGCCCGGACGTCCCGCGTGCTGCTCGTCAGCGACGGGCCCGCCGGCAGCACCCGGCACGCGGGCGACGCCGGTGGCCTGACCGACGTGCTGGTCGGGCTCGCCGACGTGCGGGTCCGCTCCGATGCGCGCGAGGTCACCGAGGTGCTGCCCGACGTGCGCGGCCGCGACGTCCACGGCATGACGGCGGTCGTCACCGGACACTGCACGGCCGAGCAGGCAGCGGAGCTCGTCTCCGCGACGACCGGGTCGAGCCGCGGCATCCTGGCGACCATCGTGCCGCCGGACCCGGTGGTGCGCGGCATCCTCGACCGAGCGGGCTGGCGCACGCTCGTCGTCCCGGTCGCCGGCGCACACGCGCCCGGGAGCCTGCGGTGAGCGGCGTCTCGACCCGGCCGTCCGCCCCGCCGTCGTCGTCCCGCTCGGACGCCGGCCGCGCACCCGCGCGCGAGGACCGTCCCGACTCCCCGAACCCCTGGGTGGTCGCGCTCGCCCCCGTGCCCGTCCTCATCGCGGCCCTCGCGATGCGTCCGCTCGTGCAGGGCGTGGCCTGGTGGGTGTCCGGCATCCTCGTCGTCGCCGTGTTGGTCGGCACGATGCTCGCCGTCCGTCGCCGCGCGCCCGGCGTGCGGTTCGTGGCCCTCGTCGCCGCGCTCGTCGTCTGCTCGTGCGCGGCTGCGGTCGTCAACGACGTCCAGCCGCTCGGGTGGCTCGACAAGGACGGCGCCCTCGGCGAGACCCTCGCGGCCATCCGCCTGAACCCCGCGCCCCTGCCGCAGACCGACTCCATCCGGCTCATCGTGACCGTCGCTATCGGGTGGGTCGCCGGGGTGTCCCTGTTCCTCGCCGCCGTCGCCCCGACCGCGGCGCTCGCGGCGGTCCCCGCGCTCGTCATCCTCATCGTGCCGGGCATCGTCACGGGGGCCCCGGCCGCACCGGGGCTCGTCATCGCCACCGCGATCGCGTTCCTCGCACTGCTGTGGCTCTCGGTCCGGCCGGTCCAGCGGGCACTGCCTGCCGCGGTCGTCGGCGCCATCGGACTCGTCGTCGCCGTGGGGCTGCCCGCGATCGTCCCGCTGAACGCCAGCTGGCTGTCCGGTGTGACCGGGGCGATCCAGTCACCCGTGCAGCCCGGACGTCCCGGCACGCTGCTCAACCTCGGCAAGGACCTGCGGCAGCCGAACGAACTCGAGGTGTTCCGGTACCGCTCGTCCGACGGGCAGCCTGAGTACCTCAAGCTCGCCGATCTCGACGAGTTCGGGACCGGCGACTGGGTGCCGACGACCACCGACGCCAGCAAGTCCGACACCGCCGACCAGCAGCAGTGGGCGGTCGGCGTGAACCCGCGACTGTCGACTCGCGGTGACGTCACGGTGCGCATCACGGGCCTGTCCAGCAACTACCTGCCGGTGCCGTCGGGCGCGGTCTCGATCGAGTCCCGGTCGACGAACCTCGACCTGTCGCAGTGGCGGTGGATGGGGGAGTCCAGCACGGTCCGGTCCACGGGGCCGGCGACACCGCGCGGCTCCACCTACGAGGTCTACGGCGCCTCGACGTGGTCTGGGGAGTACCTCGACGCCATCGCCGAGTCCGGTCTGCTCGGCCGTGCCGACGGCCGTGGGTACGCGACCCCCTCGGCGAACCAGCTCCGCACGGACCGGGCGCTCCCGGACGACCTGCCGAAGTCCATCGCCAGCACGGCCCAGCGCGTGGCCGGCAGCGCGGGGTCCGACTACCAGGAAGCACGTGCGCTCGAGCAGTGGTTCCGCAGCGACCTGTTCACGTACTCCGAGACGGCACCCGTCGAGCAGGGCTACGACGGCGACAGCATGGACGTCGTCGCGAAGTTCCTGCAGGTCCGCGAGGGCTACTGCGTGCACTTCTCCTCCGCGATGGCGGTCATGGCCCGCACGCTCGGGATCCCCTCGCGCATCGCGGTCGGGTACCGGGCCGGGACGACCCAGGCGGACGGCGAGTACACGGTGTCGAACCGGCAGCTGCACTCGTGGCCCGAGCTGTACATCAAGGGCGCCGGGTGGGTGGCGTTCGAGCCGACCCCGGACTCCGACCAGGCCGCGCAGTCCTCGACCGAGGCCACGTCGACGCCCTCGGCGGCGGCTCCGGAGACGCCGCTGCCGGCGCCGGGACAGTCGGCTCCGGCGGAGTCCTCGGCGACACCGACGCCCACAGCCTCCGCAGCACCGGGTGCAGCGAGCTCGACCGGTGGCGGCAACGGGCCGCTCGGGTTGGCGGTCGGCATCGTGCTGGCGCTCGCACTCCTCGTCTCACCCTCGGTGGTGCGGGCGGTCCGCCGACGCTCCCGGCTGGGGGCGGTCCGATCCGGGCGTGCGCCGGCGGTGAACGCCTGGCGCGAGGTCCTCGACGACGTCGCCGACCACGGGTACGCGCCGGGGCTCGCACCGCCGGGTGACGCAGCTGCCGCTGCCCGGACGGCGCGTGCTGTGCTCGGTCGCCTCCGGCCGTCGTTGCCGGTCGCGGTGCTCCCGCACCTCGATGCCGTGGTGGACGCGGTCGACCGGGAGCGCTTCGCTGCCGGAGGCGCGGCGGCGGTGGACGTCGATGGGCTGCTCGTCGCCGTCCAGGAGGCACGGGTCGCCCTCGACGCGTCGGTCTCGGGCGCACGGGTGGTGCGGTCGCGTGTGCTCCCGCCGAGCCTGCTGCCGTCGTCGGCGTGGTCGCACGAGGGCCGTCGCACGCGACGCACGGCGTAGCGCGCCGCGCCCGCGCCCGCGTCGCGGCGTGGCGCCGCCGCGCGCACGTAGTGTGCGAGGTTCCGTGCATGGTGCGAGGCCCGCAGGGTCCCACAGTGCACGAAACCTCGCACACTGCGGACAGCGCGCCGCGCGCGGCGCGCGCCGCGCCCGCGCCCGCGTCAGCGCCGGCGGATGACCGCCTCGACGAGAGCCGCGACGACCTCGCCCGGGTTCACCACGGGCAGGGCCTCGGCGTCGAACACGATGCCCACGTTCGCGCCGATGAGCACCGTGGCGAAGTCCTCGAGCGGCATCCCGGGGTCGATCTCCGGGTGCGCCCCGAACCACAGCTCGACGAGTTCGAGCACACCGTCCTGCAGCTCGCGGCGCTGTCGGACGAACTCGGGCAGGAACTCCGGGTGCCGGATCGCGTAGCCGCGGAACTCCGACAGCAGGGCGAACTGCGGCCCCTGGTCGTGCCGTCCGAACGCGGCCCGGACGACGTCCCCGATGTCGACGGCGGCGATGTCCGCGCGGACGAGCTCCCGGAGCGATCCGAGGACCAGGTTCGTCGCACGCTGCATCACCTGCGCGAGGAGGTCCTCCTTCGAGGAGAAGTTCGAGTAGACGGCGCCCTTGCTGAACCCGGCGTGCGCGGCGACGTCGTCGAGCCGGGCCTCGTGCACGCCCTGCTCGGCGAAGACCGCGGCTCCGGCGGCCAGCAGGCGCTCGCGGACCTCGGCCCGGGGGGTGCGCGGGCTGGGGGAGGCGGGGACGGAAGCGTCGTCGCTCATCGGTTCCTGGTTCGACGGGGCCCGCTGCGGTCCGTCGGGTCCGGCTTCGTCGGGCTGGCGTGGTGGTGGGTCACGGCCATTCTGGTGCAGGCGTGCTGTGGTCGGAGACCTGCCGCGCCGCGCGTCTGATCCCGCGCGGCATCAGCGAAGCCCCCATCCACACGTCCGTTCGAACCGCCGCGTTCGGGTCGCGTCGGTGCGGGAACGGACGACGTGTGCCGAGTCGATACCCGGCGGTACTGATCGTACGCCCGAGTACCGACAGATGACATCCCTCAATCGCCGGAGGTGTCGACGCCCGATTCGTTCTCGTGGTGCACGCTCCCCGCACCGGATCGCCGACCCGGTCGACGCAGCAGCCGGATCGCGTCGGGGCGGAGCTTCCGGCCGCGCTGCAGGAGCGAGCCGAGCGTTGACTTCGGCTGCCAGTCGCGGCCGTTCGGCAGGCCCCAGCCCCACCGGACGGCGCCCCACCGCAGGACGAGCGACAGCACGATGGCGGCGACGATCCCGATGGACGGCGATCCGAAGTGCGATGCGATCACCATCACCGCCGACGCGGCGACGGCCACGGTGGCGTAGAGCGCGTTGCCGCCGAACACCGCGGGGACACGGCGGAGCATGAGGTCCCGCATCGCACCGCCGCCCACCGCCGTGATGGTGCCCATGATGATCGCCGCGGGCCAGTCGAGTCCGGCGTCGAAGGTGCGTTGGACGCCGACCACCGACCAGAACCCGATCACGGCGGCGTCGAGCACGGTGAACAGCCGGTCCCAGGTCAGCTCGGAGAACGACACGAGGAACGCGATGAGCGCGCCCGCGATCGCGACGGGCACGTAGAGCGGGTCGACGAGTGCGACCGGCGGCCCGTTCTGCAGCAGGGTGTCGCGGAGCATGCCGCCGCCGAGCCCGGAGACGAACCCAACGACCAGGAACCCGAACAGGTCGAAGTCCATGGTGCGCGCGAGCGATCCGCCGAGCAACGCGGACGCGAAGACACCCGCCAGGTCGAGCACGTTGGTGACCGACGCGAGGCCGTCGACGGACAGCAGGTTCATGAGAACCATCAAACATCACCCGCGGGGAGTGGCGGGTCGGACCGCGGTTAGGTTAGCCTCACCTTCGTCATGCTCGCCACCCTCGTCATCGGCCTCCGTGAAGGCCTCGAAGCGACGCTCATCGTCGGCATCATCGCCGCGTTCCTCCGTCGCAACCGTGTCCCGCTCGCCCCCATGTGGCTCGGCGTCGGGGTGGCCATCGTGCTCAGCGTCGCGGTCGGCTTCGGCCTGCAGGTCGTCGAGCAGGCCCTGCCGCAGGCGCAGCAGGAGGGCATGGAGGCGATCATCGGCATCGTCGCAGTGGTCTTCGTCACGGGCATGATCGTGTGGATGCGCGCGCACGCGCGGACCCTGACGAAGGAACTCGAAGCCAGCGCGACGGAAGCCCTCGGCCGCGGCACCGCGTGGGCCCTCGCCGGCATGGCCTTCCTGGCCGTCCTCAAGGAGGGCTTCGAGACCGCCGTCTTCCTGCTCGCGACGTTCCAGGCGTCGTCGGACACCGGGCTCGCGGCGCTCGGCGCGGTCATCGGCATCGCGGGCGCCGTCGTCATCGGGTACGGGATCTACACCGGCGGTGTCCGGCTGAACCTGTCGAAGTTCTTCACCGGCACCGGGGTCTTCCTCGTGTTCGTCGCGGGCGGCCTCGTGCTGACCGTGCTCCGTCGGGCGCACGAGGCCGGCTGGATCGTCATCGGGCAGCAGCGCACCGTCGACCTCAGCTGGCTCGCTCCGAACGGCTCCGTGCAGGGCGCCCTCGTCACCGGCGTCCTCGGCATCCCGCCGGACCCGCGCGTCATCGAGGTGCTCGGTTGGGTCCTCTACGTCGTCCCGGTCCTCGCGATCTCGCTGTGGCCCCGCGCCTGGCGTCCGTCCCGCGCCCGCGTCCCCGCCGTGCGGTTCGGCATCGCGGGTGTCCTCGCCGTCGCGGCTGCTGCGCTCGCGATCGCCGTGCCGACCGGTGGTGCGGATCTGGCGCACACCACCGCCGTCACCGGCGACGCCACGTCCGTCACGGCTTCCGTCGACGGTGCGACCGGCATCCTCCGCACCACGGGCAGCGGACAGGAGGCGCGGATCGCCTTGCCGGCGTCGGCCCACCGTCGCGTCACCCGCGCGGGCGTGACCGCGGACCGCTGGCGGCTGACCGAGGACGCCACGGCCGCAGAGCGGCCGGCCACCCTCACGCTCGACGACCTCGTCGACCTGTTCGGTCGCGTCCCCGTCGGGATCTCACCGAGCACGAACCCCGGGCCGTTCTCGGCGCGCTGGTCCGTCCGCGACACCGTGAGCCTGTGGACCGTCCGGGGTGGGGTCCTGGACGCGACCCGCGCGGAACGCACCGTGCTCGCGCTGAGCGGTGGGGGCCTCCCGTCCGCTCGCACCACGACGCTCGACCGGACCGTGTGGTCCGTCCCGACCGCGACCGTCCAGCGATCCGCCGCCGCCGTGGCGGCCGGGGACACCCGCAGTGCCGAGCTGCTGCTCTGGAAGGCCTGGCTGCCGATCGCCCTCGGCGTCGCCGCCGCTGCACAGGCACTGCTCGCGCTGCGCGAACGACGCCGCCGGCCCGAGCCCACGACCACCACCCCCGAACCCGACCCGTCGCGCGGCCCACCCGCGGACGACCCCACAAGGAGCACCGAGTATGCCCTCCGCTAGGACAGCCCGCCCCCTGATCACCCTCGGCGCCCTCGGCGTCGTCACCGCCCTCGCCCTCACCGGTTGCGCGAACTCGTCGACGTCGGCGAGCGACGACGCGAGCAGCTCCGGCAAGGTCTCCCGGGTCTCCGTCACGCTGACGAACGACGGATCCGACAAATGCGCCGTCTCCGAGACGAAGGTCCCCGCTGGCCCGGTCACGTTCACCGTGAAGAACGAGTCGTCGACCGCCATCACCGAGGTCGAGCTGCTGCAGGACCAGCGCATCCTCGGCGAGAAGGAGAACCTCGCGCCCGGCCTCGACGCGGTGCGGTTCACCGCGACGCTCACCGGCGGGAAGTACCAGGTGTACTGTCCCGGAGCCGAGCAGGAGCTCACCGACTTCACCGTCACCGGCAAGGTGACCTCGACGGCGAACAGCAGCGCCGCGACCCTGCTCGACGAGGGCACCAAGGGCTACGCGGAGTACGTCGACGGCCAGGTCACCGACATGGTCACGGCCGTGAAGCAGCTGCAGGCCGACGTCGACAAGGGCGACCTCGCCGCCGCGAAGACCGACTACGCGAACGCCCGTCCGTTCTACGAGCACGTCGAGAGCGACGTCGACGGCTTCGTCAAGAAGGGCTTCAAGGCCACCGACAACGCCGGCAACCTCGACTACCTCATCGACATGCGCGCGTCGAACCTCGACGACGCCGTCGGGTGGAGCGGGTTCCACGCGGTCGAGAGGGACCTGTTCCAGGCCGGTGCGATCACGGACACGACGAAGAAGACCGCGGCGTCGCTCACGGAGAACGTCGAGTTGCTCGCGAAGCTCGTGCCGACGCTCGACTACAAGCCGGAGGACCTGGCGAACGGTGCCGCCGGTCTGCTCGAGGAGGTCCAGTCGAACAAGGTCACCGGCGAGGAAGAGGCGTACAGCCACATCGACCTCGTCGACCTCGCCGCGAACGTCGAGGGTGCCCGTCAGGCGTTCGCGTACCTCAAGCCGGGTCTGACGAAGCTCGACCCGACGCTGACCAAGCAGATCGCGAAGCAGTTCGACGCGACGAACACGCTCATGGACGAGTACCGCAACGCGGACGACCTCGGAGGGTTCGACACGTGGGACGCGGCGACCAAGGCCTCCGACGCGAACAAGATCTCGCAACAGGTCCAGGCCCTGCAGGACCCGCTGTCCCGCCTCGCCGAGAAGGTCGCCACCGCGTGACGACCCCACCCGTCTCCCGGCGCGGGCTGTTCGGCGCGGGTGTCGCCGCAGCCGGCGCCGGCGTCGGGGCGGTGGCCGGGATCGCCGGAGCCACCGCCGCGACCGGGGTGAACCCGTTCACCGCGGCGACGAACGGCGACGAGTCGATCGACCTGTCGCAGAGCCATCCCTTCTACGCGACCGCCGCCCGGCAACCCCAGGGCGGTGTGCGAACCGCACCCCAGCGGTACTGCGTGTTCATGACGTTCGACATGTCGTCGAGCGTGGCGACCGACCTGCAGGTGCTGCTCGCCCGCTGGTCGGCGTCGATCGCGCAGCTGCAGGCGGGCAAGACCGTCGGCAGCGTCGAACCCGCGCACGGCGACGGCGTCGGTGCGGACACGGGGGAGGCGCTCGACCTCGGCCCCGCGTCCCTCACCGTGACCGTCGGACTCGGCCCCGGGATCTTCGACGAGCGCTTCGGCCTCGCGACGAAGAAGCCAGCGCACCTCGCCGCGATCCCGACGCTGCCGAGCGACAACCTCGACGAGGGCCTCACGGGCGGCGACCTCTCCCTGCAGGCCTGCGCCGACGACCCGCAGGTGGCGTACCACGCCGTCCGGGACCTCGCCCGGATGGCACGGGGGACCGCGACCGTGCGGTGGACCGTCCTCGGCTTCGGGCGGGCATCGGCGGGGCCGAACCAGTCGACGCCCCGGAACCTCATGGGCTTCAAGGACGGCACCCGCAACATCACGACCGACGAGGACTACGACCGCTTCGTGTGGATCGACGACGCCGGCGACGGCGCGGACTGGATGCGCGGCGGAACGTACCAGGTGGCCCGGAAGATCCGGATGAACATCGAGATCTGGGACGCCGACGTCGTCAGCGACCAGCAGCGGGTGTTCGGTCGGACGAAGATCGAGGGTGCACCGCTCTCCGGCGGCTCCGAGCACACCACCCCGGACTTCGATGCCGTGCACAAGGGTGGCGAGACGAAGATCGACCCGACGTCGCACATCGCGCTCGCGGCGCACGAGGCGAACGGCGGCGTGAAGATCCTCCGGCGTCCGTACAACTACACGGACGGCCTGAACCAGTACGGGCAGCTCGACGCGGGACTGCTCTTCACGGCGTACATGAACGACCCGGAGCACTTCACGACGCTCCAGCGGAAGCTCGGCGCCTCGGACCGCCTGAACGAGTACATCTCGCACATCGGGTCCGCGGTCTTCGCCGTGCCGCCCGCGCCCCGCAAGGGCTCCTACATCGGCGAGCAGCTCTTCCGCTGAGGCGTCGCCGAGGCGTTGAGTGGGTGCCCTCCGTCGTTTCCCTGGAGACGGAGAGCACCCGCGTCGCGGAGTCCCCCGGGCGGAACCACCGTCCGGGTTGAGAGGCGACCCAGCGCGACGCGTCGCGATGCGACAGGCAGAGCGTACCCCGCGGATCGCCGGAACCGCAGGGAAGTACCGTGATGGGACAGGCTCGCCGACCACCTGCGGACGCGCGCCGACCCGGCGGACCGGCGCCGTGCCTCCTGGGCGGACGAGAACGGGCCGTCCCACCATGGTGAGACGGCCCGTTCCCTGCCTGGAGGCGCGGGTTCAGTCCGTCGGGACCGCCGCGTCGCGACGTGCGCGGTTCCGGCGCACGAGCACCAGAGCCACGAGCCCCGCGAGGAGCAGGACGCCCGCCGCGATGGCCGGTGCTGCGATGTCCGCGCCCGTGTAGGCGAGGGCTCCGCCGGCGTTCGCCGGGACCGACCCGTCGACGACGCCGTCTCCGTCGGTGTCGACGCCCGTGGAACCACCGGTGCCGCCGCCCGAGCCGGGCGTGCCCGCACCCGGCGTGCCCGGGTCCGTGGGGTCGGTCGGGTCGACGACCGCGGCGACGGGGATCGTCACCGCGAGTGTGATCGTCTGCCCGTTCGGCAGCGAGACGACGAGCGGCTCGTCCGTCGTGGCGGCCGGTGTGACCGCGGCGGCGAGGGTCGTCGTGGCGAAGGCACGTGCGGCTGCGGCGACCGGGTTCGTCGTCGCTCCCGGCACCCGGAAGGTCAGCGTCGCGGTGCCCTGCTCGTCGGTCTTGTCGATCACGGTCGGGTCGACGTCGTCAGTGGCGAGCGGCTCGCCGTCACCTGCTGCGATCGAGACCGTGCCGGCCTTCGCGGGGTCGTCGCTCGAGAACACGAGCGAGGAGAGCCGCACCGAGACCTCGTCACCCGGCCGGAAGCCGCCCTCGGGGGTCGGGGTGACCGTCACACCGACTGCTCGCTGGTCGGTCGGCGGGGTGACCTTCGGCGTGGTGGTGAAGTAGTCGACCTGCGCCTGCAGGTCCACCTGGCCCGAGTCGGCCTTGTTCGCGCCGGTGGCGAAGGCGGCGAAGTTGTCGCCACCCGTCGACAGGAACGAGTTCACCGTGACCTTGAGGACGTCGGTGAGGGCGATCGGCTCGCCGTCGAGGGTCATCGCCGTGATGCGCTCGCCGCGACCCTTCGACGGGTCGTAGGTGTACGCGAAGCCGTTCGAGACGCCGAGCTTCAGGAACGGTCGCTCGAGGCCGTCGGGCTGCCACTGCTGCTCGAGTGCGGCCTTGATCTGCGCGCCGGTCATGTCCTCGGTGACGAGGGTGTTCGCGAACGGCTGGACGAGTGCGGCCTCCTTGTAGGTGACGGTGCCGTCTGGGTCGCCCGCTCCGCTCGACGCGTAGAGCATGTCGGTGCGGAGGCCGCCCGGGTTCATGAAGGCGACCTGCGAGCCGTTCCGTTCGGTCGCGGCACGCTGGACCTCGGCGATGTAGTTGCCGAGCGCCGACTCGCCACCGCGGTTCTCCGTGGTGCGGTCGGACTGGACGGCGCGGCGCAGGTCGCCGGTGATCTCACCGAGCTTCTCGCCGCCCTTCACGTCGGCCACGGCCTTCGCCGCGGTGACGATCCCGGTGACGGCGTCCACCGACGTCTGGTCGGCGGGGACCCTCGTCTCCGCGTTGATCGACTTCACCTCGGAGGTGATGCCGGTCAGCTTCTTGTCCGCACCGACCGTGAGGCGCAGGTGGCCGTAGTTCACGCCGTACGACCCGGTCTGGATCACCGGACGCTTCGTGCCGTCCGGGCCGGCGATCGAGTGGTTGTACGTCGCGTGGGTGTGCGCGGAGACGATCGCGGAGACCCTCGACGAGACACCGGACGTGATCTTGCCGAACGCGCCCGTGCCGGTGGCGTCGGCGATCGCGCTCGTCGTCGCACCTTCGTGCACGAGCAGGACGAGGACGTCGGCCTCGTCGTTCTCGGTCTTGCCGTCCGTCAGCTGCTCGGCGTAGCGGTTCACCTGGCTGACGATCGGGGCCATCGCGAGGCCCTCGACACCGCCGGGGCTGACGAGGCCGGGGATGAGGTCCTCGGTGGTCGCACCGATGAAGCCGACCCGCACACCGCCCTTCTCGATGACCCGGTACGGCTCGAACGCGGGCGTCGTGGTGCCCTCGTCGACGATGTTCGCCGAGAGGTAGGGCCAGTCGGCGCGGTCCTCGATGCGACCGGTCAGGTCGCTCTGGCCCTTGTCGAGCTCGTGGTTGCCGATCGCGCTCACGTCGAGGTGCATGGCGTTCAGGGCGTCGATCGTCGGCGCGTCCTGCTGGATGAGCGAGGTGAACGTCGAGGCGCCGACGTTGTCGCCGACGCTCGCGAAGATGGTGTTCGGGTTGGCCTCGCGGTAGGACTGCACGACGCCGGCGAGCTTCGCGGCGCCGGCTGCCTTGTCGGCGGCGGTGCCCTCGGACTCGATGCGGCCGTGGAAGTCGTTCACGTCGAGGATGTCGATGGTGGTGTCGCCCTCGGCGGCGAGGGCGGCGGACGGGACGGACAGGGCGACGAGCACGCCGGCGGTGGCGAGTGCTGCGCTGCCGACGAGGCGCCGTCGTCGGCGCGGGGAGGTGTGAGCGTTCATCGCTCAAGAACCTATGAAAGCGCACAGCCGGCGCGCCAGTGCATGCCGCAACACGTCACGTGTTGTTCACACACGCAACACGGCGGTCACCGCTCCGGTGCTCGTTCGACCGCGATGAGCGGCCGTAGGGTCCGGTGTGCGATCCGCAGCCCCTCGAGGACCTTGTCGTCGGTACCGCCCCAGAGCGGGTCCTCGTGCTCGACGCTCAGCGTGCCGTCGAAGCCCGCCTCGTACAGCCGGTCGACCACGTGCGGCCAGTCCACGACGCCGCGACCGGGTACCCGGAAGCGCCACCACCCCATGTCCCACGGGTCGTCGCCCTTGTCGACCTTGCCGAAGAACCCGTACCGGTTGCGCTTCGCGGGGAAGAGTTCGAGGTCCTTCGCCTGCGCGTGCACGATGTGCTCGGCGAACGGCAGGATCGTCTCGAGCGGGTCGATGCCGATCCAGGTCAGGTGCGAGGGGTCCCAGTTCAGGCCGAAGCCGAGCCCCGTGACCCAGTCCCAGAGCTCGGGGGAGTACGCGAGGTTGCCCGGGTAGCCGTCCGGGTGCCAGCCCTCCATGACGCAGTTCTCGATGATGAGCTGCACGCCGCGTTCCCCGGCGTAGTCGACGAGCTCCGGCAGGACCTGGTCGCCGAGCGCCATGTTCTCGCGCACCGACAGGCTGTTGTCGCGCCCGATGAACGTCCCGACGTACGGCACTCCGACCATCGCCGCGGCGTCGACCGCGCGCTTGAGGTGCTCGTGTACGGAAGCACGGTGCGCGAGGTCCTGGTGCAGGTTGTTCTCGTAGTACGCGAACGCCGAGATCTCGAGCCCGGTCCGGTCGAGCAGCTCCCGCGTCGCCTGGGCGTCGTCGTCCGTGAAGGTGGCGACGGGCAGGTGCGCCGCCTCGAAGTCCCGGCCACCGGTGCCCGGCCACACGCCGACCTCGAGCCGTTCGTAGCCCTGCTCCTGGGCGAACGCGGCGATGCGGTCGAGCGGCCACCCGGGCAGGCAGGCGGTCAGCATCCCGAGCTTCATCGGATCTCCCTCCACGAGCCGTCGGCGGCACTGCCGATCACGGCGTCGATGATGCGTGCCGAGCGGGCTCCGTCGGCGAAGGTCGGCAGCCCCTCGGGCCACCCGTCGGGGTCGGACCCGCTCCGGACCGCGGCGTAGGTGTCTGCCACGAAGGCGGCGAAGGCGTCGAGGTAGCCCTGTGGGTGGCCGGACGGCACGAGCGCCAGACGCCGCTGGTCTGGGACGCCGAGCGCCGGGTCACGGACGACGATCTGCGCACCGCGCTCGTTGCCGAACCACGCCGACTCGGGCTGCTCCTGGTCGAACGCCGCCGACCCCAGGGTGCCGTCGATCTCGAACCACAGCCGGTTCTTCCGCCCGGCCGACACCTGCGAGATGACGACGTTGCCGATCCGACCGGTGCCGGTGCGGAAGGTGGCGACCGCGGTGTCCTCGGTCGTGACCTCGGCCCGTTGCGAGGCGTCCGCGACGGGGTCGGGGTCGGGGGAGCCCGAGAACGACGGACCCGAGGCAGCCGGTCGGGTGGGGTAGACGACGTCGGTCGCGGCGGAGACCGAGGCGAACGGGTCACCCGTGACGAACTCGACGAGGTCGCACCAGTGCGAGCCGATGTCCGCGAACGCGCGCGAGAGCCCGCCCGACCCGGCGTCGACCCGCCACGACGACGCGTCCTCGTCGAGCATCCAGTCCTGCAGGTAGTGCCCGTGCACGGCGAGCACGCGGCCGAGGTCGCCGTCGGCGATGCGGCCGCGGATCTCGCGGATGATCGGGTGGTAGCGGTACACGAAGGGGACCGTCGCGACGACGCCCGCCTGCCGTGCCGCGTCCACGAGCTCGGCGGCCTGGGCGGCGTCGATCGCCAGGGGCTTCTCGCACACCACGTTGATGCCGGCACGGATCACGGCGAGGGCCTGCGGGTGGTGCTGGTCGTTCGGCGTGCAGATGTGCACGACGTCGGGCGCGTCCGCGATCACCTCGTCGAGGGAGGCGTACCCGCGGGGGAGATCGAGCTGCGCGGCCACCTGCTCGGACCTCGCCTGGTTCCGGCCGAGCACCCCGAGGACCTCCGCGCCGGCCGCGCGAGCGGCCCGTGCGTGCACCCCGGCGATCATGCCGGTCCCGACCACGGCGACGCGCAGGCGTCGCCCTCCGTACCCACTGCTCATGGTGCTCCCTCGCGCCGAACTGGTCCCACCGTATCGGCGTCTCCCGGCCACGCGCCGGAACGCATGAGTACGTTCTGGGGCATGTCGAGCCTCCAGACCTCCCTGCTCATCCTCGGTGCCAGCGGTGACCTGTCCAAGCGCCTGCTGCTGCCGGGCCTCGCCACCCTGCTCGAGGTGAAGACCGACTGGGACGTCCAGCTCGTCGGCGCCGGCGTGGAGGACATCTCGGACGCCGACTGGAAGGCGCAGGTCCGAGAGTCCTTCGAGAACGCGCAGGCGTCGAAGAACAAGGAGGACGAGGGTGCGAAGGACGGTGGCGAACGGCTGAGCAAGCGGCTCGTGGACGTCATCGAGGCCTCGTCGTACCGCAAGGCCGACGTCACGGACGCCGACGACCTGAAGGCGCTGCTCGGTGTCTGCGAGCACGACCCGGCGATCTACTTCGCCCTGCCGCCCGCCGTGACCGAGAAGAGCTGCGCCGTGCTCAAGGGCATCGACCTGCCGTCCGGGACGCGCCTGGCGCTCGAGAAGCCGTTCGGCACCGACGCGGCGAGTGCCGCGGCCCTGAACGACCTGCTGCACTCGTTCCTGCCCGAGGAGCGCATCCACCGCGTCGACCACTTCCTCGGGCGCTCCACCGTCCTCAACCTGCTCGGCCTCCGGTTCGCGAACCGCATCGTGGAGCCGCTGCTGTCCAGCGCGCACGTCGAGCGCGTCGACATCGTCTACGACGAGACCCTCGGTCTGGAGGGACGTGCCCGCTACTACGACAAGGCCGGCGCGCTCGTCGACATGATCCAGAGCCACCTCCTGCAGGTGATGGCCGTCGTCGCGATGGAGGCACCGGCGTCGATCGACGCCGACGACCTCCGGACCCAGAAGGAGCTCGTGCTGCGTGCCGTTCGGCCGTGGCGCGGTGACGTCGTCGCCGCCGGCAAGCGCGCCCGCTACACCGCGGGTTCCGTGGGGGAGCGGAAGCTGCCGAGCTACGCCGACGAGGACGGGGTGGACCCGTCGCTCGGCACCGAGACCCTCGCCCAGCTCACCCTGGAGATCGCGAACTGGCGCTGGGCCGGCGTGCCGTTCACCCTGCGCTCCGGGAAGGCGCTCGCGGAGCAGCGGCGCGAGATCGTCATCACCTTCAAGGACTCGCCGCACGTCCCCGTCGGACTCACCGGCGCACAGCGTCCCGACCGGCTCCGCATCTGGATCGCCCCCGACGAGATGCAGCTCGAGCTCAACGTGAACGGCCCCGGCGACCCGTACACGATCGACCACACCACGCTCGAGACGACGTTCAACCCCGGTCGACTGAGCGCCTACGGCGAGGTCCTCGCCGGGGTCCTCGAAGGCGACGCCACGCTCTCCGTCCGCGGCGACAGCGCCGTGCAGGGCTGGAAGGTCGTCGAGCCGTTCCTGCAGGCCTGGCGCGACGGGAAGACCCCGCTCGACGAGTACCCCGCCGGTTCGGAGGGCCCCGAGTCCTGGGACAACATCGACGCGTGACGAGCACCGCCGCGTAACGTCCCCCACGTGACCACGATCGACGACGTCCTGCAGACCGTTCCCGAACCAGCCGGAGCCGACATCCGTGTCGAGCCGGTGCGCTACGACCACGAGGGCACCGCGTTGCTCGGCGTCCTCGCGAAGGACGCCGCGATCGCCGGCCCTCGCCCGGCCGTGCTCGTCGTGCACGACTGGCACGGTGTCAACGAGCACGTCGAGGCGCGCGTGACCATGCTCGCCCGGCTCGGCTACGTCGCGTTCGGTGCGGACGTCTACGGCGAGGGAGTGCGCCCGGGGGACGACACCGCCGGACAGGTCGCCGGCTCGTTCTACCAGGACCTCCCGCTCATGCGGGCGAGGACCCAGGCTGGCCTGGACCGGCTGCGCGCGGACCCCGACGTGGACCACTCACGCATCGTCGTGATGGGCTACTGCTTCGGTGGCTCGGCGGCACTGGAGCTCGCCCGTACCGGGGCGGACGTCGTCGGAGCCGTGTCGTTCCACGGCAACCTGCTCGCCCACGACCCGTCCGACGCCGACGCGATCCGCGCGAAGCTCCTCGTCCTCACCGGGGCGTCGGACCCCGTCGTGCCGGACGAGAAGGTCGCTGCCTGGCAGGACGAGATGCGGGGCGCGCCGCACGTCGACTGGCAGGTCGTCACGTACGCCGGGGCGATGCACGCGTTCGCGGTGCCCGGTACCGACGCACCGGACCACGGGGCGCAGTACCAGGCCCGTGCCGACCGTCGGTCGTGGCAGGCGCTCGAGGTCTTCCTCGCCGAGGTGTTCGACGAGGAGCTCGGCGGGCTCTGAGCGGGCGACACGCCGGACGGTCGTGCTGCGCCCGGCTCGATTGGCGTCGGGGCGGCACCTGTTGTAGAGTCTTCCACGGCCGCAAGGCCACCTGCGCTCGTAGCTCAATGGATAGAGCATCTGACTACGGATCAGAAGGTTGGGGGTTCGAGTCCCTTCGAGCGCACAGCACCACCGAACCGGCTATCGCCCTCGGTCCCGCCATCGGGACCGGGGGCGTTTTCCGTTTCCACGCCCGTCGTCAGCCAGTCGAACGGCGCGCCCGTCCGCAGCGCGAAGAGGCGCATGTGCGCGAGGCGCGGCTCAGACGTCCCGTTGATCCACGCGCTAACCGAATTGCGCGACACACCCAGGTATTCGGCCATCTCGTTGTTGCTCACGCCGGAGGACCGGAGCGCCTTCCGCATCCGGTCGGCTAGGTCCCATTCGAGCGCGAGATGCGCTGCCTGCTGTTCTGCCATGCACTGAGCATTGCACAGCGCGCGCCGTGATGCATAGAGCGTTGCGCGTGTCCTAGGCGACCTATCAGAACACGGTTCTGGGCCACGACACGCCGAACCGTGCAAATCCATGTTTGCAACGTTCTGTGCCTCAGACTCTCGACTGTGACTTTCCAAGTTGAGGCCGAGTGCCGCATCATCTGGCCCGGCCAGCTGATCGGTGCCGCTCAGGCGTGCGCAATTCTGCACATCGACCGATCAACCCTCAGCCGCCGCATCCGGGACGGCAAGCTCGTCCCGCTCGCCCAGCTGGACGGCCCGAACGGGGCGTTCGTGTTCGACCGGACTGACGTCGAGGGGCTGGCCCGTGTCCGTTGAGTCCATGACGATCGCGCTGCACCACTCGCGTGCGACCGGTGCGGTGAAGCTCGTCCTGCTCGGCATCGCCAACCACGACGGCGACGGCGGCGCGTGGCCATCGATCGCGACCCTGGCCAAGTACGCCGCCACGACCCCGCGGACCGTGCAGCGGTCGATTCAGCAACTGCAACGGCTGGGCGAGATTCGTCGCCATGTGAACGCCGGGGGAACGCACATGACGGCCGACTACATGCGCCCCAACCTGTACCAGTTCCTGCTCCGGTGCCCGCCGACCTGCGACCGGTCGAGCCGTCACCGCGTGCACGGTGAGACCGCTCCAGTGGTGCTCTTCGACCCCCCGACAGTGGCGTCGGGGGGTGACGCCCACGTCGGGGGGACCCCTGACGCTCACGTCGGGGGAGGGGCGACGCCAGCGTCACCCGAACCGTCCTTGAACCGTCAGATGAAAGATCAGGGTTCTACGAAACCAGCCACAGACGCGCGCGCAGCATCAAAGGGCCTGAACGAGTCGATCGTCCGGGACAAGTGCAAGCACTCGCCCCTCGGCTGGCACGACTGGAACGCATCGAGCTACTGCAACTTCTGCGGCTCCCGACGCGAGGACGCGCCGTCGTGACCCGCTCCGCCGTCTTTGGCTTCGCCCGCGACACCTGGCGAGCCCTCCGTGACGAGTTCGAGACCGTCCGCACGGCCGCCTACGAGCGGGCCGTCGATGAGACCAACGGCGCGCTGTTGAACGCACGCGGCCGCGCCAAGGGCGTCGATGCCTGGGATCTGTTCATCGGGCCAGCCGCCCGAGCGAACGCCTACGCGTCCGACGAGCTACGAGACCACTGGGCCAGGCACGGACGCCTGACCTTCGCCGAGTTCGAGCGCCAGGCGTTCGACCGACAGTCCTGGGAGGGCGTCGCATGACCAAGACCAAGACCACACGAGCGCGCTGGCGGATCGAGCGTGGCGGGACGCCTGGAGGACGGCTCCCGGGATGGTTCGCAGTCCTGACCGCTCACGACGGGTGCGTGGTCCGCTGCGCACACGTCCCGACCTTCGGCGCGGCATGGGCCGTCGTCGACCTTCACTCCACCGGAGAGGCCACAGCATGACCACCAAGACCCCCGCGCCCGTCGCCGTCCAGCTGATGGACTCGCAGGACGTCATCGTCACGAAGACCCACGACGTGGACGCCGCCCTGGAGGCCCTGCTGGACCTGTTCACGACCGAGTACGGCGACACCGACGACGAGGCCCTGGACCGCCTGCACCTGTACATCGTGAACGAGCCGACCCTGGAGTCCGGCCGGTGGGTGCGCTCGGGCAGCTACGAGGGCGAGCCCTGCCGACGCTGGAAGACGGCCGACCCGTCCGGCCGCGGCGTCACCCGCGCCGTCGTCTGGAGCGTCGACTGATGCGCCGCCGCGACTTGCTCGTCCCGCTCGCGTTCGTCGTGCTCGGGGTCGCCCTCGCAGCGCTCGTCGCCGCGCTGCTCGTCCTCGCCGCGGTGATGCGCTGATGGGCGCCGGGGACATGTCCAACGACCCGGCCGTGATCGCCGTGCTGGCGCTGCTGGCCATCGCAGCGCTCGCCTACCAGACCTGGAAGATGCGATGACCCGCCGCCTCGCCCTCGCTGCCGTCGTGACGACCAGCGCCCCCGAGGGTGGCCAGCGTGTCCTCGACTGGCGCACCGACCTGCTGACCGGCGGCGTGTCGACCGGGCTCGTGTACGACGATCTGGACCGGCCCGGCCTGAACATCGCCGACGAGTTGGACGGCGCTCTCTTCCGCGCCCGCGCCGGACAGGCCCACCAGGCGGCGACCGATGGGTAAGTACATGACCCCAGCCGAGGTCGCCGAGATGCTCGACGTGAAGCCCGACCGGCTGCGCAAGATGCGCGCAGCCGGTCGCGGCCCCGCGTTCGTGAAGGACGGCCGCCTGATCCGCTACCACCCGCGGGCCGTGGACGCCTGGCTCCGGGCCTGTGAGCGCGGAGGCCAGCGTGGGAGGGGCTAAGCGCGGCGGAAGCGCCTCAGCGGCCCTCACGCGGCGCGTCATCGAGGTCTACGGCGACGTCTGCTGGCTCCAGGGTCCCAAGTGCACCTACAAGGCCACGACCAAAGACCACGTGATCCCGTTCCACGAGGGCGGCTCCGACGACATGGACAACCTGCGCCCCGCGTGCCGCTCGTGCAACTCGTGGCGGCGCAACCAGGCCATGTCGGGCATGGCGGGCGGCCCGGTGATCACCGTCGTCATGGGGCCGCCCGCCGCGGGCAAGTCGACCTACGTCCGGCAGCACGCTGGCCCGATGGACGTCGCAATCGACCTCGACGAGATCGCTCGAGCGCTGATGCCCGTCCCGCCCGAGCGGACGCACGTCTACCCCGCCCACGTGCGCCACGTCGCGATCGGCGCACGCTCAACGGCGATCCATCGCGCCAAGCGGCTCCAGGTCCCGTGCGGCGTGTGGATCATCCACAGCATGCCGAGCCCGGCCGACGTGGCCGAGTACCGGATGCTCCGCTACCGCATCGTCACGATCGACCCCGGCCGCGAGATCGTGCAGGCCCGCGCTGACGCAGAGCGGCCCGAGGTCATGGCGCAGCACGTGGCCACCTGGTACGACCTCGTGGCCCCCGCCCTGGCGCAGACACCCACCCCCGGGGTCGAGACCCCACCCCCCACCCTGCAGCCCACCCCCACCCCCACCCCCACCGAACCGGAGGCAGCCGTGACCAGCACCACGAGCACAGCGGGCGGGTGGTGGTGATGCCTGCTCGCATCGAGACCACGGACGTTCGAGCGTTCGACGGCGACGACTACACCGTCACTGCGACTCTCGTGCAGGACTCCAGGGCTGCCACCAACGCGGAGGTGCGCCTGTGGGGCTCGTGTCTCGTGCATGACCGCGTGCTCGTGTTCGGCGATCGCGCCCCGCGAATGCTCGTCGGCGGTCGCCTCGGTTTTTCTGAGCGTGGGTCCGACGACACCCAGCGATACCACCGACGTTCTCTCCCCCAACGAACCAGGAAAGAAAAAAATGGACGCCCCAACCCTTGGGTTTGACAGCCCCGAAGTGTTCGGTGGAATCGACCTGGACACGGGGAAGTACGGCGAATCACCCGAAGAAATGGCCGTAAAGCAAGCCCTCAAAGAAATCGCCGAGAAAAACCCGCTGACCGGCTCCCGGATCGCCCTCGCTCGCATGTGTATCTCGCTCGCGCAGAACATCTCGAAGGGGAACGCGAAGGGTCGCGCCGTCGCGAACGAGGTCGCCACGCTCGGGACGCTCATGGCGCAGCTGGACCCCGCGATCCCCGACGCCGACGACTCCGACCTCCCGCCCGAACTACGAAAGATCGCAGATGCCCTCGCAAGCGCCCCCCGTCCCGGTGGTCCCACGGCAAGTGACGCCGCGTAACCACGAGCGCGCCACCTACGGCGCGCATGCCGCGGCCGTCGGCGATGCACTCGGGAAACCGTTCATCCCGTGGCAGCGCCTCGCCGCGGACGTCGCTCTCGAAGTCGACGAGGCCGGCCGATTCGTCTACTCCGACGTCGTGGTCACCGTGCAGCGCCAGTGCGGGAAAACGACCCTCGACCTCGCCACGAGCACGCAGAATGCGCTCATGGGTCGCGGCCGCCGCGCCTGGTACACGGCGCAGTCCGGGCAGCACGCGACGGACAAATGGCGCGAAATGGTCGAGGACGATTGGGCGCAGTCGGTCATTTCTCCGCTCGCGCGAAAGCCGCGCCTGTCGAATGGCTCCGAGGCATTGCGGTTCTACAATGGATCGACATTCCGACCGCACCCGCCCACGGTCGATTCCCTGCACTCGAAACAGGTCGACCGGGCGTCGATCGACGAAGCGTGGGCGTTCTCGCAGACCGACGGGCAGGCGCTCGTCCAGGCGATCGCGGGTGCGGCTGGGTCGCGGTCGATGGTCACCGGACAGCGGCCGCAAGTCTGGATCGAATCGACCGAGGGGACTGTGGACTCGACGTTCCTCAACGCGGTCCTGGAGCGTGCCCGAGCGGGTGACCCGACGGTCTGCCTGATCGACTACGGGATTGGCCCGGACGTCGACCCGACCGACCTCGACGCCGTGGCTGCCGCGCACCCGGGCTACGGGTACCTGTTCGACATGCAGACCCTCGTCGACAACCTCCAGCGCCTCGGCCCTGGCGAGTTCGCCCGCGCCTACGGCAACCGCCGCACGGGCGCGACGGAACGCACCATCCCGCTCGACGCCTGGAAGCGCGCCGCGTACACCGACCCGGGCCAGCCAGACGGACCGATCGCGTTCGGCGCGGCCGTCGGGGTCGACAACGTGGACGCGACGATCGTCGTCGCCGTGCGGGTCGCGGGGGACGTGATCGTAGGCGTCGTGCCCGAGGGCCACGCGCCCGGCTCGGACTGGGTGCTCCCGAGGCTCCAGCAACTCTCGACCGAGTTCGGCGCACCCGTCGCGATCGACCGCGTTGGCCCGTCCGGCGCGCTGTTCGACGCAGCCGAGCGGGCGCAGCTGGACCTCTTGCCGCTCACCTCGTCCGCCGTCACCGCGGCCGCCTCCAACGTCCTCTCGTGGGTCACCACCGAGCCTCAGCCGAAGTTCCGCTACCGGCCGCACGCCGCCCTCGACGCGGCCGCCGAACTGGCGACCCGACGATGGATCGGCGACGGTGCGTGGACCTGGGGACGGCGCGCCTCGGTGGGGTCGATCAGCGCCCTGGAGGCTGGCACTCTCGCCGCGTGGGCCGTCGATCACCTGCCGAAGAAGGTCGGCCGCCAGCTGTTCTGAGACCGCCCCGACGAGCCCCGCCGCGCGACCGCGCGGCGGGGCTTTCGCGTGGCCGCTCACGGCCGCTCGTGGCCGCTCACAGCCGCCCACGGCCGCTCAAAGTTGGCACCCCGACCGCGCGACCCTGATCGTTTCCGCCATGCCGTCGTTCTGGTCCCGCACCGCCGCCTTGCTCAGCACGGGCGCTGCCGTCACCGAAGCGCGCTCCGCCGAGCCGAACGCCGCTGACACGATGCCCGACGAGGTTCGCCCGCCGTCCCGCTCCGAGGTCGTCGGCGTCACGCCGGATCGCGCGATGACCCTCTCGACCGTGTTCCGCGCCGTCCAGATTCACACGACCGCGATCGCGCAGCTGTCCGTCCAGATCGAGCGAGGCGGCCGCGTCGTCGCCGACACTCCGGCCCTCGTTCAGAAGCCGTGCCTGTCGATGTCCCGCTCCCGGTTCCTCGAAGAGACCGCCGCCGCGCTCTACCTGCACGGCAACGCCTACTGGCGGCGGATTCACCTGGACGGCGCGGTGGTCGAGCTGGTCCCGCTCGACCCGCGCAAGGTGCAGCCGTTCACCGACCCGAAGACCGGCCGGAAGACGTTCACCTACGACGGCCGCACCGACTGGACCACGCTCGACATTCAGCACCTGAAGTTCCTCAGCGTCCCCGGGATGACGCTTGGTCTCGGACCGATCCAGGCAGCCCGCTTCGAGATCGCCGGGGCGCTCGACGCACGCGACTACGGGTCGGGGTTCTTCCGCGAGGGCGGCGTCCCGTCCGGCGTGCTGAAGAGTGACCAGGACCTCAACGGCGACGACGCCCGCGCCTACCGCCGCATGTGGCACGGCCGCGACCCCGAAACCGGCGAACCGCTGGACCCGGAAGACAGCCGCAACGACGTGCGCGTGCTCGGGAAGGGCCTCAGCTACGACTACCTCGGGCTGAAGCCGTCCGACGTCCAGTTCCTCGAATCGCAGCAGTTCTCCACGACCCAGATCGCCCGCCTGATGGGCGTCCCCTCGTCGCTGTTCCTCGCGTCCGTGCAGGGCGGCTCGCAGACCTACGCGAACGTCGAACAGGACTGGATCGGATACGTCCGGTTCTCGCTCATGAACGTCCTCCGCGAGATGGAAGAGGCGTTCACCGAGGTCACCCCGCGCGGACAGGTCGCCCGCTTCAACATCGACGTCCTGCTGCGCACCGACACCAAGACCCGCTACGAGGCGCACGCGTCCGCGCTCGAGGCGAAGTGGAAGACCCGCGACGAGGTTCGCGACGACGAGGGGCTGGCCCCGCTCACCGACGCGCAGCGCGCCGATATCGACACCGCCGTCCCCGCCAAGCCCGCCACGACCCCGCAGGAGACCGAGAATGCCTAAGACCCGGATGCACCGCCGCGCCACGACGGCCGACACCCAGATGCACCACCGCGAGATGCTCGTCCGCGCCGTCAACACCGACGAGCGCACCGTGACCGGGATCGCCGTCCCCTGGGACTCGCCCGCCGCGATCAATGACTGGTTCGGCTCGTACACCGAACAGTTCGCCCGCGGCTCGGTCCAGGACTCGGACGACGCGCTGCTGTACTGGCGGCACACCGACCCCATCGGCCGGATCGTCTCGCACCGCGACACCGACGCCGGGTGGGAGGTCACCGCTCGCATCTCCGAGACCCCGCTGGGCGACGAGGCCTACACGCTGCTCCGCGACGGCGTGGTCCGGTCCATGTCCGTCGGCTTCTACCCCATCACGACCGAGCGCGACGACGAGACCGGCGACGTGACCCGCGTAGCCGTCCGCGTCGGCGAGGTCTCACTCGTCCCCATGCCCGCCTACGACGGTGCAACGGTCACCGACGTTCGCCACCGCCAGACCGCCCCCAATACCCCAACAGGAGACCCCGTGGACCCCGAAGAGTTCCAGCGCATGCTCGACACCGCTCTCCAGCAGGAGCGCGCCGAGACCGGCCGTCAGTTCGACGCCCTCACCGCCCGCATCGGCCAGACCCGCACCGCGACCGAGCCCGCCGACACCCGATCGGCCGGTCAGGTCCTCCAGGCCCTCGTGCGCGGCGACAGCGCCACGGTCGAGTCCTACGAGGCCCTGCTGGCCCGTGCCTACGACGGCGGCGTGCTCGCCGACGACGGCACGCTGCGCCCGGGCTGGGTCGGCGACCTCACCCGACTGATCGAGGACAACTCGATCCTGTCCAGCCTGTTCTCGACGGGCGTCCTGCCCGCCGAGGGCGAGACCATCGAGTACGGGCAGCTGAACACGAACACCACCACGGTCGACGTGCAGGAGAACGAGGGCGACGACCTGCCCTACGGCAAGGTCACCGTCAAGACCCGCAACGCCCCCGTCGTCACCGTCGGTGGGTACACGAAGCTCTCCCGTCAGTCGATCGAGCGCTCCAGCGTCAACCTGCTGGACACCAACCTCCGCGCACTCGCGATCGAGGCAGGCCGGCGGAAGAACATCATGCTCCGCAAGGGCGTTGCCGACCTCCGCGCCAAGCAGGTCGAGGCCGACACCCTCAACAACCGGACCACCGTCACGATCGTCGACCAGACGAAGTACACCGGCTGGGTCGGCGGCATCATCGACGCGGCCGGGATCTACGAAGACCAGGGCCTCAGCCTCGACGCGCTGCTGGTCGACAAGGACACCTTCAAGGGCCTGGCGAACATGACCGACACGGCGGGCCGACCGCTGATGGTCGTCTACGGCGAGGGCGTCAACGCGATCGGCGTCGTCACCGCCGCCGCGCTCGGTGGGAACCTCGCGGGCGTCATCGTCCGCGTCGACCCGAAGCAGGCTGCCGGTACCCCCGAGTTCGTCAACAAGCTCGCCCTGCGCGCCTACAACAGCCCGATCGTGCGCCTGACGGACTCGAACATCGTCAACCTGACCGAGGCGTACTCGGTGTACTTCTACTCGGCTCTCGCCGACGAGGTGCCCGGTGGCCTGGTCCCCGTCGTGAAGGCCAACCCGGCCGCGGCTGGCGCGTGATCGCATGACCGACGCAACCCCGGCCGAGCCCGCCGCCGACCCGCAGCACGTCACCCTCGCCGAGTACGTCCAGGCGGTCAGCGACGTGGACAAGCGGCTCGCAGCGGACTCGGCCGAGGAAGCGGAGGCGCTCGTAGACCAGCGGATCGGCAAGACCGCCACCGAGCGCCGGACGGTCCCCGCCGCCGTGCGGCGCCGGGCGATCCTGGAGGTCGGCTCCGACCTGTACTACCGCAAGTCGTCCCGCTCGGGTGTCGCCGGATTCGAGTCGGCCGACGTGCAGCCGATCCGGCTCGCCCGGGACCCGATGCTCACCGCCGCCGCGATCCTCCGGCCTTATCTCCGGGGGCTCGCGTGACCGGCCCTCGCCTCGAGCGGGCGGCCGAGATCGCCGCCGCGATTCGCGCCGCCCTGCCCGACGATCTCGCCGACGTCCTCGTCACGTTCGACGGCACCCAGGTTCCCCAGGGCGCTCCGGACGGCGCGGTGATCGTCCTCCCGCCCCGCCTGACCTTCCCGACCTACACCCAGACCGAGACCACGTGGGAGGTCTGCGTCACCGCAGGCCCGTTCAACAACCACATGGTCGCGTGGGATCGCATCGACCAGATCATGGCCGCGATCGCGCCCGTCCTCGACTTCACCGAGGCCGAGCCCAGCGCATTCCAGCCCACGGCCGGGCAAGCCCTGTCCGCCTACGTCCTCACCTACACCGACCCCGAATAGGAGACCACCCCATGGTCGCAACCGCCCACGTGCTCGGCCCGGGCTCGCTGAAGCTCGGCGAGACCGCCAGCCAGCGCGAGATCGCCGCGCAGCTGACGAAATTCAGCCTGGAACCGAAGTCCGACTTCGAGGACGACGTGCCGGTCCTGTCCGGCGAGACCGTCGCCGGTGACGCCTCGACCGATTGGACGATCAAGGGCACCGCCAACCAGGATTTCGACCGCCAGTCGGTCGAGATGTACTGCTACCAGCACCGCCTCCAGGACGTGCCGTTCCTCTTCACCCCGTCGAACGATCACGACGTGTCGTGGTCCGGCGTCTGCACGGTCGTCCCGCTCACCGTCGGCGGCGACGTCAAGAAGAAGAACACGTCCGATTTCGAGTTCCGCGTCATCGGCGAGCCGATCCCCGTCGACTCCACCGGGACGCCGATCGAGCTGACCTGACATGGCCGAGACCGTCGTCCAGATCGACGGCGGGCGGAAGCTCCGCGCGACGCTGAAAGCCGCTGGCGACGATCTCACCGACCTCAAAGCCGCCCACCGCGAGGCGGCCGAGATCGCCGCCCGCGCCTCGGCTGCCCTCGCCCCCGTCGGACCCACCGGCCGCCTACAGCGCACCATCCGGGCGTCCGGCACGAAGACCGCGGGCGTGATCCGCGCAGGCACCGCCCGCGTCCCGTACGCCCCCGTCATCCACTGGGGCTGGCCAAAGCGTCACATCAAGGCGCAGCCGTTCCTCTCCGACGGTGCACGCGACTCCGAGGGTCGCTGGCTGCCCGTCTACATCAACCACCTCGACACCATCGTCAAACGAATCGAAGGAACCTGACATGTCCAACGCACGAGCCCTCGTCGTCACCCCCGCGACCGGCGACCCGTTCGAGGTCACCCCGAACATCGGCGACACCCTCGCGTTCGAGACCACGCTGCGCAAGAACAAGGCCTGGGGAACCATCTCGGAAAATGCGATGCGTCTCCAGTTCTTCCGCGCCTGGAACGCCGCCCGACGCGAGGGCAAGACCGACCTCACCTGGGACGAGTGGTCCAGCGGCCCGAAGGCCGTCGTGGACGTGTCGTTCAAGTCCCTGGACGCCGTGGAGGCCGCTGACGCCGCTGATCACCTGGGGGAAGACACCCCCGAGGGTCAGCACACGAGCTTCTAGTAGCGCTCGCCCTCGAAACCGGGATTCCCGCGTCCGTCTGGGCGCGGGAAGACCCGGACGATATCGCCACCGCCGTCGCCATGCTCGAAGAACGAAACGAGGCCCGCTCCAATGGCTAACAAGACCGCCATTCTCGCCGTCAAAATCCTCGGCGACGCCGCTGGCGCGCAGAAGTCCGCCCGCGAGGCGGAGAAGGCCGTCGACGGTCTCGAAGAGCACGTACAGAAGGCCAAGGACGGACTCAACGTCGCGGGCGCTGCCGCGGGGGTCGCCCTCGCGGCAGGCGTCGTCGGCGCGGTCGAGAACGCCCAGGTGGGAAACAAGCTCGCCGGGCAGCTGGCACTCGACCCGCAAGAGTCCGCCCGGCTCGGGAAGATCAACGGCGACCTGTTCGCCGACGCCTACGGAGACAGCCTCGAACAGGTCGCCGAAGCATCCCGTCAGGTGATCGGCAACATCGACGGGATGCGCGACGCGAACGACGCGACCATGCGCGATATCACCGCCAAGGTGCTCGACGTGTCGACCACGTTCGATCAGGACCTCGGCGGCGTCACGACCGCCGTCGGGCAGCTGATGCGGACCGGTATGGCCCCGGACGCGCAGGCCGCGCTCGACATCATCACGTCCGGCCTCCAGGGCAACGCCCGCGCCAGTGAGGACCTGATCGACACCTTCACCGAGTACCCCGCGCTCTTCCAGCGGCTCGGCCTCGACGGGCAGACCGCCGTCGGCCTGATCGATCAGGGCCTCGCCGCGGGGGCCCGAAACACCGACCTCGTGGCCGACGCGCTGAAAGAGTTCCAGATCCGCGCCACCGACGGGTCGGCGACCTCGGCGGCCGGATTCGAGGCGCTGGGCCTCAACGCGCAGCAGGCCACCGCGCAGATCGCGGCGGGCGGAGACTCCGCGTCAGCGGGGCTCCAGGACGTGCTCGATCGACTGCGCGGCATCGAGGACCCCGTGCAGCGCAACGCTGCCGCCGTCGCCCTGTTCGGCACTCAAGCCGAAGACCTCGGGGACGCCCTGTTCGCCCTCGACCCCTCGTCCGCTGTGCAGGCGCTCGGCGACGTCGAGGGGGCCGCGAAGCGCCTCGACGACACCGTGGGCCAGGACCAGGGGTTCGAGAAGCTGAAGCGGACCGTCACAACGACGTTCACCGACATTGGCGCGGCAGCACTGCCCGTGCTCGAACCAGTGTTGACGCTGCTCCAGCAGTGGGCGCCCGTCCTCGGGCCGCTCGCCCTCGTCGTCGCCGCCGTCGCCGGGGCGGTCACTCTCTACTCAGGCGCAATGAAGGTGTTTGCCGCGGTGCAGGCGATCCAGACCGCCGCGCAGTGGGCCTCGAACGCCGCGTGGCTCGCCAACCCCATCACATGGATCGTCCTCGGGATCATCGTCGTCCTGGCGGCCGTCGTCACCGCGATCGTCCTCGTCGTCACGCACTGGGACAACTTCCGCAAGAACGGTGCCGCCGCGGTCGAGTGGGTCGGTCAGAAGGTCGAGGGCTTCAAGAACGGCATCATCGACGCGTGGAACTGGGTATCGACCCTCGTGTCCGCCCTGTACGAGATCGCCACCTTCAACTTCGGCTCCGGGTTCGACAAGCTCTCCAGCCTGTTCGGCGGGGGAGCGTCTGCCCGCACCGTCGAGATCGCCGCCGCCGACACCCGCAGCGTCTCCCGAATGGCCACGTTCGCGCGGGCAGCCACCGTGGCCGCTGCTCCCGCGCCCACCGTGTCTGGCGGGTGGAGCGCCCTCGCCGGGACCGCGGGCACGTCCGACGTCGCCCGCGGCGGTGACACGTACAACATCGACGTGTCCGCGGGCGTCGGAGACCCCGTGGAGATCGGCCGTACCGTCGTGAAGGCCATCAAGACGTACCGGACCACCACCGGCCAGCTGAAGCCGGGGGAGGCGTTCACATGGTGATGGGTGCCCGGGTCACGATCGACGGGACTGAAGTCGCGTCCACCTGGAACGGCGCGGACGCCGTGGCCCTCGACGGTCTCCGCATCACCTGGGGCCGCGGCGACCCCTACGACGAGACGGAACCGGGCACGCTGTCCGCATCGATCATCGATCCGACCGGCCGGTGGTCGAGCGATCAGACGCTCGCCGGCCGAACGATCGAGGTCGCTCGCACCAGCGGCACGGCGGCCGTCGTCATGTTCCGCGGCAAGATCACCCGCGCCGCGCTCACGAGGCGCAAGGTCAGCAACCCCGCCACCGGCTCCCGAGAGCCCGTGTGGATCGTCAGCCTGTCGGCCGGTGACACCCTCGCCACCGCTGCCGCCACGATCCTCTCGGGCGAGATGGGCGATGGCTCCGTGGAAGGTCTCGGCGGCTGGGGCGAACAGGCTCCCGGCACTCGACTGTCCAACGCGATGGCCCGCGGCGGCAGCGCCGTGTTCACCGACCGCGATCCGATCATCTACGACGTGCTTGGCAACGGCACGGTCCACCGCTGGATGCACGGCACCCCCGCGTCGGAACAATGGACGCTGCTCGATCTGCTCGCGCAGGCCTACAAGTTGAGCCCGCTCGGCGTCGTCGGCTACGACCCTGATACCGGGGTCGCCAAGCTCTGCAACTTCGCCGCCGCGTCGAACATCGTCCTCGTCTACACCAACCAGACCGTGACGTTGCAGCTGCCGTCCGGCCGCGTCATCGACGCAGCGAAGGTCGCGCTGCCGGATGACTCCACGGTCGAGACCACGGCGGCGGAAGCGATCGACACGGTGCAGCTGTCGTACTACTGGTACGGCAAGGACCCGAACGTGTCGGGCGGCACCGCGAAGCGCGTCACCTACACCAATCCGTTCATTCAGCGGACCACCGCCCGCGGTCTCGCGTCCGGCACGAACCGGGTCCTGAAGGTCGACACGTGGGCCATGTACCTCGACCCGAGCGAGTACGCGGCGGGCGCGGTCGACTCACGCAACCGGTTCATCGGCTGGCTGGCGGACCAGGTGACGAGCATTGTCAACAGCCTCAACGGGCAGCTGCGCATGCCGACCGTGCGGTTCGACGACAAGCGCCTCCCGTTGGACGCCGCCGCCACCGACGCGATCTACCGCCCGTTGCAGTCCACCACCCCGCTCTACTTCGCCGGGTCGATGTTCAACGTGCTCGAGAACGCGGGACCGCAGTACCAGATCATCGGCGGCACCCTCACCTACAACCGCGGCTGGACGCACGACGTGAACGTGTGCGCCGCTCGCTCGCTCACAACCCCGGACCTCACGATCGCGCAGCTGTTCGGCACCACCACGCCCGCGCAGCTCGGTCAGTTCGATGCCTCGATCCGTCTCGGCGATCTCGCCACCGTCACCCAAGGACTCTGACCATGACCCGATACACCCCGCTCTACGGCCTGCCTGCGCTGGAGCCGTCCACCCCGGTACGCAACATCGCCGACGTCGACTGGCAGAACGCGCAGCGGATCGAACAGATTCTCGCGAACGAGGGACGGCCGCCCCTCGCCTCGGAGCTCGTAGACCTCATCAAGCGGCTCAACGCGCTCGAAACCGCACCCAAGGGGCGCGCGCAGCAGGGCGGCGTCGTGACCGCCACCGGCAACGTGGCCGCGCAGTCCTACGGCCCGAACTTCGACGTGAAGTTCACTGCTGGCCTGTTCACCAAGCCGCCGCTGTTCTTCTGCTCCGCAGGCCACTCCCGCATCACGGCTGCGTTCAATATGGCCTCCCTCACGAAGGACGGCGTGCAGATCAACACCGGCAACTGGTCGCCCGCCGTCGCCAGCAACGTGTCCGTGTCCTGGTTCGCCGTCGCGGCCGACTGACGTCGATGATCCTCGCGTCACAGACGATGCCCAACCCGGCCGAAGTGTCAAACGACCACTTCGTCGCGATCATCTCCGGGCTCGTCGCGGTGTTCGTCGCCCTGTGCGGCCTCGGGGGCATCGTCCTGCCGCTGCTGATCAAGGCCCGCAACGAGGCCCGCGCCGCGAACGAGCAGGTGTCGAACAACCACGTCCGCCCAGACGGGACACCGATCAACCTTCGGGAAGAGCAAGACGAGCGCCACGAGGCCAACTCGACCGTGCTGACCGAGATTCGCAAGGACGTGAAGTCCGTCCTCGAAACGCTCGCCGTCCACGGCTACCGCCTCGACCGCCACCACGACGACATCGAACGAATCGAACAGACCCTCGACCGGAGGCCCGAATGACCATCACCCGCACCCGAGCGTCCGCCGCGACGTACGCCCTGTCCCTGATCGGCAAGAGCCGCGATCGGCTGCCCGTCCCGTGGACCGACTCGGCCGCAATCGACGACTGCGCGCGGTTCTGCTCGCACGTCCTCTGGGGTGGCTTCCCCATCTCGTGGGTCGACAACTTCAAGACTGCGGGTGACGGGTCCTACGCGGCCGGATCAGGCGACCTCCAGCCGTGGGACGTGCTGCTGTTCGACTGGGAGCACAACGGCGTCGGGAACCACGTCGAGTTCTTCGTCAGCCACGACGCCGACCCCCGCTACGTGCGCACCTTCGGCGCGAACGGCTCCGACACGAAAGCCGCCGCGTACCGCCGCCGCCCGGTGTCGTACATCCTCGGCCGGTTCCGCCCCCGCTGGGCCGCCGACCCCGCCCCTGACCTGCCCCAGAAGACCCCCATCACCACGAACAGGAGACACCCCGTGGAGCACATCATCCAGGCCCCGTACCGCAAGGGCGGCCCCAAGTACTCCGTGCTGATCGAGCCGGGCACCGCCACCCTGCTCGACACCGAGCGGTTCAACTACTGGCGCGGCCTCAAGGACGGCAACGGCCAGCCGCTGTACCCGGTCGTGCAGGGCAACGAGCGCTCGCTCGCCCTCGCGATCGAGCACCGCAAGCGGGTCACCAACGGAATCAAGCTCCGCTGATGGGCGCCCACAAGAAGACCACGGAGCCGATCTGGTTCCCGTGGCAGCGCGTCATCCGTACGGCCGGTCAGGTGCTGGTCGCGACGTCGATCGTCCTCACGGCAGTTGCCGTCGTCGCCCCGCAGGTGCTCGACGCGGTCGCTGACGTCCTGCCCGGCCCGTGGGTCGCGTGGCTGACCGGCGCGATCGCGTTTGTCGCGGCCCTCGCGGCGGCTCTCGCGCGCGTCATGGCGCTCCCGGTGGTCAACACCTGGCTCACCGCCCTCGGTGCCGGGAGCGTGCCCGCCAGCGGGCACAGCGCAGGCACCGAGCCCGCGCCGGCCGAGTCCACTACCGCGGGCTACCCCGCAGCGAACAAGACCGAGCCCGCCGACGCCCTCGGGTGAGCGGAACGACGACGGGGCCGGGTGCAGATGCACCCGGCCCCGTTCTCGTGCGCTCAGCGCGCTCGTGCGGCCTGACGGTCCTTGTGGTGCTCGCGCACGACCGCGCTCACCGCGAGCCACAGCAACAGCGACACGAACCACCAGAACGACACGAGGGCGGCCGCGCCCGCGAGCACGCCCGCGAGCGGCAGGAGGTCGATCGCCTCCGGACCCTTGCCCGCGATCACCCCCGCGGACGCCCACAGCCCGATCGCCGCCAGCAGAGACACAATCCACACGACCATGAGGCCGTCACGCCACCCGTTGTTCACGAGGACGAGAGTAGCGCTCACGATGCAATCGCCTCGATCGTCCGCCGACGGGCGCTGTCGTCCGTCGCGACGTAGATGCGGGTCGTGGCGGGCGACGCGTGCCCGAGAAGGTCCTGCACGACGGCGAGGTCCCGATTCACCCGATGCGCCCGCGCTGCGAATCGGTGGCGCAGCGAGTGGATCGTCCAGTCCCCGTCGAGAAGCCGCGTGATCAGCTTCCCGACCCACCGCGGCGACAGGTGGCCGTCCTCGTCGCCGGGAAACAGGTACCCGTGCGGCTGTGACCGCAGCACGGCGGCGAAACCGGACGTGAGGGGCACGGGACGCCGCTTACCGCCCTTGCCGTGCACGATCAGTGTCCACCCCAGCATGTCCTCGTACACGTCATCCGTGTGCGCGACGGCGATCTCGCCGCGCCGCATCCCGCAGTCGGCCGCCAGGCGCAGCATCAGCCGCTCGCGGTCGTCAGCGCGCCGCATGGCGGTGTGGAACACCGTGTCCGGCGTCGGGTGCGGCATCGGCGGCGCGGGCTTCACGCGGGGCAGGGACAATGCGGCGTTGGTCGATGCCAGGCCGGTCTCGACGCCGTAGAGCCAGAACGCTCGGAACGTCGTGCGGCGGCCGCGGCGAGTCTCGCGCGCCCAGGTCTGCGTCCCGGCCCACTCGACCAGCTGTCGGCCGGTCGTGGTCCACGGGTCGTCGGTGCCGATGCGCCTGGCCATGTGCTCGAGGTGTTGACGGCGGGTGTAGATGGTCGTTTCTGGGAGGCCCGCAGCACGCTGCGAGCCGAGGAAACCGGCGATTGCGGCCCCCCATGCTGTGTCGATGTTCACACCCCTACTCACGTCCGATTTCCGCAGTCCGACGGTGGGTCGGGGCGATCGTGACCGGATCGTCATGGCGCGAGGCAGAGCGTCACGACGAGCACGAGCACGATCGCGCCGACCGAGGCGGCGACCTCGCGGCCGCGCGGGCTCATGCGGCCGCGTCCTCGTCTTCGAGGGGTGCGGGGAACAGCTGAGCGACCGCCGCGCCGCCCTCGTCGGCTACAGACCAGAAGGTTGGGGGTTCGAGTCCCTTCGAGCGCACGCAACACCGAACAGACCGAAGGCCCCGTCGCATCGCGACGGGGCCTTCGTCGTTCCCGGACCGGAACAGGATCGCGTCGATCACCCCGGCCACGACTCCGTCGACCACGAACCGTCCGTGCGCCGCTCGTACGCGACCCGGTTGCTCGCCGCGTCCGTCGCCCCGCGCCAGAACACCATCCGCACCGGGGTGAGCGCGAACCCCGCCCACGTGCTCGGCGGCTGCAGGTCGGTGCCCTCCCGCTCGCGGTCGAACGCCGCCCAGACCTCGCGGCGCCGGTCCGGTGTGTCCGCGGCGGCAGCGTGGTCGTTGACCCACGCCAGCACCTGCAGGTACCGCGACCTGGCCAGGTAGGCGAGCCGTGCTTCCCGGTCGGTGACCGCTGCCACGTCGCCGACCACGACGAGCTGGCGGGCGTCCTCCGGCCAGTGCAGGGTGACGGCGGCGCGGGGGAGCGCGGCGAGCTCGGCCACCTTGCGGCTGCGCGCGTCGGTGTGGAAGTGCAGGCGCTCCCCGTCGAAGAGCGAGAGCAGCACCGTGCGGGCATCGGGGTAGCTGTCGAGGCCGACGGTGGAGAGCGTCATGGTCGGACCCGGTCCGTCGGCCGCGGAGGGGAGCCAGGCGGCGGCCAGCGCGAGGGGGTCCGCCGGGGCCGGCGCTTCCTGGTCGACCACGTCCGGCCCCGACGGCACGGTCACGAGACCGCGGTGGTGGCGACGGGCAGCGGGGGAGCCACCGCCGGGTCGAACCGTGCGATCTCGTGGAGGGACGCCACGGCCTCGGCGACGGAGTGCTCCCACAGGGCCGCACCGTACGACGCCGACGCTCGGCTGGCGTCACCGACGACCCCGGGGGTGCCGAAGTCGTCGGACAGCCACCCGAACGACACCGGGCCGCCGTTGAACGCGATCTTCTCGAAGCCCGCGATGTGCTCCGGCACCCAGCGTTCCGCGAGCGACATGTCGACCAGGTCGGGGCGCAGGTGCAGGATCATCGACGTCTCCGCCGCACCGCCGTGGATCCCGAGCCCGAGCTCGTCCGCGTCCTCGCCGTCCGGGCCTGGTACGCGGGCGAGGGTCGGCATGAGGAAGGTCTTCAGCCCGTAGCGCTTCCGGATCTCCCGGAGCGCGACCTGCAGCAGGGCGACGTTGCCGCCGTGCCCGTTGGCGAACACCAGGGTGCCGGCGCCGGTGAGGGCGACGGCACGACCGATCTGCACTGCGGTGTCGAACATCGTGTCGGCGTCGAGCCACACGGTGCCTGGAGCCCAGCTGTGCTCGTCGGACTTCGTGAACGACAGCGTCGGGAGCTGCCACACGTCGAGGCCCTCGGCAGCGGCCTGTTCGACGGCGGCGCCGCCGATGTGCTCGGCGAGGAGGTGGTCGGTGAGGAGCGGCAGGTGCGGACCGTGGTGCTCGACGGCACCGGTCGGCTGGACGACGATCGTGTCCGGCCCGAAGCCGGCCGCGACGGCGGGTCCCGACAGCTCCGCGAGCCGACGCGAGCGCACGGTACCCACGGCGCTCACTTCCCGAACCCCGGCACGACGGGCTGCGCGGACGCGGTGGAGCCTCCGCTGACCACGAGCGACGGGTCGATGACGTGCCCGGGGTTGAGCAGTCCGGCGGGGTCGGTGCGCTGCTTCAGCGCGACGAGCTCCTCCACCCCGTGGTCGACGTAGTACTGGTGGGGGCTGTGCACCCGGACGCCGAGCTCGCGGAGCACCGGGTAGCCGGCGTAGACGTCGTCTGCCCCGGTGTACGGCGCGGTGAGCATCCCGATCGGGCCGATGTGCGCGGCCTCGATGTGGAGCATGCCGCCCGGGTAGACGGCCTCGACCTCGGCGATCCTGTCGATGAGCGCCTCGCCGCCGACCTCGACGTGGAAGTACTCGGTGTCCGCCGTGTTCCGCTTCAGCCACCAGATCGGGTGGTTGTACGACAGCATCGACACCTTCGTGGTCTGCTGGAGCCCCTCGCGGACGTCCAGGACCTCGCCGCCGGCAGCGTCGATGCGCGCACGTGCCTCGTCGAGCACGGCGTCGTCGATGATCGCCCGGAGGCTCGCGCGGTCGTCGGGGATCGCGAGGTCGGACGGCAGCGTCGCGGCGACCTCGGCGCGGTCGGCGCTCACCAGGCGCGGCACCGGGTCGAGTCCACGCAGCGTGCGGACCGCGACGAGCGCGTCCTCGAAGGTCGGGAACGCCGCGTAGACGGCGCGCCACTCCTGCAGGGGTTCGAGCCGGACGGTGGCGCGGGCGATGACGCCGGCGGTGCCGTAGGTGTGCACGAACGGCTGCGCCTCGTCGCCCTCGACGTGCAGCAGCTCGTCGGCGCCGGGGAGTGCGACGTCGAGCGCCGTGACGAAGCCCTGCCAGTTCGACCCGTGTGCGATCGATCCGGTGCCGCCGGAACCCCCGGACAGGAAACCGCCGATGGTCGACTGCGCGGTGGACGGGTACATCCAGAGCTGCTGGCCCGTGGCCGCGGCCGCCTGCTCCAGGGCGACCATGGACGCGCCCGCCTCGGCGGTGATCCAACCGTCGCCGACCTCGACGACGGCGCGTGCCCGGGACGTGTCCAGGACGAGTCCGCCGTGCAGCGGGATGCCCTGGCCGTAGTTGCCGGTGCCCTTGCCACGGGTGGTGACGGGGACGCCGTGCCGGACGGCGACCTGCAGGGTGGCGGCGATGTCGTCGGCGGAGGCCGGCGACGCCACCAGGTCGGCGAGGCCGAGCGGCAGCTGCTCGCTGAGGATGGGGCTCATGGTCGCCTCGTCGACGGAGGCGCGGGCCCGGGTGCGCTCGTCGGCGCTCACGCCGCGCTCGCCGAGCAGGGCGACGAGCTCGGCGCGCAGCGCCTCGACGGCGGTGGGGGAGACGGGGGTGACGGTGGTCATGCTCACTCCTGGGATGTGGGTGGTGCGGAGACAGCGGACGGGAGGCGCGGGGCGGTGGTGCACCGCGCCTCCCGTCCGGTGGGTGGTCGGCCCGCGGACGACGCGAGCCGACCGGTGTCAGTTGCCCAGACCGATGGACTTGTCGAGGAACTCGTTCGTGTACAGATCGGAGGGCTTCAGGCCGCTCTTGACGTCACCGGTGCCGGCGAACACGGGGGTCGCCTTCTCGATGAAGTCCTGCATGCGCTGCTCGTCCATCGACCCGATGTAGCCGTCGGTGTCCTTCGCGAGACCGAGCTTCACCATCTGGGCCGCGGCGAACGCGCCGACCTTCGAGTCGTAGGTCCAGCCGTTGTTGTACTGCTGCACGAGCTTCGTGATGAGGTCGTTCGTGGCACCGGGCGACTTCAGGTAGTCCACGTCGGCCTGCTGCATGACCGGCACGAGCTTCTTCAGGCACGGCTCGAGCTTGGTCAGGTCGCCGGTGCGGACGGACATCGCCTCGGGGTAGGGGTTCCACCCGGTGCTCGAGACGAGCGCGTAGTCGACCTTCTTGCCCCAGGCTGCGACCTGGTTCTGGTAGATGTACGGCTCGGCGGTCGCGAAGCCCTGCTGCGCGTCCTTGCCGCCCGCGGACACGAACTTCGACGGGGTGCCGTCGTAGCTGCCGTCGAGGACCTTCTTCGGCAGGATGCCGGACTGCTCCAGGTAGGTCATGTACGCCGCACCGTTGAAGTAGCGCACGACGCCGTCGTTCTTCTCGAGGGCCTTGCCGAGGCTCTCGATGCTGTCGACCTTCGGGTACGTCTTCGGGTCCCACATGATCGACATCGGGGACTGGTCGTTCTCGGCGAACACCGCCGTGGTGGGCAGGTTGCCGGAGAACTGCACCTGCTCGTCGGTGGACATGTACCCGAGGGTGATGTCCTTGTCCTGGTACATCTGCGACGCGACCTTGGTGTAGCCGATCGCCGGGCCGCCGGCACGGATCTCGAGCTTGACGCCGGTGCTCTTGCCGTTGGCGTAGAGGTCGCCCGTGACGGTCTTGCCGGAAGCGTCGATCGACGGGTTCGGGCCGAGCATCTGGTACAGGTGGCCGTGCTCGCCCTCGGGGTTCCAGTCGGTCTGGACGACGACGGTCGCGGGGCACGCGCCGGAGAGGTCGACCTTCGGCCCGGAGGCGGTCGTCGAGGTCGCGGCGGTCGTGCCGGTGCTGCCGGCCGAGCCGGCCGCGCAGCCGGTCAGGGCGATGGCGGTGGCGGCGAAGGCGGCCGTGGCGACGCCGAGGCGGGAGGTGGTGCGCATGGAGGCTCCGTTCGTGGTGCGGGTCTCGTGGTGCTGTGGTGGGAAAGGGGTGGGTACGGGGAGGGATGGTCAGCTGAAGTCGTGCCAGCGACCGACGGCCAGGCGGCCGATCAGTCCGAACACGAGGAAGACGGCGACGCCGTAGAGCGAGGCGATCAGGATGGTCGCGTACAGCTCGGGGCCCATCAGGCGCGAGGCCGTGACCTGGATGAGGACGCCGAGCCCGGGGTTGCCGCGTTGGAAGAACTGGTCGCCGACGATCGCGCCGATGACGCTCAGCCCGGCGGAGGTGCGCAGGCCGACGAAGATGGACGGCAGCGCGGCGGGGAACTGCAGCTTGACGAGCTGGGCGAACCGGCCGGCGCGCTGCAGCTGGAACAGCTCACGTTGCGCGCGGTCGGCGGACTGCAGCCCGAACAGCGTGTTCGACACCATCGGGAACAGCGCGATCATCACGGTGACGATCACGCGGCTGACGAACTCGTAGCCGAACAGTGCGCCGATGAGCGGGACGAGCGCGAGGATCGGCACGCACTGCAGCACCACGGCGTACGGGTACAGCGAGTTCTCGAGCCACTTCGCCTGCGCCATCGCCATGGCCCAGACGACGCCGATCACGATCGCGAACGCGAGGCCGGTCAGCGAGACGACCGTGGTGCGTCCGAGGGCGGACCACAGGTCGGAGCCGAACGTGGACGGCGACCCGTCCGGCATGGTCGGCGCGACGATCGCCTTCGCCACGAGGTGCGGGTACGGCACGAGGAACGCCAGGCCACGGACGTGGTCGTAGTAGGCGGCGGCCGCGTACCAGATGCCGACGAGCACGGCGAGGACGACGACGGGCTGCCACCAGGCGATGCCGCGCCGGGTCCGAGGAGCGGCGCGACGGGCGGCGGCGCGGACCGCGCGGGTCTCGGCGGCTTCCTGCAGGGTGACCATCAGCGGTGTCCTTCCCGGAGCGCGTGCGAGACCTCGCCGACCAGCTCGGCGAACTCGGGGGTGAAGCGGATGTCGGGGTCGCGGGGCATCGGGAAGGGCACGTCGAACCGGCCGACGATGCTGCCGGGGCGTCCGGACATGACGATCACCTCGGTGGACAGGTAGACGGCTTCGGAGACCGAGTGGGTGATGAAGAGCCCGGCGAACTGCTGCTCGACGAAGAGCCGGAGGAGCTCGTCGTTGAGCCGTTCGCGGGTGATCTCGTCGAGGGCGCCGAACGGTTCGTCGAACAGGAAGAGCTCCGGGTCGAGCGTGAGCGACCGGGCGAGTGACACACGCATCCGCATGCCGCCGGAGAGCTGCTTCGGCAGGTTCGTCTCGAAGCCGTTCAGGCCGACGAGGTCGATGGCGTGGGCGGCCTTGGCAGCTCGCTCGGCCTTCGGCACGTGTCCGAGCTCGGCGAGCAGCTCGACGTTGCCCTGGACGGTGCGCCAGGGCAGGAGCGTGGCGTCCTGGAAGACGTAGCCGATGCGGTCGGCCGCGACACCGGCCGACCCGTCCGACGCGGTCTCGAGGCCGGAGGCGATGCGGAGCAGCGTGGACTTGCCGCAGCCGGACGGGCCGACGACCGAGACGAACTGGCCGCGGTCCACGGTGAGGTCGACGCCCTGCAGGGCGATGGTGCCGTTCGGGAAGGTCATCTCGACGTTGCGGAAGTCGAGCAGCGTGTCCGTCGTGGCGACGGGTGGCGGGGCGGTGGTGGTCACGATCACCTCGGGTTCTCGGTGCGGGCGGGCGGTGGGGTCAGGCGGGGACGGCGGCCGTGGCCGGCGCGGCGACGGTCCGTCGCACCTCGGTGCGGGCGACGAGTCGCCCGCGGGACAGGACGATGCGGTCGGCGGGGGCGTTCGCGACGGCGTCGGTGACGCTCGTCGCGGCAACGGCGAGCAGGTCGGCGCGCCGCCCGGGGACGGGACCGGCGGCCGGGAGGCCCATCACGCTCCGGGCGGTGTCGCTCACCATCGCGTACGCCTGGTCCGGCGTCACGTGGCCGGCGGAGACGAGCAGCGACGCGGTCTCGAAGGCATCGCTCCGGCCGACCGGGTTGAAGGGGTCGCGGACGTTGTCCGCGCCGGCGGCGACGCGGACGCCGGCGTCGAGGAGCGCCTGGATGGCGGTCAGTCCCCGCGGCGTCGCGACCGGGTGCTGCCAGCCCTGCAGGTACAGGTTCGTGATCGGGAGCGTGATCACCCCGAGGTCGGCTGCGGCCACGTCGGCGACGACCTCGGCGAGTCGCTCCGGCCCCAGGGTGCCGAGCCGGACGCAGTGCCCGGCGGAGTACTGCCGGTCTGGCCGCAGCGAGCGGGACGCCCGGGCGTAGTGGTCGAGGGTCACCGGGCCGTCGAGGCTCTCGTCGGCGTGCAGGTCGACCCCGAGGCCCCGTCGCCGGGCGATGGCGAGGAGTCGGTCGACGTCGGCGAGGGGGTCCTCGGCGAGGTGCGGGGCGCCGCCGACGAGGTCCACGCCGACGTCGAGGACCGCCTCGACGTGCTCGTCGGGGGCGAGCGGACCGGCGAGGGCGACGAGCTCGATGTCCATCAGGCCTGCGAGTTCGTCGCGGACCTGCACGAGGGCACGGGCGCCGCGCAGGGCCTGCTCCGTGGTGGCGGGCCGGTCGGCCGCGCTGTGCCGGCCGCTGAGGACGTCGACGTGGCTCCGGACGGCCGTGGTGCCGGCGGCGAGCAGCGTCAGGGCGGCGGTCCGGGCCCGGTCGGCGATGTCCTCGACGGTCATGGTCGTCGCGTGCGCTGTCCACGAGGCGATCGCGGCGCCGAGGTCTCCGAGCGGCGGCCGGATGGCGTCGGCGCTGAGAGCCTTGTCGAGGTGGGCGTGCGGTTCTGCCGGTGCGGTCAGGAGCAGCCGGCCGCCGAGGTCGATCGTCTCCTCCGCCGGGGCCGTGAGGGTGCCGGCCGGTGCCACGGTCGAGACGGTCGCGCCGTCGATCGCGACGTCGACGGAGCGGCCGTCCGGCAGCAGCGCGGAGCGCAGGAGGGCGATCGGGCGGGGCACTGACGAGTCCATCCGGAGCCTCTCGATCGTGTGTGAGAATGTTGATCGCATCAACATCTCTGATGCTAGGGCGGCAGTGTTTCCCTCTCGTTTCGAGGCGGTTGCCGTGTGTGACGCCCGCCCCGACGCGACCGGGAGCGGGAACGAGTGTTCCGGCCGACCGGTCGGGACGGCCCCACCGAGGACGAGAGGAGCGCGCGTGAGCACCGGCACCACCACCGAGATCGACCGCGTCGTCGACGACCAGACCCAGCGGATCGGTGAGCACATCCGTGCCCGCCGACGCGCCGCACGACTGACGCTCGTGCAGGTCGCCGAGCTGACCGGTCTGTCGCACCCGTTCCTCAGCCAGGTCGAGCGCGGGCACTCGCGCGCCAGCATGGTGTCCCTTGAGAAGATCGCCGCGGCGCTCGGGACGACCCAGGTCGAACTGCTCGCCGCCGGCGCCCCGGAGCGACCGGAGCGCGACGTCCGCCTGCCCGAGGTGATCCGTGCCGGCGAGGGTGCCCGCGGACCGTTCTCGAGCGGCGAGGCCCGGCTGCTCGTGCACGCGGGCCCGCACGCGTTCGAGCCGCTGGAGTGGGTCGGCGACAACACGGACCTCGGCGAGTACTTCGAGCACCACGAGGACGAGTTCCTCACCGTGCTCGCCGGCCGTGTGCACCTCGACCTGCGCGGACAGGGACCACTCGACCTCGGTCCGGGCGACTCGGCGTACTACCGCGGCGGCACCGGCCACCGGTGGTGCAGTGCGGACGGCACCCGCTTCCACATGATCGTGGTCAAGGAGACCCCGCGCGCCGGAGCGATCGCGTGAGCGCCGTGCCGGAGCGTCGGCGGGTGCGCGTCGCCGCTCGCCGGCAGGTCGCCACCGACGTCGTCGCGCTCGACCTCGCCCCGCTAGACGACGCGCCGCTACCGGACTGGGAACCGGGGGCGCACGTCGACCTCGAGGTCGCACCCGGCACCGAGCGGCAGTACTCGCTCGTCACGACGACGGCCGACGGGCACTGGCGCATCGCCGTGCTCCGCGAGCCCGACGGTCGCGGCGGATCGGTCGCCGTGCACGAGGGTCTGGCGGTCGGCGACGAAGTCGTGGTGGCCGGACCGCGGAACCACTTCGGCCACGACCCGGCGCGCCCCGCGGTCTTCGTCGCCGGGGGCATCGGGATCACGCCGATCCGGTCGATGATCGCCGCCGCCGAACGCGCCGGCACCCCGTGGGAACTCCACTACGCGGGGCGGTCCCGCGACCGCATGGCGTTCGTGCACGAGCTCGTCGCCGCGCACCCCGACCGGGTCGTGGTGGCCGCGGCCGACGAAGGCGTCCGGCTCGACGTCGACGCGCTCCTCGCCGCACCGCGCGACGCGGTCGTGTACTGCTGCGGGCCGCGCGGGCTCATGGACGCGGTCGAGGCCGCTGCCGCGCACTGGCCGGCGGGCAGCGTCCGCGTCGAGCGCTTCGAGCCCGCCGCGGACGTGGACGCCCCCGGCGAGGCGTTCGAGGTCGAGCTCGCGGTCACCGGCGTCACCGTGACGGTCCCCGCCGACCGGACCCTGCTCGAGGTCGCGGAGGACGCCGGTGCCTTCGTGCTCTCGTCCTGTCGGGAAGGCACGTGCGGCACCTGCGAGACCCCCGTGCTCGAGGGTTCGGTCGAGCACCGGGACACCGTGCTCAGCCCGGAGGAGCAGGCCGACGACCGCACCATGATGGTCTGCGTGTCCCGCGCCCGGCGCGGCTGCCCGCGGCTGGTGCTGGAGCTCTGACCGGCGGGACTACGGACGCTCGGTGCCGTCGAGCGCGCCGCCGGTGAGGACGGACAGGCGCTCCAGCCCCGCTTCGGCCACGAGTCGCCGGGCGAGCGGACGTGCCCGTTCGACCGCCTCACGCACGTCCACCCGGGTGACGTCGCCGTCCGCGACGCTCAGCTCGCCGTCCACCCAGACGTCACGGACCTCGCGGCTGCCGGCGACGAAGACCACCGCCTGGTAGGGGTCGTGGACGTTGGCGAGGGTCGGGGAGTCGCCGTCGAGGACGACCAGGTCCGCGCGCTTGCCCGGCTCCAGCGAGCCGATCTCGTCCTCCATGCGCAGGGCTCGGGCGCCGCCGATCGTGCCCATCTCGAAGGCCTCGCGGGCGCTCATCGCGGTGGCCTGCAGGTCCCGCACCCGGGCGAGCAGCGCGGCCGTCTTCATCGCCTGCAGGAAGTCCTGGGAGTCGTTCGACGCCGGACCGTCGACCCCGATGCCCACCGGGACGCCGAGCGCACGGAGTTCCGCGATCGGTGCGATGCCGCTGGCGAGGATCCCGTTCGCGACCGGGTTGTGGGCCACGCCGACGCCGTTGGCCGCGTACCGCTCCCGGTCCTCGCGGTCCACCCAGACGCTGTGTGCTGCGATCACCGGGACCTGGAACATGCCCGTCGCCTCGGCGTGCCCGATGGCCGTCCGTCCGGTGCGCTGTCGGGCCGCGGTGACCTCCTCGCGCACCTCGTGGAAGTGCACGTGCACGCCGTGGCCGCCGGCGACCGCGTAGTCGACGTGCTCCTGCCAGGTGTCGTCCGTGTACCGCCCGATCGACGAGACGCCGACCCGGAACGTGCTGTACCGGCTGGCGGCGGCCGCCTCGCGCAGGGCCTCGAACTCCTCCAGGATCGGCGTCGCGCCGAAGTCGCGGTCGACGTCGCCGGAGCCGAACGACACGACCCCGCGCAGCCCGAGGTCCTCGAGCGCCTGCACCACACCGGGCGTCGCCGGCTCGTCCGGCACCGGGTCGGCGCAGAACATGTCGTTCGCCGTCGTCACCCCGCTCCGGAGCAGCTGGATGCCCTGCAGCACCGTGCCCGCGTAGGCCTTGTCCCGGGTCATCACCGGGTTGACATGCCCGATCAACGCCGTGAGCCACTCCCACAGCGTGTACTGCGAACCGATCCCGGTGATGAGGCCCTCGCTGAAGTGGCCGTGGGTGTTCACGAAACCGGGCGTGACGATGTCGTACGCACCGCCGCGCACCGGTGCGTCCGGGTGGGCGGCGGCGAGGTCGGCGTACGTGCCGACCGCGGCGATCCGGGCACCGTCGAGGAGCACGGCTCCGTCGCGGATCGCGGCGGGCGTGGCGGCGCCGTCGGGTGCTGCGGAGAGCACCCATCCGGCGCGGATCAGGGTCTGCGTCATGGGGTGAACCTACGGTCGGCGTGTTCCCCGGGTGTTTCCGCCCGGTTACCCCGCGGTGCCGGCCGAGGGACCTGGAACGCAGGGACCGAGCAGGTGCGTCGTCCGTGCCCCGCCCCGTCACGGGCCGGAAACAGGGGACTGCTAGAAACACCACCATGCTGACCGTCACCGGTGCCCTCCGCGTCCTCGTCGACCCCCGGACCGAACGGGAGGGCGACGTCGTCGTCGACGACGGCAGCGACCTCGCCACCACCCTCGACGCATCCGGGTGTGTCGTCACCGCCGGTCTCGTCAACGCGCACCACCACCTCCTGCAGACCGCGTTCCGCACCCTGCCCGGGACCCGCGGCGTGCCGATGGCGGACTGGCTCCCCGCGATGGCCGCGGCGTACGCCCGGGTGGGGCACGATCCTGAGCTCTACGCACTGGCGGCGTCCGCCGGAGCCGCGGAGGGCCTCCTGTCCGGCGTCACGACCATCGCCGACCACCACCTGAACTGGCCCGCGGACGCGACCACGGACGACACCGTCGCGCTCGCGGCGGCCACCGTGGGGGCGGTCCGCGGTCTCGGCGGTCGGCTCGTCTTCGTCCGTGGTTCGGCACGGGACGACCCGGACCGCGCCGCGGCGTCTGCGGACGCGATCGCGTCGCGGCTGCTGCACGACGACGCCGTCGGCGGTGTGGACCCGGACGGCAGGCTCCAGGTCGCCGTCGGCCCGGCCGGCGTGCACTCCGACGGTGAGGCGACCTTCCGGGCGCTCGGCGAGGTGGCGGCGCGGCACGGGCTCCGCCGGCGGACCCAGGCCAACGAACAGGTCGACACCGCGATCGCACTCGAGCGCTACGGCCGTCGTCCGCTGGACCTGCTCGAGGAGTGGGGGTGGCTCGCGCCGGACGTCACGATCGCGCACCTCTGCGACGTCACCGGCGACGAGATCGCCCGGCTCGCCGCGGCCGGCGTGACCGCGACGCACGCCCCCGGGTGCGACGTGCCGATGGGGTGGGGGGTCGCGCCCGTCGCCGAGCTCCTCGCGGCAGGGGTGCCGGTCGGTCTCGGTACGAGCGGCGGCGGCAGCAACGACGCCGGACACCTGCTCGCGGACGCCCGGCTCGCGATGCAGGTGTCGGCGCTCGTCGGTCCCCAGCTGCCGGCGCGCCAGGTGCTCGGCGCAGCGACGGAGGGGTCCGCGGCAGGGCTCGGTCGGCCGGAGCTCGGGCACCTCGGAGCCGGGAGCGCGGGGGACCTGTGCGTGTGGGACGTCTCCGGGGTGGCGGACGCCGGCGTCGCCGACCCCGTCGCGGGGCTGCTCTGGGCATCGCCCGGTCGGCGGCCGCGGCACGTCGTGGTGGGCGGGCGCGTGGTGGTGCGGGACGGTGTGCTCGTCGAGGCGGACGAGCACGAGCTCGCGGCACGGCTCGCGGAGCGGCTGGCGCGGACGCCCGCGGTCGCCTGACGCGCGCGCCCGTGCCGCTCAGCCCGCCGCCACCGTGCGGCGGTGGATGGGACCGGATCCGTCGACGAGCGCACCGCCACCCGCACCAGTCCGCACCGCGATCACCTCGGCCATGATCGCCACCGCCACCTCGGCCGGCGTCGACGCACCGATGTCGAGCCCGATCGGGGACCGCAGCCGGTCGGTGTCCGGTGTGCCGAGCGCCCGGAGCTCCTCCGTCCGGCGCGCGTTCGTCGCGCGGGAGCCCATCGCCCCCACGTACCCGGCGCCCCGTCGGAGTGCGGAGTCGATCACGGCGGCGTCGAACCGGTCGTCGTGCGAGAGCACCACGACGGCCGTCGTCGCGTCCACCGGCAGCGCCTCGAGCACGCGTGCCGGCCAGCCCACGATGCGTTCGTCGGCGGCCGGGAACCGCTCGTCGGTCAGGAACACCGGGCGCGGGTCGACGACCGTCACGGCGTAGCCGAGCACCGCGGCCGCGTTCGTCAGGGCCACGGCGAACTCGACGGCGCCCACCACGATGCACCGTGGCCGGACGTCCGCACGCTCCACGAAGACGCGACCGCGGCAGCCGTCGGGGACGTGCACGACCGCGCCGAGCGTCGGGGGGTCGAGCGAGAGGCCGAGTGACGTCGGCATCCCGGACGCCGCGCGCCGGAGCGCGTCCACGACGTCGGCGTCGTCGGGTCGGACGCGACGGACCAGGACCTCGACGCGACCGCCGCAGCGGAGCGCCGGAGCCCAGATCGCGTCGACGTCGTCCGGGTCGTCGTCGAACCCGAAGCGTTCGAGCACCGCCTCGCCGGTCTCGAGGACCTGTTCCGCGGTGTCGAACAGCGCGCCCTCGACGCACCCGCCGGAGATGGTGCCGACGACCTGTCCGCCGGGCAGGACGGCCATCGACGAGCCGACGCCGGTCGGTGCACTGCCCGTCATCGCGACGGCCGTCGCGACGACCACGGGGTCCCCCGCGTCGAGGGCGGCCAGGAGGCGCGGTGCCAGTTCGAACATCACGCACCCCCGGCGTCTGTCGCGTCCTGGAGCATCGCCCAGACCCGGTCGCGCGTCATCGGCAATCGGTGTGGGCGCACGCCGACCGCGTCGCGCACCGCGTTCGCGACGGCTGGCGCGACCGGGTTGTACGGCGCCTCGCTCATCGACTTCGCGCCGAGCGGGCCGAGCGGGTCGTGGGTGTCGGCGAAGCGGACCTCGGTGCGGGGCACGTCGGAGATCTTCGGCACCCGGTACGCCCGGAACGCGTCGGTCGTCACCCGGCCGGTCTCGTCCAGCACGACCTCCTCGTACAGCGCCGAGCCGATCGCCTGCGCGGCGCCACCCTCCACCTGGCCGCGGAGCTGCTCCGGGTTCAGGACGGTGCCGGCGTCCACCGCCTGCACGCTGTGCAGCACGCGGACCTCGCCCGTCGGCCGGTGCACCGCCACCCGGGCTCCGTGCACGGTGAACGCGAGCGACCGTGGCGTGCCGTCGTGGCTGCCGTGCGCGACGAGCGGACCGTCGGCGAGCAACTCGGTGTGCCCGACGAGCTCATCGCCGATCCGGACGCCGGCGGGCTCGACCGAGACCGCCGGCCCGAGCGGCCCCGACGCGGTCCGGGGTGTCCGGGCGGCGACGATCCCGAGGGCGCGCCCGGTCATGTCGTCGCGCAGTGCCTGCGCCGCGGCGTACAGGGCCTTGCCGGCGACCACGACCCCGGCGGACCCGAACGCCCCGGTGTCGTGCCGGGCTGCGTCGGTGTCGGACTGGTGCACGTCGACCCGGTCCGTGGTGGTGCCCAGGGCGGTGGCGACGAGCTGCGTGTGCACCGTCGTGGTCCCGTTGCCGAACTCGGCCGTGCCGACACCGATGCGGTAGCGGCCCTCCGCCGTGGCCTCGACCGACACGTGCGCGTGGTGGCCGCGCGGCGGCATCGTGGCGATCGCCGCGAGGGCGACCCCGGTGCCGTACGCCCAGTCGTCGGAGTCGTCCAACGGCGGACCGTCCATCCGGGGGACCTCTGGCACCGGTGCGCGGAGGGCGTCCTCCACCAGGTCGATGCACTGGTCGAGTCCGTAACTGCCCTCCCAGCGCAGGTCGTCCTGCTCGTCCGGGTCCGTGACCACGAGGGGGTCGCCGGGGACCACGACGTTCCGCCGCCGCAGGTCGAGCGGGTCGATGCCGAGCTCCCGGGCGAGCTCGTCCATGGCGGACTCGATCGCGAACACGACCTGGCCGAGCCCGTACCCGCGGAAGGCCCCGGACGGCAGGTTGTTCGTGTACACCGACTCCGCGTCCACGCGCTTCGAGGGGCACCGGTAGACGGCGACGGACTCGCTGACGGAGTGGAACATGACACCGATCCCGTGGTTGCCGTAGGCGCCGGTGTCCATCGTCTGGTCGACGTGCAGTGCCGTCAGGTGCCCGTCGGCGTCGGCGCCGAGCCGGACCCGCACACGCATCGGGTGCCGGGTCGGGGCGATCGTGAACTCGTCGCGGCGACTGAACTCGTACTGCACCGCGCGACCGGTCCGCAGCACCGCGAGGGTGACCAGGTCCTCGGTCAGCAGCTCCTGCTTGCCACCGAACCCACCGCCGACGCGCTTCGCGACCACACGGACGCGGCTCGGGTCGAGGCCGAACACGTGCGCGATCTCGTCCCGCACCAGGAACGGGACCTGCGTCGCGGTCCGGAGCACGAGCCGTCCGTCCGGGTCGAGGGACCCGCGGGTCGCGTGGGTCTCGAGCGCGGCGTGCGAGACGCGGCCCGTCGTCCAGGTGCCCTCGACGGTGGCCGCGGCCGTCGCCAGGGCCCCGTCGACGTCGCCCGTCTCGCCGTGCAGGGCGGCGACCACGTTGCGGCCCGGCTCGGCGATCCGGTGCTCCTCCGTCGTCTTGTCGCCGTGCAGGAGCGGTGCGCCGGCGGCACGGGCCGCGTCCGGGTCGTGCACGCTCGTCAGCACCTCGTACCGCACCCGCACGAGGGCGCAGGCCTGCTCGGCGATCCGGACACTGTCCGCGACGACGGCGGCGACGCGCTGCCCGCGGAAGCGGAGCACCCGGTCGAGCACCCGCGTGTCGTCCGGGTCGTCCAGGCGCGACTCGTGCCGACCCGTGGAGAACAGCACGCCGGGGTCGTCCCGGTGGGTGAGGACGGCGTGCACACCCGGCAGGGCTTCGGCCTCCGCCGTGTCGATCGACACGATGCGGGCATGCGGGTGCGGGCTGCCGAGGACCGCGAGGTGCAGCAGCCGCTCCGTCCGCCGCACGTCGAGCGTGTACTCCTCGCGCCCGGTCACGATCGCCATCGCCGCAGGAGCGGCGACCGACGTGCCGATCGCCTGACCGGCCGGTGCGCATGACGTGTTCGCGACCCCGTCCAGGGCGTCCTCGATCGCCCGGTACCCGGTGCACCGGCAGAGGTTGCCCTTCAACGCGCGGTGCCGGTCGGCCAGGGCGTCCTCGTCGAGCGTGGACGCCGTGACGACGTAGCCGGCGGTGCAGAAGCCGCACTGGAAGCCCGGGGCCTCGGCGAACGCGCGCTGCACGGGATGCGGGTCCTCCGGCGTGCCGAGCCCCGCCGCCGTGGTGACCGCACGACCCGCCATCCGGTGCGCCGGTGTGATGCAGGAGTGGACCGGCACACCGTCGACGAGCACCGAGCACGCGCCGCAGTCGCCCGCGTCGCAGCCCTTCTTCACCGACGTCACACCGTGCTCGCGGAGCAGGGTGCGGAGGACCTGACCTGGCTGCGGTTCGGCGTCCACCGTCGCGCCGTCGACCTCGAACCTCATGCCGCACCGCCCGTCGTCCCGAGCGCCTCGGCGACGAGCTCCGCCGCGAACCGCCGGGTCACCGCGCGCCGCCAGTCGGGGGAGCCGTGCGGGTCGTCGTACCAGGCGTCGTGGGCCTCCAGCCGTGCGTCGACCTCCGCGGCGGTCGGGACGCCGGGGTGGCGGAGCACGAGCGGACGCGGCGTCGCCCCGGTCACGACGAGGACGAATCCCGACGCCGACCACCGCGCCGTGACGAGCGCGCCGGTCCGGCCGTGCGGGCTGAGGGACACGCGGCGGAACCCGGTGCGTGCCTCGAGAGCCGCTCGTGGCACGTCGAACGCCCGGATGACCTCACCCGGCGCGAGGTCGGTCGTCCGCGGCCCGGTGACCAGTTCCGCCACCGGGACCCGGCGCTCCCCGCCGCCCGGGGCCCAGACCTCTGCGACCGCGTCGAGCGTCACGAGCAGCGCGGTGATCGCCCCCGCCGGCAACGCGACCGCGACGTTGCCGCCGACGGTCGCCTGGTTCCACACCTTGAACGACGCGAGCAGCGCGTTGGCGCACCGGTCGACGAGCGGCCAGGCGGCCCAGTCGTCCCGGGGGACCACACGACGCAACGAGGCGATCGTGCACGTCGCCGCGATCCGGAGTCCGTCCGGGGTCTGCTCGGTGTCGCGCCACCCCAGTGCGGTGAGGTCGACGAGCCCGGTCAGACCGGGCTGCTCCTCCGAGTACAGCCAGGTGCCGCCGGCGAGCGGCCGCTCACCGGGACCGAAGAAGAGGTCGTCGCGGTGCGACGGTGTCCGCACGGTGCGGACGGAGACGAGGTCCATTGCAGGGTCCGATCGGGATGGGGGAACGAGTGTCGATGGCGCCGTCGGACCGTCGTCCGTGCGCGATCATCCCGCGGTTCCACGCCGAGGAATGCCGGGGTGCGGATGTGTGCGCCACGGGCCCTCCTCGATCGGGTGCGTCGTGGCGGCAACGTTATGGAACGGGTGTTTCCGAGTGGTTACGGGCGTTCGACGGGTGCGTCACGACCGGGCCGCGGCCGCTGACGGAGCTCGTGACCTGTTCGACCCACCGCCGAAACACACGGGTGTCATCGTCGCCTCCATGGAGATCACCGACGTGCAGCCAGTCCCCACCACCACGACCGTCCACCTCGGTGCGAACCAGTACGGCAAGGCCGAGGTCCGGCTCGTCCGGGTCACACGCGACACCGACCGGCACGAGATCGAGGACCTGACCGTCACGACCCAGTTGCGCGGTGCGGCGCTCGCCGACTCGTACACCGAGGGCGACAACGCCAAGGTCGTCGCGACGGACACGCAGAAGAACACGGTCTACGCCTTCGCGAAGGAGCACGGGGTGGGGACGCCGGAGGACTTCCTCCTGCGACTCGGCCGGCACTTCAGCACCGCATTCGACTGGTACGACGGTTCGACCCTGTCCGTCGAGCAGCACACGTGGGAGCGGATCGTCGTCGACGGCCGGGAGCACGACCACTCGTTCGTCCGGGCCGGTCGCGGCACACGCACGGCCGTGGTGCAGGTCGACGGCGACGACGTGCACGTGCTCGCCGGGGTCACCGACCTCACGGTCCTGAAGTCGACGGGCAGCGAGTTCCACGGGTTCCCCCGCGACGGCTACACGACGCTCGCGGAGACCGACGACCGGATCCTCGCGACCTCGGTGACGGCACGCTGGCGGTACACGCCCGAGGCCGTGGCCGCTGGCATCGACTACGACGCGCTGTACGCCGGGGTCCTCGACCGGATGCTCGCGACCTTCGCCGACCTGCACTCCCTGGCGCTGCAGCAGACCCTGTTCGCGATGGGCCGCACGGCGATCGAGGCGTTCCCCGAGATCGCCGAGGTCCGGTTCTCGATGCCGAACAAGCACCACTTCCTGGTCGACCTCGCGCCGTTCGGTCTGGACAACCCCGGCGAGGTGTTCCACGCCGCCGACCGCCCCTACGGCTCGATCTCCGGGACCGTCGTGCGGGACGGCGTCGCCGAGGCACCGGCCGCGTGGCAGTCGGTCCCGGCGTTCGTGTGACCGAGGCGGTCGGCGTCCTGCTCGCCGCCGGCGCCGGTACGCGGATGGGCCGGCCGAAGGCGCTCGTCACCGACCCGGACGGCACCCCGTGGCTGCACGTCGGTGTCCACGCCCTCCTCGACGGCGGCTGCGACCGGGTCGTCGTCGTCCTCGGCGCCGCGGCGGAGCGTGCGCGAGCGCTCCTTCCCCGACGGGACGGCGTGACCGTCGTCGTCGCCGAGGACTGGGCCGCGGGCCCGGGTGCGTCCCTCGTCGCCGGGCTCGCCGCGGTCACCGGATCGGCAACGGCCTGTGTCTCCCTCGTCGACCTGCCCGGACTCCCCGCGACCGCCGTCCGGCGGGTCCTCGGCGACGGCGGCCGCCCGAGGACGCTCCGTCGCGCGGTCTTCGGGGACCGACCGGGACACCCCGTGCTCGTCGGATCGGCGCACCGGGCATCGCTCGTCGACGCCGTCGCTGCGGATCCGGGGGACCGTCGCGCGGGTGCGTGGTTGCGGCGGGCGGGCGTGGCGCAGGTCGACTGTACGGACCTCTGGGACGGGACCGACCGCGATCGTCCGACTGCGAGCGGTCTCTCCACAGACGGGAGGCGCGGTGCCAGCTGACACCGCGCCTCCCGTCGATCAGACGGTTGCGTCGACTACGCGACCCGCTCGCGCAGCTCGGCCAGCGTCGGGTAGTCGGTGTAGCCCTCGGCACCCTGGCCGTAGAACAGCTCCGGACGCGGCTCGTTGAGCTCCGTGTCGTGCTCCCAGCGGTGCGCGAGGTCCGGGTTCGCGATCGCGGCGCGGCCGACCCCGACGGCGTCCGCGTGGCCGTCCTCGACGAGGGCGAGTGCCTCGTCGCGGGTGGTCAGCGCGCTGAAGCCGGAGTTGGCGACGAACGGTGCGCCCACCGTGCGCCGGATGTGCTGCACGAGGTCGCCCGTCGGCTCGGCGTGGAGGACGTCGACGAAGGCGAGTCCGAGCGGCGCGAGCCCCTCGGCGATGGCGGTGTAGACGGCACGGACGTCGGCCGGGTCGTCCTCGATGACGCCCTGGATGCCGTGCTCGGGGGACAGTCGGATGCCGGTGCGGTCGGCGCCGATGGCCTCGGCGACGGCGGTGGTGACCTCGATCGCGAAGCGGGCGCGGTTCTCCGGGGAGCCGCCGTACTGGTCGGTGCGGGTGTTCGACGCGGAGGAGGTGAACTCGTGCACGAGGTACCCGTTGGCGCCGTGCACCTGGACGCCGTCGAGCCCCGCGGCGATCGCGTTGCGTGCGGCCTGCACGAAGCCCTGGACGGCCTCCTGGACCTCGTCGGTGGTGAGCGCGTGGGGGACCGGCATGTCGACCTTGGACCCGTCGGCGAGGTGGGTCTGGCCGGGTGCAGCCAGGGCCGAGGGCGCGACGATCCGCGGGGTCTGCGAGATGTCCGTGTGCGAGACGCGGCCGCCGTGCATGAGCTGCATGACGATGGTGCCGCCGGCGGCGTGCACGGCGTCGGCGACGCGGCGCCAGCCGGCGATCTGCTCCTCGGTCTCGATGCCGGGCTGGCCGGGGTACGAGCGGCCCTCCTGCACGGGCCAGGTGCCCTCGGTGACGATCAGGCCGAGTCCGGCGCGCTGCGCGTAGTGCTCGACGAGCAGGTCGTTCGGCACGCCGTGCTCGCCGGCGCGCACGCGGGTGAGCGGGGCCATGACGATGCGGTTCGACAGGGGGAGTGCGCCGAAGTCGGCGGGTTCGAAGAGCTTCACGTCGGGGTGCAACGACGTGTTGTCCACCGCAATTCCGAGACGGCGGGGATCCTCAGCCGCGCGGGCAGACGAGCGTCGAGGAGCGCACCTGTCCCTCGGGGCGGATCACCTGGTGCAGCGAGAGGGGCTGGCCGCAGATCGGGCAGCCGCGGTCGATCGTGCGGTCGTCGACGCCCTCGGGGTGTCCGGCACCGATCTGCGACGGCCCCATCTTCGCGATGAGCGTGCTGTTCCACCGTTCGTACCACTGTCCGAAGCGACCCACGGTCCGTCCTTTCGTTCGTGCACGAACCATTGTGCCACGAACGGCTACGGATCACACCTCGTCGACGACGACGAGCAGTGCCGTCAGTTCGTCCTTCAGTGCTTCCAGGCGTTCGAGTGGCCAGCCGAGTCGGTCAGCCACGGCGAGGGGGACGGCTCGGGCGCGGTCGCGGAGTGCCCGGCCGGCGGTGGTCAGCGAGACCTCGAGCTGCCGTTCGTCGGCGGCACTGCGCGAGCGACGGACGTAGCCGGAGGCCTCGAGCCGCTTGAGCAGCGGGCTCAGCGTGGCGGAGTCGAGTCGCAGTTCCCGAGCGATCTCGCGGACCGAGCGGGGGTCCCGCTCCCACAGCGCGAGCATCACGAGGTACTGCGGGTGGGTGAGGCCCATGGGGTCGAGCAGGTCGCGGTAGAGCCCGATGACGCTCCGGCTGGTCGCCGCCAGCGCGAAGCAGAGCTGCCGGTCGAGGGCGAGCGGGTCCACGTCGGTCTCGGTCATCCGCCCACCATACCGTTCGCCCACGAAGCGTCCGCGGATGGTCGGTTCCTCGCTCGACGAGTGAGCGGAAATCGTCGGGTCCGGCCAGTGGAGGCGACGATTTCTGCTCACTCGATAGCGGGGTTGCGCCGCAACCGACTGGAGGCGGGGGGGGGGGCCCCCGGGGGGGGGCCCCCCCCCCCCCCGGGGGGGGGGGGGGGGCCCCCCGGCGCCCCCCCCCCCCCGCCTCCAGGCTGGGTGCGCTGGTGCCTACGCGCGGTGCGCCGGCGGGTGCCCCGACTCGTGCGCGTGCGCGTCCGGCTCCACGGGCAGCGCGTGCGACCCGGTGTGGGTGCTCTCGTGCCCGGCGACCGGGTGCGACCGCTCGAGCTTCGCGCCCTCCACGTCGACGTCCGGCACGATCCGGTCGAGCCACTTCGGGAACCACCAGGCGCTCTTGCCGAGCAGGTGCATCGCGGCCGGGATGAGCAGCATCCGGACGACGAACGCGTCCACCAGGACACCGAACGCCAGCCCGAACCCGATCGGCTTGATGGTGGAGGAATCCGAGAAGATGAAGCCCGCGAACACCGAGATCATGATGATCGCGGCCGCCGTGACCACGGCGCGACCGGCGTGCAGGCCGCGCTGGACCGCCACCTTGGCCGATGCGCCGTGGGCGTAGGCCTCACGCATGCCGGACACCAGGAACAGCTGGTAGTCCATCGCGAGTCCGAACAGGATGCCGATCTCGATGATGGGCAGGAAGCTCAGGATCGGTGCGGGGTCGTGCACCCCGAACACGCTGCCGAGCCAACCCCACTGGTAGATCGCGGTCAGGCCACCGAACGACGCCATCACCGACAGGATGAAGCCCGCCGTGGCGGTGATCGGCACGAGGAACGACCGGAACACGATGATGAGGATGATCAGCGACAGGCCGACGACCACCACCAGGTAGAGCGGCAGGACGTCCGCGAGCTTCTCGGACACGTCGATGTTCGCCGAGGCGTTGCCGGCGACGCCGAGCGTGGCCTTCCCGCCGTCGACGGTGACGTCCTGCGCACGGAGGTCCTTCACGAGCGTCTCGGTGGAGACGCTGTCCGGGCCACCGGCGGGCTTCACCTGGAACGCGATGATGTCCCGGTCCTTCGACGCACCGATCGGCAGGACGGCCTTGACGTCGTCGTTCTTCGCCAGGGCCTCGCCGATGGTGACCTCGGTCGCGGTGACGTCGTCCTTGCCGATCGCCTTCGGCAGCGTCGCGACGACCAGGAGCGGGCCGTTCTGGCCGGCGCCGAACTCCTCGTCGAGCGCCTTGTACGCCTTGTACTGGCTGGAGTCGACCGACTCGGACGCACCCGTCGGCAGGCCGAGACGCATCTGCGTGGCGGGGAGGGCGATCGTGCCGAGGACCGCGACGCCGGCGACGAGCGTGATGACCGCGCGCCAGGTCGACATGGGCTTGTTCGGCACCCGCGTCGAGTCGGTGTTGCCGATCTTCGCGCGCTCCTTCTTCCGGAGGATCCGCATGCCGATGAGCGACAGCAGCGCCGGGGTGAAGGACGTGGCGATGAGGATCGCGAAGAACACCGCGACCGCGCCGACCGTGCCCATCAGGCCGAGGAACGGGATGCCCGTGATGTTCAGCGCGAGCAGGGCGACGATGACGGTCGCGCCCGCGAAGACCACGGCGTTGCCGGAGGTGCCGTTCGCGAGCCCGATCGACTCGTGCACCTGCATGCCCTGCTTCAGCTGGGTCCGGTGTCGGTTCAGGATGAAGAGCGAGTAGTCGATGCCGACCGCCAGGCCCAGCATCACCCCCAGCACCGGCGTCACCGAGATGAACTCGACGAGGCTCGAGAACGACAGGGCGGCGAGCGAGGCCACCCCGACGCCGAGGACGGCGCTGACGAGCGGCACGGCGGCGCCGATGATCGTGCGGAGCATGAGGAACAGCACGAGCGCGGCGATGATCACGCCGCCGATCTCACCGGGGCCGAGGATCGAGGGGACGCCCTGCGCGATGTCGTTCGAGACGTACACGCTCACGCCGCTGATGTCGGCGTCGTCCGCCTTGTCCGCGATGGCGGTCTTGGTGTCCGCGGGGACCTCGAACGTCGACTTCGTGAACTGCACGGTCCCGATGACGGCGCTGCCGTTCGACGACACGAAGCGGATGTCCTTCGACAGGTCGAGGAGTCGCGCGTTCTCGTCGAGCTCCTGCTTCGCGTCGGCGAGCTTCGACTTGCCGTCGTCGAGCTTCTGCTGCGAGGCGTCGATCGTCTGCTGCTGCGCGTCGATCTGCTGCTGGGCGGCGTCGAGCTGTGCCTGCGCGGCGCTCTGGGCGGCACCGGTGAGGGCGGCAACCTGCTGCTTCTGCGCGTCGAGCTGCTGCTGGGCCGCGGCGATCTGCTGCCTCCCGGAGTCGATCTGGGTCTGGCCGTCGGTGATCTGCGACTCCTGGTCGGCGATCTGCGCCTGACCGTCGGTGATCTTCTGGCGGCCGTCGTCGAGCTGCTTCTGGGTGTCGAAGCCGCTCGTGGCACCCTTGACCCCGTCGAGCTTCTCGATGCCCTGCAGGAAGTCGGCGACGTCGGACTTCTGCGTGTCGGTGAACGCCTTGCCGTTCTTCGTCTCGAAGACGATCGTCCCGTTGCCGCCGTTCGCGGACGGGAACTTGTCGGCCAGCTCGTCCTGCACCTGGCTGGTCTTGGTGTTCGGGATGGTGATCGACGACGAGATCGTCCCGGCGAACAGGGTGTAGGTGACGCCGGCGATGCCCATGATCACCACCCAGGCGATGATCACGAGCCAGTGGCGCCGTGCGGAGAACCGTCCGAGACGGTAGAGGAGACCGGCCATGCGGTTGCCCCGTTCCTTTCGTGTCAGGTGCTGTGGAGGAGGTGGGGTGCGCCGGTGGACCCCTGGAGGTGGAGTCAGTCGGTGGGCATGTAGCCGCTGCGGACGCTGTGCACGAGGCGGGCGAGCAGGGCGTCCCAGGCGTCGAGCGCGTCCTGGTCGAGGCGCGGACCGGTCGTCGTGAGCCAGTGCTCGGCGATGACGACGATCCCGCTCATCAGGGACTCGACGAGCAGGGCGGCGTCGAGGGCGTCGGCGGCCGGGTGGCGCCGGGCGACCTCTTCGCGGAGGCGCTCGGTGACCCGGGCGAACGCGGTCTGGGTGAGGACGGCTGCCTTCGGGTCGTCCTTGCCGGGGTCCCCGAGGATCCGGTACATGCCGGCGATGGCGGGCGCCAGGTCCGCGCCACGGGCCGCCGACTCGAGCTCGTCGAACATCGAGGCCCGGCTGCCGTCGCCGATCGGGGTCTTCGCCATGTCGGCCAGAAAGCGGTCGATGATGACCGAGAGCTCCTGCTCGCACACGGCCAGCAGGACCTCGTCGAGGGACCCGAAGTGGTTGAAGACCGTCCGGCGTGCGATGTCCGCCCGCGATGCCAGGTCGTCGACGCTGAACCCACGGCCGCCGCGCTCCTCGACGAGGTCGCGCGCTGCCTGCAGGATCGCCGCTCGGTGCTTCGCCTTCAGGGCAGCACGGCGGTCGATCGACAGGGTCACGATGAGCACACTAGGTGCATCGATGCACTCGGTGCAACGAGTAGGAGTGCATCCTCAGGTTCGTACCCCGGAGGCAGCCGAGCGGCAGAAACGATGTGCAGCACAACTGTGCGTGGTTGACTGGGCCGAGCACGTCCGCCGTACGAAGGAGTACCCGATGCCCGTCCGCCTGTCCCCGGAGACCCTCGACGAGATCGCCGCGAGCGGTGTCGCCGTCCCGACCTACGACCGCGACGGGATCACCGCCGGCATCGTGCACTTCGGCGTCGGCGGCTTCCACCGAGCCCACCAGGCGATGGTGGTCGACCGGCTCCTGCAGCAGGGCGAGGCCCGCGACTACGGCATCTGCGGCGTCGGCGTGCTCGAGCAGGACCGTCGGATGGCGACCGCGATGGCCGAGCAGGGCGGGCTGTACACGCTCGTCCTCAAGCACCCGGACGGCACCCGGGAGTCCCGCGTCATCGGCAGCATCGTGGACTACCTGCTCGCCGTCGACGATCCCGACGCCGTGGTCGAGAAGATGGCGCACCCGGACACGAAGATCGTCAGCCTGACCATCACCGAGGGCGGCTACAACTTCGACCACGTGACGGGCGAGTTCGTCGCCGACGAGCCCGGCGTCGCGGCCGACCTACGGGGTGACGCGCCGCCGCGCACCGTGTTCGGACTCGTCGTCGAGGCCCTGCGCCGACGCCGTGACCGTGGGCAGGAGCCGTTCACGGTGATGTCGTGCGACAACATCCAGGGCAACGGCCACGTGGCGCGCGACATGTTCACCGCCTACGCCCGCCTGCAGGACCCCGCGTTCGCCGACTGGATGGACGAGCACGTCTCGTTCCCGAACTCGATGGTCGACCGGATCACCCCGGTCACCGCCGACGAGGACCGCGCCTGGGTGCGTGACGAACTCGGCATCGAGGACGCCTGGCCCGTCGTCGCCGAGCCCTTCTTCCAGTGGGTGCTCGAGGACGACCACCCCGCCGGACGTCCGCCCTACGAGCAGGCCGACGTCCAGCTCGTCGACGACGTCGAGCCGTACGAGCTCATGAAGCTCCGGCTGCTCAACGCCTCGCACCAGGGCCTCTGCTACTTCGGGTACCTGTCCGGCTACCGCTACGCGCACGAGGCCACGCAGGACCCGGCGATCGCGACCTTCCTGCGCCGCTACATGGACGAGGAAGGCACGCCGACCCTCACGCCCGTCCCCGGCATCGACCTGGAGGACTACAAGTCCACCCTCATCGAGCGCTTCCAGAACCCCGAGGTCCGCGACACCCTCGCACGCCTCTGTGCTGAGTCGAGCGACCGCATCCCGAAGTGGCTGCTGCCCGTCGTGCGCGAGAACCTCGCGTCCGGAGGACCCGTCACGCTGTCCGCCGGGATCGTGGCGTCCTGGGCGCGGTACGCCGAGGGCACCGACGAGTCCGGCGAACCGATCACCGTCGTCGACCGCCTGGCCGATCAGCTCACGGCGATCGCGCAGACGCAGCGCGATGACCGGCTCGCCTTCATCGCGAACCGGCAGGTCTTCGGGGACCTCGTCGACGACGAGCGCTTCGTCGCGGCGTACCGTGACGCCCTCGACGGGCTCCTCACCGAGGGTGCGCACGCGACGGTGACGCGCCTGTCGCGTTCCTGAGACGCAACCTCTCTACTGACTGGAGGCGCGGTGTCAGCTGGCACCGCGCCTCCAGTCCGTCTGCGGTCCCGTCTCAGGGCGCTAGGGTCGCGTCGTGAACCGGACCGACCGCCTGTACGCGCTCGTCGAGGCGCTGCGTGCCGCCGCGCCTGCGCGCCGGAGCGCACGTCGGCTCGCCGAGGACTTCGGCGTCAGCACGCGCACGGTCGAGCGCGACCTCGTCTCCCTGCAGGAGGCCGGGGTCCCGATCTGGGCCGAACCGGGACGCACGGGCGGCTACACGATCGACGCGCGTGCCACGCTCCCGCCGCTCGGGTTCACGGTCGAGGAGGCGCTCGCCGCGGCGATCGGCCTCGCGACCCTCGGGAACAGCCCGTTCCGCGAAGCCGCCCGGAGCGCTGCCCGGAAGGTCACGGCGGTCCTCACCGAGGACGACGCCCGACGAACGGCACGCCTCGCCGGCCGGGTCCACCTGCTCGAGGCCGGTGACCGGGTGCCCGCACCGACGGCGCTCGCAGCAGCACTCACCCGGGGCCGTGTCGTGCGGATGCGCTACCGCGACCGTGCCGGAGCCGAGTCCGAGCGGACCGTCGAGCCGCTCGGGTACATCGGCAAGGGCGAGGACTGGTACCTCGTCGCCTGGTGCCGGCTGCGCGACGGCGTCCGGGCGTTCCGCGGCGACCGGGTCCTCGCCGTCGAGGAGACCGACGAGGCCGCGCCGCCACGAGTGGTCCGGGTCGAGGAGCTCGACATCCCGCACGGGGTGCTCCGACCCGTCCTCGGCGACTGACCCGACCGATCCGGGAAACACCGACAGGACGGTGTCGCGCCGGGCGAGGATGCTCGACCCGGGCGGTCACCGAGGCCGCACGGGAAGGCACACCATGGAGTTCGCATCGATCCGGATCATCACCGAGGACCTGGACGGGATGGTCGCGTTCTACGAGCGCGTCACCGGGACCGCCGCGCGGCGTCCGGCGCCGGTGTTCGCGGAGATCGTGACCGGTGGAGCCGTCCTGGCGCTCGGGACGCCCGCGACCGTCGGGATGCTCGGGGACGCCGCGCCGACCGCGGCGTCGAACGGGAGCGTCATCGTCGAGTTCCTCGTGGAGGACGTCGACGCTGCGTTCGAACGGCTCCGCGATCGGCTCGACGACGTCGTGCTGCCGCCGAACACGATGCCGTGGGGCAACCGGTCGACGCTGTTCCGGGACCCGGACGGGAACCTGGTGAACCTGTTCAGCCGTGCGGTCTGACCCCGCGTTCCACGAACTGCTCGATCTTGGCGGCGGCCCTGATCGTCGTCGCGCTCGTCGAGACGGTCCGGGGCCGTGACGTGCTCGGACGCTGCGCGTCCGGGTGCCCGCCTCCTGGCTCGTTGGACTTCCGGCCGGCGGGACCGTGACGTCGACGCAGGGGGTCGCGGGCGGAGCAACGGCCAACGAGGAGGGGGCTCGGTCGTGTTCGTATGGCGGGCCGCTATCGCGAAAGACTGCGGACCACCCATGTGAGACTGCGCCAGCGGCCGGCAACATGGGTGGGGTGACCCGGTGAACTGGGGTGCCGGGGTGCGGGGCGATCATCGGGGGACCGGCTTACGGGACGGCAGCTGCCAGCTGATCACCTGGCTCACCGCCGTGCCGTCTCAACAGGCGGCAGCCGCCGTTTGGGGATCGGACTGGTTGACTCAGGGGGCGGAGTTCACCCACCCCAGAGCAAGGATCTGCGCCAGTGCTGAAAGCCAAGAAGCCGAAGACCGCCATCGTCTTCGGGCTGTTCTTCGTCCTGTTCGGAATCGCCGAGATGATCTTCAGCCGCGCGGATGCTGCGGGGCAGATCATCTTCGCGGTAGTCCTGATAGTCCCCGGGTTGCTGTTCATCGCGGCCGGCGCACGGGCATTGACGCGCGGAGATCACTCCTAGCGACTCGGCACGCGGCGCCTCTCCGGAGGTTGAAGACCTGCCGGTCCGCTGAAGTATCGGCTATCGAGACCGTTGTAGCGCTGACCGCGTCGTCCGATATCCGCCAGAAATGGACCCACGGCTCGGATGAACTGAGCAGGTGAATAACAGAACTACGCAGGCCGCCGCCTTCCACACGCTCCACCAGAACCCCGCACACCCGCTCCTTCTCGCCAACGCCTGGGACGTAGCAAGCGCCCGACTTGTCGAGAGCGCGGGTGCGCGAGCCATCGCTACCACCAGCGCAGGTGTCGCGTGGTCGCTCGGTCATGCGGACGGTAACGCTCTCGGGCGCGAGGAGGCCGTCGCAGTTCTCTCTCGGATCGCTGGCGCGGTGACCGTGCCGATTACCGCTGACATCGAGGCCGGCTACGCCGATGACGCAGCCGGCGTGGAGCACACGGTCGACGCAGTTCTCGAGGCCGGCGCGGTCGGCATCAACATCGAGGACGGCGCACTGCCCCCAGCCGAGCTGACAGCTCGTATCGGCGCGGCTCGACGTGCAGCGGATCGTGCCGGGGTGCCGATGTTCATCAACGCGCGGACGGACGTGTACCTCGCCGGCCTGGTCGCGCCGGAGCAGCGCCTCGCTGAGACCCTCCATCGGGCGCACCGGTACCTCGAAGCAGGAGCAGATGGTGTCTTCGTACCTGGAGTTGGCGACGCCGACACGATCAGGGCGCTGGCTGGGGCGATCGACGGCCCGCTGAACGTGATGGTCGGTCCCGGCTCCCCGAACACCGCGCAGCTCTCAGAACTCGGAGTGGCCCGCGTGAGCGTCGGCTCGGGCATGGCACAGGCCGCGTACGAGATTGCTCGATCGGCCGCTACCGAGCTGCTGACTGCTGGCACGTATGGGACCTTGGGGTCGGCCGTCGACTACGGCGAGCTGAACTCGCTGTTCTGACGAGGCCAGCGACTCGCGCCTGGCGGGCATTCGAAGGAAGAGGCCCAGCGTCGACTGACGTTGGTCGTCTTCGCTCGTCGAATGTCTGCCTCGGCCGGTCCGAAGGTGGATGGTGAAGGGCTCGGAGGCCGATCGTCAACCGGACGCAACGGCTCGCCGTGCTGGCAGTCACGGCCGTCTATCCACTTAGCTGATCGAGGGAGGGGGAACCTCTTCGGGTGCTGCTCCGACGCACCTCGCGAGTGCGCCGAGGTTGTCTCCGTGCTGCCAGCGGTGGGCAGCGAGTCCAAGGTGCTTCGCCGCCACGACGTTCGCGTAGGTGTCATCAATGAAGATCACTTCGCTCGGTTCGACCTGTAGGTCAGCGAGCACGTACTTGAAGTACCGCGCGGAGGGCTTTCCCGCTCCTAGGTTGCACGAGTAGTAGCTGCGGTCGAACCGCTCATCGAAGGCGAGTGCGTTGCCCATGAAGCGGGCGCGGCCAGGGTCCTGGTTCGTTGTGAGAGCGACGCGTCGTCCTGTGGAGCGCCAGCTGTCCACGAGTTCGAGCACGTCCTCGTGCAGGTGGATGCTCTCCCACAGCTGCACATAGACCTCTCGGGGATCGGCGTCCGAGCCGACCGCTCGTAGGAAGTCGCCCAGCACGGGGAGCACTTCCTGTCGTCCGGTGATGACCGGACCGTCGCCGCGGAATGTGTCAGCTAGCAAGGCCTCGGCCGTGTCTCCTGCGATTTGCTCAAGCGCGGTAACGAAGGGCTGCTCGGGAGACTGTAGGACGCCGTCGGCGTCGAGCAGGATCCACTTGTATCCCGCACTCCGCGTTGTCGAGTTCATCGGCCGAGGCTATCGACCCCGCGCAGTACCGGCAGGGGATCCATCAGCGGGCACGCCGAGCTGACGTCCTCTCAGGAGGCGGGGAGAGCGTGGAAGAACTGGCCGTGTGGGCCGACGATGGCAACAGGTGTGCCGTTGACCGACAGGACGGTGCCGTTGTCGGCGTCCGCCGGGAGCTGCTTCGCGACTTCGGGAAGTACTGACTTGCCTTCGTTACTGATCCACACAGCACCGCTCGCACGCACCTTGCCGACGAACAAATCGCGTGCGCCCGGACTGAGGTACACGAGCACGGCGCTGTGGAACACGACCAAGGTCGCATCAGCTGGAGCCCGCGCGGCGACCTTCTCGAACTCCTCGTACAGGTCACCCGCGACGAGCAGCGGTTGTTCTGCCGCCACGAGGGATGCGGCGGCGCGGAGGTTCCGGCGGCGCTCGTCATGCTCGGGCCAGACGAGCGTCTCCAGCCATTCCAGTGACGCCGAGTCCGCTACGTCGAGCGGGTTGAGGTCGATGCCGGCACGCCAGACGACATCTGGTAGCTGCGTCGGGGCCGGACGTCCGCGTAGCTCGGTTTCGAGCACGACGGTGCTGCCGCTTGAAGGTGCCAGTTCGTCGACTCCGCTCTCGGTGATGAAGCGGTAGGCGTACTTATCCGGGTAGAGGCATAGCCCCGCGGATGCACCTACTTCGAGCAGGGCGATAGGTCCGCTGATCTTCGCCAGTTCGGGTAGGAGCACGGCACATCGGCGGACCTCGTTCGTCTGCGTCGCATGCGTGAGTACTACCTGGCGGACCGCGTCCCACCTGGCGACGAACTCACTCCTTGCCTCGTGATAGGGCACGAGGGGCACGCCGGCCATCCGAGCAGAGGCGAAAACAAGGTTCGGTTGCCGCTTCGTCGCGGGCAGTTCTTCGATCAGCTGCACGACGTCGTCATCGGCTGCGACACCAGTCGCCCAATCAAAGTACAGATCGGAGACGTCCTGCGCTTCGACCTTCGCCCACGCCTGGTACTTCTCGCCAGTCACACTCACGGTCGCATCCTACGGATGGGCTCGAGCCAAGCTCGGAACCCGACTTACCAAGGGCGTCCGCTAGGCGATCGGCTATCGAAACGGCGCGCATGAGGGCCGGGCCGGGCAGTGCTCAGCGAGGTCCATCGTCTGATTCGCCTCGTCTGGAGGGAGGGGTAGATCGCCGGGTGAGGTGGCAGGGGAGCGCGCTGCTCAGCGATCCGTGTCGAGGTCTAGGGCGGGAGGGACGAGGGGCGCCGTCTTCCCCGCGAGGAGGATCGAGGGGCTGTGCGCGAGTGAGGCTTGCACCCGTTCGTGGTTGAGCCGGCCGGCTTCCGCTGCGTCGCCCACGGCGATGGCCCTGCACGTAGCCGCACGAGACTGCGCCGCGACGGTGAGCCGGTCGGTGCTGAGAGCGGAAAGTCGCCGAAGTCGGAGCAGTGCGGCGCGTGCAGCCACGAGAGGACCGAGCAGGCGGGTGTTCGGGACGGCCCGAGCCAGCGCGTCGTCGAACGTGTCTGCGAGATCGTAGAGCGCATCGACAGACCGGTCGTCACCGTTCGCGGCCGCGAACGCTTCGTACTGCTCGGCGACCGGCGTGAACAGCGCCCGCTTCAAGGCAGTCAAATATGTCTGCCCGTCCTCACGGATCCGCCAGTTCCTGCCGGCGCCGCTGGTACTTCCGCAGTGACCGGCGAGCCGTTCGACGCGCGAAGGCGAGCAGCAGCGCTGCCCAGATGGACAACCCCGCGGCGACCGCCCACAGACACCAGGCGCTGTGCAGCCACCAGTCCATGCCGAGTCCTTGACGACGAAGGGACACGTGCGTCGGCCACGTCCTCCACAAGAAGTAGTCGTAGACGCCGCGGAGCGCGAACAGCACAGCCGGGATGCCCACCGCCAGTGCTCGCATCCGCGCTGCAGGCAGGAAGCTCTCCTCCGTTGGCTCCCCCTGCGGTGCCGTGTTTGGCTCGAAGACGCTCACCGAACGCAGACGGTCTCTGCGGAGAACTCGACCTTGGTGCTGTAGTTGGTCGCCGATGCGACGACCGCACCCCATCTCGTGGTGACCGTCACCCTCGTCGTCGCGTCGATCGCGTTCGTCCGCACCGCCTTGTAGCCGTGCGCCTTTGCTGCAGCCTCGACACTGTCGAGCACGGGCAGTCCGTTCTCCCCACGGTAGTCATGCAGGACGAATTCCCACCAGTACGCGCCATCACCCTGGTTCGAGAGGGTGCAGGACTTCCCCATCCACCCCGTCCACCCATTACCGTCGGCAAGGGGTTTCGCAGCCGGTGGAATCTCGGCGACGTCCCGGTACACCTGCTCGAGCCGGTCCTGGACGTCGGAGCGGTCCTGCATCTCCGACGCTGTCAATGGTTGTTGCAGCGCCTGCCGCCACCGAACCTCAGCCGGAACTGCATGGGTGATGAAGGGCGGCGCGAGGAACAGGACAACCAACCCGGCGGACACCCACGCGAGCGTGATGCCGGCGTACCGCCTCTGGCTCATCCGCCGTTGCATCCGCGTCAGCAAGACCGCGGCTGCCGCGGGCAGCACCCCACCCAGGATCAGGCATGTCCCGAGAAGCCCCAATCCATCGGTCTTGCTCGTCGGCCGCAACGACTGCTGCAGCCCCCAAACGGCGGCGACGACGAGTGCCACGAACCCTGTCACCGGGGCGAGCACAGCAACACCCACGGACAACCGACGCACCCGATCATGGCGGTCGATGGCCTGCGCCTCAGCACTCACCCGTACATCTCCGACACCAAGACCCCTCCTCGACCATCGAGGCGACGCTCGTCATCACGATGGAAGGACCAGTATTCAGCGCCTCCGTCAGGCCAGCGGCGGCGGCCACATCGTGACGCTCCGATTCTCAGCCGATGGTCTGATGACAGGAGGCGCCAATGCGGCATAATACATTGGCGCCTCCCCTTCTCGTGTCTTCACCTCGGCATCGTACGATCGCCGCGGGCGCGCTCGTAGTGGTGTTGCTCGGGGCCCTCGTCGGCAACTCGGTGTGCACAGGCGCCGTGCTGTGAATCGGGTAGCGCGCACTTGCTGCTTCAGCTCGGCAAGAGCAGCGGCATACCCTGATACGGCCGGCGACGAAACAGACATCAGCGCTTCGTCTGCCTGACTTCCCGAAAACAAGACACCCAACAAAGCATTCTCCGGGGCCACCTATGACAGGGTGGATGCGACCCCCCGAGCGCACCATCCCGCTCGTGCTGGGCGACATTCGCCCGGACTACGTGGACCTGATCCGCGAGTTGAAGGGTCAGGTGATCCCGCTCGGCAATGGCCGCGGCTACCTGAACGTGCTCGACCCGGGCGAGGCGCACGAGGCGGCGCAGCTGCTCACGGAGTCCTCTCGCGTCGAGCTCGCGGCCGCGGTCGACGCTGAGGCGGAGCTCGCCGCGATGGAGCAAGCGTCCGCCGGCATCACCGATGAGGCCACGCTGCTCGACATGCAGCTGCAGGCCGCGGACCTGGTGCAGGTCGCGGTGAAGCACCGCACCAAGGGCGAGCGGGCCGAGTCGCTGGCGACCGAGGTCCTCGAGGACGCGCACAACCGCCGTCGCACGATGGTGTCGGCACTGCTGTCGATCGCGCGCGGCCAGGCCCCGACCGACCGTGAGGAGTCGATCATCAACGCGGCACTGAAGTACCTGGATGACCACTTCGACGGGGTGCCCGTGCTGCGGGATCTGCTCGAGGTGATCCAGCGGGCCCCCGACGAGGTGCGGTTGGTCGCCCTGGACCGTGGCGACATGGGCCGGTACCACGAGGTCACCGACCAGCTGGAAGCGTCGCTCCTGGGCCTGGTGCAGGGCGGTGGCCTAGGCGATCTGTTCTCCCTGCGCTGAACCCGCTGTTCCTGGCGCTCAGCAATGCACCACCCACGTGCCTCAGGCTGCGAGATGTGAGTGATCGGCGTCGCCCGTCGAGCCCTGCCCTGTGCGAGCGCTCATGGCTTCATGGACCGCTCATACGCTTTGCTTGGCGTGATCCGTCGTGAGGGACGTGGCGGAGCGAGGGGAATTCTGGTGCGTCTGAGCCGACTATTTACGCCGACTCGTCTTGTAATCGTCGCCGCTACCGTTGTGGCGGCGCTGATGGGGGCTGTTCTTACCGCGCCGGGGGAGCTGGCTGCTGCCGACACGGCTTCGGGAGCTCAGTTCATCGCGTCGACGGGGCGGATCCTGGACACCCGGAACGGCACGGGCGGCTACAAGACCGCCATGCCGGCGAACACGTGGCGAACCGTGCAGGTGACCGGGAAGGCAGGAGTGCCGTCGTCGTCTTCGGTGACTGCTGTGGCGCTGAACCTGACCGAAGCCAGCCCAAGCGGCCTGGGGCAAGTGTCCGTGCGCCCCAACGCCAACACTGCCGCGACCCTTGTCGGCACCTTCGACGGCGGGGACCTGGGAACCACGTCAAACCAAGCGGACGTTGCCGTGAACAGTGACGGCACGATCCAGGTGGAGACCAACGCGTCCACCCAGCTCGTGGCCGACGTCGAGGGGTACTACTCCACTGACTCGTCGGCCGCCGGTGGGTACGTACCGATTGCAGGGAAGCGGTACGCCGGCGATCAAGCCATCGCGGCGAACGGCAACTACACCGTGCAGATCACCGGCCTGAACGGCATACCCTCTAACGCCACTGCCGTGGTTGCGGACTTCGTGGTGAAGAACAAGGGGACGGATCAGGGTTACATCGCGCCCGGCCCCGCGGGGCCAAGTGTCCCGACGACTTCGCTGAGCTACCCGGGTGTGGCGAACGTGGCAACTGCGATCAGCGCGCACGTGCAGTTGAGCGCCGACGGCAAGCTCGAGGTGTGGAACCGAAACGGAACCGCCATCGCAGTCAACATCGACATCGAGGGCTACTTCATCCCAGGATCGTCAACTGCCGGGTCGTTCACCCCGGGCTCCGGGCGCGCCTACGACACCCGGGTGAAGCCGCATGTCTCCGTCCCGACCGGTAAGACGATCACCGTCCCGTTGGGCGGCACCCACGGGGTACCGAGCACCGCGGATGGTTTGTCGTCCGTCGTCGTCGACCTCATCGCCATTCACGGTTCGACCGACACCGCTGGCTTCGCCCGCGCCTGGGCTGACGGGACAGCGGAACCGAACATCTCGGACGTCGAGTACGCCCCGAACTCGATCCGCTCGAACACCAACACTGTCCCGGTCGGGCTGGACGGCGCAATCGAGATCCACAACCTCGGAACAGCTTCCGTCGATTTCGTCGTCGACATCGAGGGCTGGTATGCCGGTGGCGCTTCGACGATGTGCGCGAATGACACCGACTCGATCCTCGGGGAAGCAGCGGACACTACGACGCCGACAGTCGGTGCCTCCGAAGGCGACCCGGTGCTCTCAGCGGTGCTGACCAATTCGCTTGCCGGACGGGTGAACGGCCAAATCTTCGTAGTCGACTCGGCGGGGAAGGCTGTCGACGGCTCGCCCACCGCCACCGAGACAGTCGACAACGGGTCGACCATCACCTTCCACCTGCCTGCCGAATACATCCAGTCCGGAGCGAAGTACACGTGGTGGGTGCACGCGTACCAAGACGACACCTGCGCGGCGCAGGCCACGTCTGCCAAACACACATTCGTTGTCGGCACCCCTTCTTCGACGGCCGCGCCTGCGACGCGGAAAATGACTGTCACCGGTGACGCGCTGACCACGGCAACCGCTCCCGACGGGCAGCAGGACTGTGGGGGAGCACCGTGCAACCTCACTACCGGCGCTATCGCGCTGGGTATGGACGGACAGAACGCCGACCACATCACCGCCCTGCATGCCGACCTTGGTGCACTTCCGACGGGTGCAACGATCACGTCGGCGTCGTTAAACCTCACTTCGAATGGATGCTTCGGCAACGCCTGCTCAAGCGGAACGCTCTCCGTCGCGCAAGCGACGCAGAATGTTGGAGCGGCGACCACCGGACTCGACATCGCTGCAACCCCGGCCGACAGCCCGTTGACGTTTCCTGAGTCGGCCTCGACCACGAGCTACGACATCACCACCATCGTGAACGATTGGTATGACAGCAATGGTGCCGGCAACTTCGGTGCTGTGCTCTCGGAGTCGAACACCGCAAGCGGAGCGACCGGTGAGAACTACTACGGGCCTGCATCGGCAATGTCGCCGGCATCAATCTCCATCACGTACGTGCCTGCTTCCGTTCCCGGACCGACGCGTGCGCTGACGGTGACAAGCGGTGACGGGGGAGTGATTGCAGCATGGGCTCCTCCGACCAGCGCCGGCTGGTATGACACCACCGGCGCGACCGACGGCGTCAGCTCGTACACGGCCTCCGTCCTAAACTCCGCCGGGACACTTGTTTCCAAGAAAGCCGTGTTGAAGCCTCGTGCCGTGTTCACCGGTCTGACCAACGGGAATGCCTACACAGTCAGTGTGGTCGCCAACAACCCCTTCGGTTCTGGGCAACCGACGATCTCCAGCAGTGCCACGCCAGTCGCCGTCACCAACGGGCCCTCTGTGTACGCCACCGCTGTCCAGAACCTCGTGGACGCCGAGAGCAAACTCGCCTCGGGGAGTGAGACAAGCACGTCCGATGCGCTCAGCGGCGCTTCGGCAGCGGCTGTGGTGAACCCGGCGCTCGGCGTGCTCAGCACCGGATACCTCGACCAGTACGACACCGAGTCGGCGAATGATCAGCAGGACACGAACGACGTCACCAAACTCACCGATCTGCTCGCGGTCCCCACTAATACCGGGGTGACACTGTTCGCAACCGCCACACAGACGTACACGACCGTGGACACGAGCAGCGGCTCAGCGGAAAACGTGGACGGGCAATCGGACGACGACGGCGCCTACCTCTTCACGCTGGACGGCACGAACCCCACCCTGCGCGGGTACGCCGACCAGGACGCCCTTGTGCAGCCGGTGACAACGAGCTCAGACGACAGCGCCGAAGACGCAGCCGGGTGGGCAGCCAGTGGGGATCCGGATCTCAGCTCCGTGTCGACGACCGACTATCAGGGGCCAACGGGCGGCAGCATTGTTGCTGGCGTTGCCAGAACCCGCACCATGATGACTGCTGCACGCGGCGCGACCGGACCGACGGTGGACGTCGCCGGCGTCGCTGCATGGGCGTTGAAGTACTCGAAGGAGGATCAGTCCACCAACTGGTTCAGCCCCGACTGCACCAACTTTGTGTCTCGAGCACTGCACTGGGGCGGGTTTGCCAACATGGTAAACAACGAGATGACCCAGCACATCTCCCACGACTCCAACCGGTGGTTCATCGACCGAGCGTTCGGTCGGAATGCGTTCTACTCGATGTCCTGGGGCCACCAGCCGGAGAACTACAACTTCCAGCTCAGCCACGGGGCAGTGAGCGTCGGTAGGAGCAGCGTGAAGCCGGGATACATAGCATACGTAGCTTTCAAGGGGGGCGGGAAGAGCGGAATCGACCACGCCGCGATCGTGACGAAGGTCACAGCAGGCAACATCTACGTGTCGCAGCACTCGAAGAACAAGACCAACGAGCCGGTTTATGGCAGAGGCCAGACGTGGGCAGGACTGGACCCGCACATGAGCGGCCCTTACTGGGTGAACCCCTATGGGATCTGATATGGAAGCATCGATCAGGTTGGTCCGAGCGTTGTCTCTTGCCGGGATCGCGATGTTCTCGCTCTCGGCGCTCGTCGGGTGTGCAGCATCTCACTCGCCGTCAGATGCGGGCGGGGAGCCGTCCGAGTCGTCTCAGGTTCACGCACGCGACGCGGTCATCGACGGACTGAAGAGTGCTGATGAGAGCCAGTTCGCCACCGCTGTGAGCAAAGCAAACCGACCTGAAGCGAATGTCGCATGGTCAAACTGCAAGTCGGTCATTGGGAAGCCAGCGAAGGTCACCTACGACGATGGGGTCGATCCGAGCATCATCGGCGTGATCCTGCACCCGCACGACCGCAGCCTCAAGCGATGCTGGGTGACACTCAGCTGGGCGAAGGGCCAGGGCTGGAGCGTCACGGCAGAGCTCACGCGCAAGGACGGATAGCCAAGCCGGCACCGCTGAGGTTTCGCGCGAGGTTGGCAGTGTTGTGGGCCGCGAGCGCGTGCTGCGCTCTTCCGTCCGGGCCGGACCACAGCGTGGAGGCCCCGGCGACGATGAGCTGACGGATGTCGTCACTATCGATGTAGGCAGCTCGCTCCTGAGCACCGGCGAGAGCCCGAGCGCAGGTCGTATTACCGACTGCCGGGCCACCTGAGAGGAGTAGTGGTCGCATCGTTGCGTCCCTTCGGCAGTAGATCAATTCAGACTACGACGCGTTCAGGTGCGCGATCGGCTATCGAGTCGCATCGGGAGCGACCTGATCGATCGACGCGGGAGGGCCGCCACTCGCGGCCCTCCCGCCTCCTGTCAGAGCGCTCGGGCGTAGTCGACGGTCGGGTACGGGATGAAGCCGAGGGATTCGTAGAGCGCTCGTGCCGGGGCGTGGAACTCGTCGCCGCCCGTTCCGATGTGCACCACGGCGACCCCAAGCTCTCCGAGCCTCGTCAATGCCGCGGAGCAGAGCGCTCGGGCGACTCCTCGCCGTCGAGCGTCAGGGCGGACGGCAACCATTTCCAGTCGTCCGGAGGCCGCACCCGTGGTGTTCCAGCCGACGTAGCCGAGCAGTTTGCCGTGTTCTTCCGCCAGTGTGATGAAGCGGCCCTCATCGGGAGCGAGCAGGGAGGGAACTTCGTGGCGGTAGTCGTCCTCCCAGTGCCCATGGTCGTGCGCGGTGACCTCCGCCCGTAGTTGCACGAGGGAGCCGGCGAGGAGAGGTCGGAAAGTCTCGATCGTGAGAGCGGTGAGCGCGGGCAGGTCGAGCGGCGTGCAGTCGCGGATGTGCATGGTTGTGCTTCTTTCGTGAGCAGTCTGAAGGCTCCACGCCCAGGGTTGGGGTGGAGGAGAGCGACGGCCAGAGCCGTCCCTTCAGTTGCGCGTGCGCCAGCTCGCGAAGCAGTCCATGTGACCACGGTAACCAGGGGGTGTCAGCCGGGGAAGAGGTGCGTCCTCCCGCGCACCGGTCACCCATCGGCTAACGAACGCCGGAGCGTGGGGCTTTCCCGAGAGTGAGCCCTTCCGAAGCTCGACAGGGTGCAATCACCCATAGCCGTGCGAGCACGACCCCGCGATGACGGGGTGGCCGCGACGCTGTCCTGCGGGCATGATCAACAGGTGCTGAACACTCGCCGCCGACTGACCGTCGCAGTTGTGATCATCGGCTCGGCGCTCCTCCTCGCCGGATGCACCAGTCACGGCACCGGGAACGGCCTCCCCAAGGACTACGGGCAGGACTGGCTCAGCCAGATGTCATCGCAGCTCGGTGGCGATCACGGCGGCGGTGGCGGGCAGCTGCTCGTCGACGACGAGAACACGAAGCAGGCCCGCGCAGAGATCACATTGGAGACCGAGCTCGCCGGCCCGTACGACGTCCTCGCCGTGTGCCGATCCACGGAGACGGTGCACCTCGCGATCCACGACATCACGACGAACCACGACAAGTACGGCTACTCGTACGACAACGACGCGCTCATCGGCGACGCGAGCATCCACTGCGGAGCGACGACCCGCATCCCCATCGACGTGCCGAAGGGCCGCGACGGCATCACGCTCGAGGCGACCACCACCGACACCTCCGAGCGAGCACTGTTCGACGCGTTCATCGTCACGCGTGGATCCGATCGGTGACGCTGACTCCGTAGCCGTGCGGCGGGAGGCTCCCGTCCGCACCACTGCGCACACCCTCCGTCGCATCCCAACCGAACCACCTGCGTCCGGCGCAACGAGGACGCTCGGGAGTAGCGTCTGCGGCGCCGCCTACCCGAGGCGCGCATGGGGACGGAACGGACCACGCAATGCAGCGCATCGCCCGCTCAGCAGCACTCGGTGCTGCCGTGCTTCTCACCGCTGCGCTCGTCGGCACGATCGGTGCCGGACCGGCCGAAGCAGCCACGCCGACCGGAGGGGTGCTGCAGATCCTCTCCCCGCACTACTCGGACCGCGGAACGCCGCAGTTCGCTGACGGGGCGAACGTGCAGCGGTACCTCTCGGACACCACCCGCGGCATCGACGCCCGGATGACTGTCTCGAGCACCAGTAGCGCGTCGTTCATCCTGACCCCACCGGACGACAAGCCGTTGACCACCGGGGTGTACCGCCTCGTCGGGCAGCAGCCGTACGGTGCGAAAGTGCCCACGTTGGCCATCAACGGGGAGTACATGTACGGCGAGTTCGACATCGTCGACATCGCGTCCGACCCGACGAACGGCACGATCACCCGCTTCGACGGCGTCGTGCCCGGCGTCGGTGAGTTCCGGTTCGGGGAGGACACCGCCGGATCCGTGGTCTTCGGTGCTCGGAACGTCGTCTTCGCGAAGACGTTCATCGGACTGCCGAAGACGGTGCAGGTCGAGACGGTGCACAACACCGGTACCGCGGCTGTCACGCTCGGCACGCCTGCGGTCGTCGGGGTGAACGCATCGTCGTTCTCCGTCAGCGGCAGCACCTGCAAGACCGCCCTCGCTGCCGGCGCCACCTGCTCGTTCACAATCGGGTTCGCGCCGAAGACTCCCGGTCCTGCCACTGCTGCGGTGAGCATGAAGGTCGGAGCAACGACTCGTAGCGGGCCGCTCACCGGGTCCGCGTTCCTCGGAACGACCGGGATCACCTCATCCGGCAAGGGCATCGTCGACCAGGGCAAGACGACCAAGGTCACCGCGGCGAACACGGCCATGACCGTGGTCTCCGGCGTCTCCGGGTGGACGTTCAACGCGGACCGTCTCGACGGTTCCGGCAGCGCCCTCAACATCCGGCTCACGAGTCCGAACAGCCGGCCCCTTCCGGTCGGAACGACGAAGACCACTGTCAGCGGTGACTACAGCCTCGTCGACACGGTGAACTCGAGCAGTTGCGACTCGAACGGCACCGTCACCGTGAAGCAGTTCATCAACGACCCGGTGACCGGGCTGCCAGACACCGTGGACATGTCGTTCACCCAGTACTGCGACAACGGTGAGAAGTACCCGCAGACCGGCACCCTCCAGTGGCAGGCCCGCGCAGACGTCACGGCACCGGCAGCACCGACCTCGGTCGCGGTCTCAGCGACGTCGCCGCGGAAGGTCACGTGGAAGGCGTCGGCGTCGAAGGACGCGAAGTCCGTCGTCGCCCGGCTCGTGCAGGGCTCCGGCGCGAACGCGACACCGCAGAGTGGCACCCCGCTGACCGTCACCGGGACCTCAGCGGCGGTGCCGTCAGTTCCCACGGGGCAGCAGTACACGGTGGCGTTGTTCGCCGTCGACGCGACCGGCAACGTCAGCAAGGCCGCCGTCGTCCGGTTCGGTACTGCTCCGGTGACGGTGATGACGCCCGGCCGGCCGACCATCACCAGCACGACCAACGGCACCGGGTCCGCGACAGTGGCGTTCACCGCACCGGCCAGTGACGGCGGACTGCCGATCACCAGCTACGTGCTGTCCACCACGTACGGCTCGTACACGGTGAGCGGAACGTCGAGCCCGCTCACCCTCACCGGCCTGCCCTCTGGGAACAACATGGTGCGGGTCACCGCCGTCAACGCCGCCGGGAACGGCGCCGCCTCGTACGCAGTACCCATCAGCCTGAAGTGACGCTCTCACGGGTCGGGTGCCTCGGGCGGTTCGCGCCTGTCGACGTTCGTCGCGTGACGGAGACGACCCGCGCCTCCAGGCCGGTGCCTCAGCGACCCCGCTCGCTGCTCGCGGTGACGTCGTCGTCCCACGGGACGGGCGTCACCGCGCCCGATTCCCAGTCGCGCCGGAGCATCCCGTACGCGACCGACGCGACGGGACGGGCGCCCTCGACCGGCCACGCTTCGCGGTAGTGCGCTTCCTTCACCCAGCCCGCACGGACGAAGACACGGCGCATCGCGACGTTGTCCTCCCGGGTCTGTCCCTCGAAGCGTGTGACGTCGCCCATCGCGCGGAACACGTGGTCGGTGGTCGCCCGGAGCGCCGGCACGCCGAGGCCGTGTCCGCGGAACCGGCCGGCGATGCGCAGGTCGAAGAGTGGAACCGGATCGGCGAGGTCCTCGAGCCGGACGACGCCGATGCGTCCGTGGTCCTCGTGCTGCAGCCAGTACGTGTCGTGCTCGTCGTCGCGGTAGGCGCCGGCGTCGATCGCGGCCTCGGCGTCCGCACGGGCGATCGTGCGCCGGACGTGGAACGGGAACTCCTCACCGGTCAGGAACGCGACGAGGTCCGCACGGTCAGCACCGGTCGGGTCGAGCTGGATCAGGGTGACCGTCACAGGTACGGCCTCGTGAGCAGCTCGATGTAGTGGCCCGACGGGTCGAGGAGGTAGACGCCACGGCCGTCGTGCTCGGTGTTCGTCTCGCCCGGGCGCTGGCGCTGCGGGTCGGCCCAGTGCTCGCGGCCCTCGGCGGTGATCCGGGCGTAGGCGCGGTCGAAGTGCTCGTCGTCGAGCAGGAACGCGTAGTGCTGCGGCGGGAAGTCGATCGGGGGAGCGGCGAACTGCAGGAGCACGCCGTCGGGGAGCTGCAGGTTGGTGAACGGGCCCCAGGACGGAGCCTCGGCGGCCTCGAGGAGGTCGACGAAGAACGCCGCGGACACCGCGGGCTCCTTCGCCGCGATGATCGTGTGGTTGAACGATGCGGTCATGGCGCTCAGGGTAACGGCCGACGGGTCAGCGCGGCAGTGACCTGGCCCACCGGTCGATCGACTCGTAGGCGTGCTCGCGGACGTCGGGGGTCGACAGCACGACGTCGTGCACTGCGCCGTGCAGCCGCCGGACCGTGACCTCGCTGCCGAGGGACAGGGCACGGTGCGCGACGACGTCGACGTTGAGGGCGACGTCGGCCCGGGCCATCCCGTCGTCCCACCGGGGCTGCAGCATGCTCTTGTCGCTGAGCATCACGAGCACCGGGACCTCGAGCTCGAGGCCGGCCTCGACGGTGGCCTGGCCGTCGAACACCGCGGCGAGCCAGCCCGGGTGCAGCGGGAAGCCCCGGTCGGGCCGCCACTGCTGGTCGTAGGTCCACGAGCCCTCGCCCGAAGCGGAAACCGTCCGGGTGTAGAAGCCCGGGTCCACGGCGGGGAGCGGGGCGAGCGGGTTCCGCCGCGCTCCGAGCTTGATCACCGGTGCCACGAGTGCCCGGCCGACCGCGCTCGCTTGGAACTCGAGCCACGGGCTGTTCAGGATGAGACCGTCGACCCGCTCCGGGTGCCGTGCAGCCCACAGGGACAGGGTGAGCCCGCCGGTCGAGTGCCCCATCGGCACCAGCCGCCGACGGGAGTCGCCGTGGTGCTCGGCGGCGATCGCGTCGAGGGCGGCGGCGATGTCCTGGTCGTACGTGGCGAGGTCGTCGACGTTCCCCGGCGTCTGGTGCGGCCGGAGACTGCGTCCGTACTTACGGAGGTCGAGGGCGTGGAACCGTGCTCCGAGCCGTTCGACGCGATCGGCGAGCTCGACCTGGAAGAAGTAGTCCGACCAGCCGTGCACGTACAGGACGTCGACACCGTGCAGCGGGCCGTGCGCGTGCAGCAGGAGGTCGGCGGGGGACCGGCGACGGCGGACCAGGGTCGCGACGACCGGGCCCTCGGAGTCCTCGCCCAGCGGGAGTTCGAGGCGTTCGAACGGCGCTCCGAGGACGTCCTCGTGCCACCCGGAGTCCGCCATCCGTCGAGCGTATCCGCGCAGCCTCCGGGCCGTGCCGCGCCCCGGCCAGGTGGTACCGGGGTACCACGTGCGGCGCCCGAAGATCGGCGCTGGCGGCGATGTGGGCGAGGGGTGCGGATTCGTAGCGTTGCCGCATGATCGAGATCCAGAACCTGACGAAGCGCTACGGCGAGAAGACCGCCGTCGACGACGTGTCGTTCACCGTCCGGCCCGGTGTCGTCACCGGGTTCCTCGGGCCGAACGGCGCCGGGAAGTCCACCACGATGCGCGCGGTGATGGGCCTGGACAGCCCGACGTCCGGCAGTGCTGTGGTCGACGGACACCCGTACCGCGAGCTCCGCGACCCGCTGCGCCGCGTGGGTGCCCTGCTCGAGGCGAAGGCCGTGCACAAGGGCCGCAGCGCGTACGACCACCTGCTCGCCCTCGCCGTCACCCACCGCATCCCGAAGTCGCGGGTGGAGGAGGTCATCGGGATGACCGGGCTGGAGAACGTCGCGAAGAAGCGCGTCGGCGGGTTCTCGCTCGGCATGGGGCAGCGCCTCGGCATCGCGGCGGCACTGCTCGGCGACCCGCAGACCCTGATCCTCGACGAACCGGTCAACGGCCTCGACCCCGAGGGCGTCGTGTGGGTGCGACAGCTCGCCCGGAGCCTGGCGGCCGAGGGGCGCGCCGTGTTCATCTCCAGTCACCTCATGAGCGAGATGGCGCTGACGGCGGACCGCATCGTCGTGATGGGTCGCGGGCGGGTGCTGGCCGACACGGACCTCGCCGACCTCGTGGCCTCGTCCACCGAGCGGTCGGTGTCCGTGCGCACGCCCGAACCGGATCGGCTCATGACGGCCATCGCCGGCCCGGACGTCGCGATCGCGTACGAGGACGGCGGCGGCCTGCGCGTCCGCGGCCTCGGCGCCGAGCAGATCGGCGAGGCCGCTGCGGCGTCCGGCATCGTCCTGCACCAGCTCGCCTCGACCGCGGCGAGTCTCGAACAGGCCTACCTCGAGCTGACGCACGACGAGGTCGAGTACCGATCGGAGGTCGCCCGATGAGCGCCACCATGACGGCCGAACGGCCGCGCACCACCGCCCGTCAGGACGACGTCCGCCTTCGGTTCTCCGGGGTCCTGCACTCCGAGTGGGTCAAGCTGCGGTCGCTCCGCTCGACCATCTGGAGCTTCCTCGTCCTGATCCTCCTGCCGATCGGCATCGGGGCCTTGCTGGCCTCGTTGGCGAACACCGACGGGAAGACGCTCACCGGCGACGCCGCACGCAACGCGCTCGTGCAGTACAGCACGAGCGGCGCGACGATCTCCGTCCTCGTCGTCGCGGTGATCGGCGCCCTCGTCGTCACCGGCGAGTACGGCACCGGCATGATCCGGTCGACGTTCGCCGCCGTGCCCCGGCGGTGGGAGGCGCTCGCCGCGAAGGGCGTCGTCCTGGCCGCGAGCGTCTTCGTCGCCAGTGCGATCAGCGTGTGGGCCACCGCGTTCATCACGATGCCGATCGCCAACGCCAACGGCGTCGAAGCGTCCCTCGACGGCAGCGTCGCGATGCCGCTGCTCGGGGCGTCCGTGTACCTGACGCTCATCGGCCTGCTCGCCTTCGCCGTCGGCATCATCCTGCGGTCCACCGCGGGGGCGATCGCCAGTGTGCTCGGCCTCATGCTCGTCGCCCCGGTGATCGTGCAGCTCATCCAGGGCTTCACGAACGCGAAGTGGCTCGGCACGGTGAACAACGTGCTCCCGCAGAACGCCGGACAGCCGCTGATGCAGTTCGGCACCGAGGACACGTCCGGCTGGCACGACGGCGTCCTAGCCTTGGGCGGGTGGAGTGGATTCGCGGTGCTGGCGGCGTGGGTGGCCGTCGCGACGATGACGGCCCTCGTCCTGGCCCAGAAGCGAGACGCGTGACGCCAGCGAGAACGTTCCCCGACGCCCTCGACGACGCCGGGGACGTCACGCTGCCCGTCCCGCCCGGCCCGATCCGACGCCTGTGGGCCGGGCACCCGCGCGTCGCGGACGCCCTCCTCATCCTGTTCTGGGGTGGTCCCGAGTTCGCGTTCGCGATCGGCGGGGTGTGGCGCGCGGACGAGTCCCTCGCGAACACCGTCATCGTCCTGGTCCTCGTGGGCATCGCGGTGTCGGGCATCCCGTTCCGCCGGACCCGGCCGCAGATCACCGTGGTGGCCGGCCTCGTGTCGGTCGTCGCGATGGCGTGGACCGAGGCCGGGTACTCGCCGATGCTCTTCGCCGCCTTCGCCGCGTGCGTCTGGTGGTCCCGGGCGGCCGGCTGGTGGAGCATCGCCGTCGCGTCGGTGCTCGGAGCCGCCGCGACCGCCGTGCGGGTGTGGGTCGTCGCGCCGGGATCGGGCGGCCTCGGCGAGGTCTTCGCACCGGCACTGCCCGCCTTCCTCGTGATCGCGGTCCTGATCGGCACGACGACCGGGGACCGGCGCCGCTACACCGAGGCGTTGATCGAACGCGCACGCCAGCTCGCTCGGGAACGGGACCAGCAGGCCCGGCTCGCCGCCGCGGCGGAACGCGCGAGGATCGCCCGCGAGATGCACGACATCGTGTCGCACTCGGTGACGGTGATGGTCCGACTGGCCGAGGGGGCCGCCGCCGGGCTCCCGTCCACGGAGCCGTCCGCGGCCGCCATGCACGGCGTCGCCGAGGTGGGACGCAGCGCGATGACCGACATGCGGCGGATGCTCGGCGTGCTGAACGAAGGCGACGCCGGGGCCGAGCCGGACACGCCGGCTCCCCATGCACCCCAGCCCGCGATCCGCGACCTCCCGCAGCTCGTCGACGGCTTCCGGACGCTCGGCACCCCCGTCACGCTCGAGCTCGTCGGTGCCCCGCCGGACGACGACGCCCTGCAACTCGCCGTGTACCGGATCGTGCAGGAGTCGCTGACCAACGCCGTCCGGTACGCCCCGGACGCCCGCGCGGTCTCGGCGGTCGTGACGTCGACCGCCGACGCTGTCGTCGTCCTGGTCGCCGACGACGGGCGCCGGTCCGCGCCCGCCGCGCCCATCGGCGCCGGTCGAGGGCTCATCGGCATCCGTGAACGGGTGCACGCGCTCGGCGGCAGCGTCGACGCCGGTCCCCGCCCCGACGGCGGCTGGGAGGTCCGGGCCTCGATCCCGATCAGGAAGGTGACCGCATGATCCGCGTCGCGATCGTCGACGACCAGCAGCTCATCCGGACCGGGTTCCGGCTGCTGCTCGAAGCACAGCCCGACATCGAGGTCGTGGGGGAGGCCGAGGACGGTGCCGCCGGGGTCCAGCTCGCCCGCGCCCACCACCCGGACGTCGTGCTCATGGACGTCCGGATGCCGCGGGTCGACGGCGTCACGGCGACGGCGGCGATCGTGGAGCAGGTGCCGAACACCCGGGTGCTCGTCCTCACGACGTTCGACCTCGACGAGTACGCGTTCGGCGGGCTCCGCGCCGGGGCCAGCGGCTTCCTGCTCAAGGACATCAGCTCCGCGCAGTTGCTCGACGCGGTCCGGGCGGTGGCGTCGGGCGAGGCGGTCGTGTCGCCGCGGGTCACGCAGCGGATGCTCGAGCTGTTCGGCACCCGGCTGCCGGACCCGGACGACGGCGGCGGAGACGCGGCGTCGGTGCTGACGCCCCGGGAGCGGGACGTGCTGCTCGCGATCGTGGGCGGTCTGTCGAACCAGGAGATCGCGGCGGCGCTTCACACCAGCGAGTCGACGGTGAAGACGCACGTCGGTCGGGTCCTCGCGAAGCTCGGCCTGCGTGACCGGGTGCACGCGGTGATCTTCGCCTACGAGCACGGCCTGGCTCGTCCTTCGTAACGATCCGTACCGCCTCGGGGCATTCCCAGCCGACATGTCGGACTTCTCCGGAGAAGTCCCGGCTGTCGTCCGAGGACGGCTGGGACGCTCCGGCCATGACGTTCAGACGTGCAGGGGGAGCCGTGTTCGGCTTCGTGGGTGGCAGTGTGCTCGCCGGGTTGCTGGTCGGGGTCGGCGTGACGCCGGTGCTGGCGGTCGCGGGCGTGGGGACGAGCTCGGCGATCGGAGTGTTCGACTCGATGCCGGAGTACATCGAGATCGGTGACCTCCCGCAGCGGAACGAGATCTGGGCGTACCGCGGCGGGCAGCCCGTGCACCTGGCGAACGTGTGGGCGCAGAACCGGCAGGAACTCACCCTCGACCAGATCAGCGACACCCTCGAGCACGCGGCCGTCGACGGCGAGGACAAGCGCTTCTACGAGACCGGCGGGGTGGACGCGACGAGCATGGTCCGGTCGCTCGTGAGCGTCATCGCCGCCGGCGGCAAGGGTGGTTCGGGCGGCTCGACGCTGACGATGCAGCTCGTGCGGAACATCAAGATCCAGCAGGCGAGCGAGCTCCCCACCGAGGCGGAACGCGACGCCGCCTACAAGGAGGCGACCAAGCGGACGGCGGACCGGAAGCTCGCCGAGATGAAGCTCGCCATCGGGCTCGCGAAGGAGTACTCGAAGCAGGAGATCCTGACGGCGTACCTCAACATCGCCTACTTCGGCGACCAGACGTACGGCGTGCAGTCGGCAGCGCAGCACTACTACGGCAAGGACGCCACCGACCTCAGCCCGGCCGAGGCGGCATCCCTGATCGCGATCGTCCAGTGGCCCGAACGCCGCGACCTCTCGACGCCGGCGCACTACGACGACAACGTCGCCCGTCGCGACGTCATCCTCCGCTCGATGCACGACCAGGGGCACCTGACCCGGGCCGAGCTGACCGAGGCGCTCGCGTCGAAGCCGGCCGAGTACGTCCGCATCACCGCGCCGCAGCAGGGCTGCGAGGCGGTCGTCCGCGGCGCGGAGTTCTTCTGTGACTACGCGGTGCGCGTGGCGCAGGAGCTGCCGCAGCTCGGTCCGACCGAGGACCGCCGCCAGGACGCCTGGCGGAAGGGCGGCTACCGGATCCAGACGACGCTCGACCTCGACCTGAACGGGCAGCAGAAGGACCTGCTCGACCGGTACGACCCGGCGTCCGAGTCCCGGTTCGCCCTCGGCGCGACCCTCGACACGATGGAGGCCGGCACCGGACGCGTCCTGACGATGGCCCAGAACACGGACTACGACCGCTCCGACCGGGCTCCCGCGACCGCGACGTCGCTCAACTACGCGACCGACCACGCGTACGGCGGATCCGGCGGCTTCCAGGTCGGGTCGACGTACAAGATGTTCACGCTCCTGGCGTGGCTCGCCGCCGGGAAGAGCCCGGACGCAGTCGTGAACGGCACCAGGCACGCGCAGAGCACGTGGACGCAGTGCGGGCAGACGATCTCCGCGTTCTGGGACCCGAAGAACGACTCACCGGGCCAGACCGGCCCGTACACGGTCCGTGCTGCCACGGCGCAGTCGGTGAACGCGGCGTACGCGTCCATGGCCGCCCAGCTCGACCTGTGCGACATCCGCGACGTGGCCGCGAGCCTCGGAGTCCATCCGGCTCGCGGGGGCGACCTGCCGGCGAACCCGGCGGCCGTGCTCGGCACGACGAGCATCGCCCCGCTCACGATGGCAGCCGCGTACGCCGGCATCGCGAACGGCGGGGTGTACTGCGCGCCGGTGATCGTGGACCAGGTGACGGACCGGAGCGGCAAGCAGCTCGGCGGGCAGCCGAAGGCCTGCAAGCAGGCCGTCTCCGCCACGGTGGCCTCGACCGCGTTCGAGGTGATGCAGGGCGCCTTCCGTGGCGGCACCGCGAGCGGTGGGCAGACCCCGGACGGCGCGACCCTGTTCGGCAAGACCGGAACCACCGACGCCGCCGATCAGATCTGGCTCGTCGGCGGGACGAAGCGTGCGGTGACGGCCTACTGGCAGGGCAACACCGACGGCGGCAAGACGAACCTGCGGCACTACTCGAGCGGCGAGGGCACCTACGCCGGCACGCGTGCCGCGGTCTGGCGGCAGGCGCAGACGGGGGTGAACGCGGCGCTGCCGGTCGGCTGACCGAGGTTACCGTCACTGGAAGTATCTTCCATGGAATGCTAATCTCGTCGCATGGCTGATGTGATGCGCGCGATCGTCCTCGACGGACCGGGGGCGCCGGATGCCCTCCGGATGCGGACCGTCCCCGTTCCCGAACCGGCGGTGGGGTGGGTCCTCGTCCGGGTGGAGTCGTTCGGTCTGAACCGCTCCGAGCAGCACTTCCGGCAAGGGCTCGGGTCCTTCGGGTCGTTCCCGCGCATCCCGGGCATCGAGGCGACGGGCCGTGTCGTCCGCGCGCCTGGCGGGGAGTTCGCGCCCGGACAACAGGTCGTCGCGCTGATGGGCGGGATGGGGCGGACCATCGACGGCGGGTACGCCGAGTACACCTGCGTCCCGGCGGCGAGTGTCGTCCCGATCAGGAGCACGCTCGACCCGGCGGTGCTCGGTGCCCTGCCGGAGATGGTGCAGACGGCGTACGGCTCGCTCACCACCGGGATCGACCTGCGCGACGGCGGGTCGGTCCTCGTCCGTGGCGGGACCTCGTCGGTCGGGTTGGCGATCGCGGTGCTCGCGAAGGAGCGCGGGGCCACGGTGTTCTCGACCACGCGATCGGCCGCGCACGCCGACGTGCTCCGTGCGGCAGGTGTCGACCACGTGCTCGTCGACGACGGAGCGGTCGCCGCGCAGGTCCGCGCGATCCGGCCTGGCGGGGTGGACGGTGCGGTCGAGCTCGTCGGTGCCGGGGTCCTCCGCGACACCCTCCGTGCGGTCGCCGTGCACGGGACCGTGTGCTTCACCGGGATGCTCTCGGACGAGTGGATCGTGCCGGACTTCTACCCGAACGACGTCATCCCGAACGGCGTCCGGCTCACGGCGTACTCCGGTGCCGCGGCGGACCTGCCGGCCGAGGTCCTCCAGCGTGTGGTCGACGCCGTCGCGGACAGCACGATGACGTTCCCGATCGGCCGGGTCTACGACTTCACGGAGCAGGACGTCGTGCGGGCGCACGGTGACATGGAATCGGGAGCCGTGCGCGGCAAGCTCGTCGTTCGAGTCGAGGGTGGTCGGTCGTGAGTGCTCAGGACCGTCTCGAGTTCTTCGATGCGCTCGTCCGGACGCAGATCGCGGTGTGGAACGCCGCCGACACCGCGGTCACCGCGGCGAGTGGGCTGTCCCTCGGGAGCGTCACCGCGCTCCGGGTGATCGACGAACGAGGGGGCACGGCACGGGTGCAGGACGTCGCGGAGACCGTCGTCATCACGGTGGGTGCGGCGAGCAAGGTCGTCGACCGTCTCGAGCGCGAGGGGTGCGTCCGCCGTGTCCCGCACCCGGAGGACCGCCGGTCCTCGCGGCTCGAGGTGACGCCTGACGGCGCCCGCACCTTGGCCGTGGCGCGCGCGGCGCTCGACGGCGCGCTCGAGGCGGCGACAGCGGGGGTCCCCGCCACGCACCTGGAGCAGGCGCGAGCGGTGCTCGCCCGGATCCGGCGAGGCGACTGACGCTCTGCAGGTGACCAGTGGAACGGACTGGCGCGCCCCGCTCAGCGGCGACGCGAAGCGTTGCGCGGGGCGCGCCGACCGAGCCTGCGAGGGAGGGCGGTGCCAGCTGGCACCGCGCCTCCAGTCCGTCGGTCGGTCGCGTCTACGACAGCTTCTTGCTGTCCTCGAGCCAGCCCGCCATCTTCTGCATGTAGTCGGCCTGCGACGCGTAGTCGAGCGCCGGGAAGGTCCAGCTGTGGACCTGACCCGCCTGCAGGGCGGCGTTGTCCGCGAAGGTCGGCTGCTTCTCGAGGTCCGGGACCTGGTAGCCCTGCTGCGACAGCAGGATCACGTCGCCGGTGATCTGGCCGGCGTTCTCCCACGAGTAGATGCCCCAGTAGAAGCCCTTCGGCTTCGGGTTCACGAAGTCGACCCCGAACGAGGAGTACATCTCCAGCGACGGCTCGTCGGTGGGCCGGGTGACGTACGCGCCGTCGCCGTCGGCGTACATCGAGACCACCGAGAGGTCCTTGTCCTTGGCGACCTTCTCGAGTTCGTCGGCCGCGGTGTCGAAGCGCTTCTCGGCCTTGTCGACCGTGGACTCCTTCGCGCCGAGGGACTCCGCCAGGTCGGCGATCTTCTCGATGACGTCCTCGCCCTTGCCGCCCCACTTCACCTGCACGACGGGCGCGATCGCCTGGATCTGCTTCTCCTGCTCCATGTCCTTGAAGCCGTAGCCGGGCTGTGTCTCGTCGAGCGTGCCCTTCTCGTCGGTCGGGTAGACCGAGGTCACGACGAGGTCGGGCTTGAGCGCTGCGAGCTGTTCGAGGTCGATGTCGCCGTAGGCCTCGCCGAGCTGCGTGACGCCGTCGGTGTCGAGGCCCTTGAAACGGGCGTCCTTCGCCATCGTGAGCTGGCCGAAGGTGCCGACCGGCTTCAGGCCGTACTCGATGAACGAGAGCGCGATGTCGTTGAGCACCACGACGCGCTTCGGGGTGTGGTCGACCTTGACGGTCGCGCCGGTGGCGTCCTTGTACGACCACGCGCCGTCGGACGCAGCGGTGCTGCCGCTGCCGGCGGAGTCGTTCGAGCTGCTGGTGCTGGAGCAGCCGGCGAGGAGGAGGGCCGAGACGGCCACGGAGGTCACGAGGGCGGCACGGAGGGAGCCGCGGCGGGGGATCTTCACGTTAGGAGAGGCTAACCTAAGTTGCCTGCGCCCGCCAGTTCGACATCGTGGATGACCTCGTGCTCGTCGGCCTCCGGCACGATCATCGGTGCGCCGGTCACCGGGTCCGCGACGACCCGGGCGTGCAGTCCGAACGCGCGCTCCAGGAGCTCCGGGGTCAGGACGTCCGACGGGGTTCCGTCCGCGGCGACCCCGCCGTCGTGCAGGACGACGAGCCGGTCCGAGTAGCGCGCGGCGAGGGACAGGTCGTGCAGGACCATCACGACCGTCGAGCCCTGTTCGCGGTTGAGGCGGCGGACGAGCCGGAGCACCTCGAGCTGGTGCGCGAGGTCGAGGTACGTCGTCGGTTCGTCGAGCAGCAGTGTCTCCGCCTGCTGTGCGACGACCAGGGCGATCCAGGCGCGCTGCCGCTGACCGCCGGACAGGCTCGCGACGTCACGGTGTGCGACCTCGGTGAGCCCGGTCGCGGCGATGGCCTGCTCGGCGACGCCGGCGTCGTCCGCCGTCCACGGCTTCGCCCAGGACTGGTGCGGGTTCCGGCCGCGCATCACCAGGTCGAGCACGCTCGTGCCCGCCGGGGCGACGGGCGACTGCGGCAGGATCGCGAGCTTGCGGGCGACCGCGCGGTTCGGCTCGCTGCGGATCGGGACGCCGTCGAGGTGGACCTCGCCAGCCTGCGGCTTGAGCACCCGGCCGAACGCCTTGAGCAGGGTGGACTTGCCGCAGCCGTTCGCGCCGAGGAACGTCGTCACGGTGCCGCGTTCGATCCGGAGGTCCAGGTCGGCGAGCACCGGGTGGCGGTCGTAGCCGACGGACAGGCCGCGGGCCTCGAGGACGGGGACGTCGTCCGCCGGGACGGTGTGGACGGTGCGGTTCATCGGGACATCTCCTTGCGGTGACGGACGAGCAGCCAGATCAGGTACGGGGCGCCGACGACGGTCGTGACGATGCCGACGGGCACCTGCCACGGGAACGCCGAACGGGCCAGCAGGTCCGCGGCGAGGACGAGCACGGCGCCGAGCGCTCCCGCGAGCAGGAGCGGTGGGCGGTTCGTCCCGGCGAGCCGGAGCCCGATCTGCGGCACCACGAACGCCACGAACCCGACCGGGCCGGCGGCGGCGACGGCAGCGGCGGTGAGGACGACCGCCAACGCGATCACGACGAGCCGGTGGCGCTGGACGGCCAGGCCCACGCCCGTCGCGACCTCGTCACCGAGCTGCCCGATGCCGAGCGCCGCGCTGGTCGCCAGGGCGAGGGGGACCGCGATCGCGGCGACGACGAGCAACGGCCACACGGTCGTCCACGACGTGCTGCTGAGGCTGCCGACGAGCCACTGCGACGCGGCCGCTGCTGCGGTGATCTTCGCGCGGACGAGCAGGTAGCTGGTGACGGCGTCGAGCGTCGCGCTCACGCCGATGCCGACGAGGACGAGTCGGTAGCTCTGCACGCCGCCGCGCCAGCCGAGGCCGTACACGGCGACTGCGGCGATCAGCGCACCGATGGTCGCAGCGATCGGGATCCCGCCGCCGAGGACGATGGCCGACACCGAGTAGGTGCCGCCGCCGAGGACGATCGCGGCCACGGCGCCGACGCTCGCGCCGGAGGTCACGCCGATGATGTCCGGGGTGCCGAGCGGGTTGCGCGTGAAGGTCTGCGTCAGCGCTCCGGCCACCCCGAGGGTCAGGCCGACGAGGGCGCCGGTGAGCACGCGCGGCAGGCGGAGGTTCTCGACGATGAAGGCGTCGGGGCCGGTCTCGAGCCCGAGCAGGGACCGCACGACCGTCACGGGGGTGATCCACGTCGAGCCGATCGCGACGCCGAGGACGACGAGCAGCAGGGCGGTGGCGAGTGCGGCGACCGTGTACCAGAAGACGCGGGGACGCCAGGCGAGGCCGACGGGGCCGACGACGACGCCGCGGCGGCCGGGGGCGGCGTGGACCGTCTCGGTCGGGGCCGCGCTCACAGCGACACCAACGATCGGCGGCGGGCGACCGCGACGAACACCGGACCGCCGATGACGGCCAGGACGATGCCGACCTCGACCTCGGCGAACCCGCCGACGAGCCGGCCCACCACGTCGGCGAGCAGCACGAGCGACGCCCCCACGAGTGCGGACACGGGCAGCGTCCAGCGGTGCCCCGTGCCGACGAGGGCGCGGGCGACGTGCGGGACGGTCAGCCCGACGAAGCCGATCGGCCCCGCGGCCGCGGTCGCCCCGGCGGCGAGGAGCGTGATCCCGCCGAGGCCGACGAGCCGCGCGACGACGATGTTCTCGCCGAGGCCCTTCGCGAGCTCGGTGCCGAGGCCGAGCGCGTCGAGCGCCCGAACGTTCAGCACGGCGAGCACGAGCCCGGCGACGAGGAACGGCCACACGGCCCCCAACACGTCGAGCTGCCGGGCCGCGAGCGACCCGACGACCCAGAGTCGGTAGGCGTCGAGCGAGTCCTGGTCGGTGAGCACGATGAAGGACGTCAGTGCGCCGAGGAGTGCCGACACCGCGGCTCCGGCGAGGGCCAGCGGGACGGGGCTCGCCGTCCCGCTGCCGGCGATCGTCACGGAGAACACGACGACGCTCGCGACGACGGCCCCGGCGAGGGCGAACCAGACGGTCGCACCGGTGCTCGTCACGCCGAAGACGTACACGCCGATGACGACCGCGAGCCCCGCACCCGACGAGACACCGAACAGACCGGGGTCGGCGAGCGGGTTCCGGGTGTGGCCCTGCATGAGGAGCCCGGCGATGCCGAGGGCTGCACCGACGGCGGCGCCGATGAACGTGCGGGGGATCCGTGAGCCCCAGACGATCGCCTCGTCGGTGCTGCTGCCGCTTCGGGTGAGGCCGTCGAGGACCCGGTCGACACCGATCCGGTTGCTGCCGAGCAACATGCTCGCGACCGCCACCGCGGCGAGCACGACGAGCAGGCCGACGACCACGAGAACACGACGACGGACAGCGGCTCGGTGGACGCCGAGGGCATCCGTCAGGTCGACGGCGCGGGCATCCGGAGCGGAAGCCAGGGCAGGGGTGGGGGCTGGCACGGAGATCATCTTAGGTTAGCCTTGCCTCATGGCGAAGACCCCGCGGCTCCTGCCCGAGAACCCCCGGCTCTTCCGTGCTCGTGTCCTCCGGAGCGAGCGCACGACGCCGTCGATGCAGCGCGTCACGGTGACCGGGGACGACCTGGCCGAGTTCGGCTACCTCGGCTTCGACCACTGGTTCCGGCTGTTCGTCCAGCGCCCCGACCAGGACGCCTTCCGGATGCCGGACCTCGACGGCAAGAAGTGGTGGCCGACGTTCCTCGCGATCCCCGAGGACGTCCGTCCGCACTGCGCGAACTACACCGTCGCCGAGTTCCGCGCCGAGTCGCGCGAGATGGACATCGACTTCGTCGTGCACACCGGAGCCGACGGCGAACCCGAGGGCCGCGCAGCGATCTGGGCCTGCGCCGCCCGTCCTGGCGACGAGCTGGCGATGCTCGACCAGGGCTGCATCTTCGACGTCCCCGAGGGCACGAGCGAGGTCGTCATCGCGGCCGAGGAGACGGGCCTGCCCGGCGTCGTCGGCATCGCGGCATCGCTGCCCCGTGACACCGTCGGCCGCATCATCCAGGAGGTCCCCACCGCCGGGGACGTCCGTGAACTCGATGCCCCGGCCGGGGTCGCCGTGACGTGGATCGTCCGCGCGGAGACCGCGCACACCGTGCCCGGTCGGGCGGCGCTCGCCGAGCTGCAGCGGCACGTGCCGGCCGACGACCACGGCTACGCGTTCGTCGTGGGGGAGTCGACGCTCGCGACCGAGGGGCGCCGGCACCTGCACCGTGCCGGCCTGCCGAAGTCCCGCATCACGTTCTCCGGGTTCTGGAAGCACGAGGCGCGCGAGTCCGTCTCCGCCTGACCGCCCGTTCTTTCCCCTACGGCGCGCGATGCCTGGTGGAATCGGGCGTACCGCCACGAAACTTCGCGCCAGGTACGCCCGATTCCGCCAGATACGCACGCGGGTGCGTCCGGCAGGCGGGTGCGGACCCGACCACGGACGGACTGGAGGCGGGGGGGGCCCCGGGGCCCCCCCCCCCCCCCCCCCCCGGGGGGCGGGTCCCTTGGCCGGGGGCCGGCCCCCCCCCCCTGGGGGGGGGGGCGCCCCCCCCCCGGGGGGGTGGGGGGGGGGGGCCCCCCCGCCCCCCCCGCCTCCAGTCCGACGTGGGGTCGCGTCAGCCCTTCAGACCGGACCCGGTCACACCCTCGACGATCTGCCGCTGGAAGATCAGGTAGAGGATGATCAGCGGCAACGCCGCCAGGATCGCCCCGGCCTGGATGTCCGCGTAGCGCTGACCGAAGCTGCCCTGGACCGTGGCGAGCCCGACCGGGATCGTCATGAGGTCCGGGTTGGACAGCACGAACAACGGCAGCAGCAGGTTGTTCCACACCCCGACGAAGGTCAGGATGGCCACCGCTGCGATGACCGGACGCGACAGCGGCAGGATCACCGACCAGTAGATCTTCCACATGCCGGCACCGTCGATGCGGGCGGCCTCCTCGAGCTCCCGAGGAATCCCGTCGAAGAACTGCTTGAAGATGAACACCGCGATGACGGCAGGGACCTGCGGGAAGATGACCGACCAGTAGGTGTTGAGCAGCCCGACCGAGTTGAGCTCCTGGAAGATCGGGATGATCAGGACCTGTGTCGGGATCATGATGCCCAGGATGATGAGCAGGAACGCGACGTTCCGCCCTCGGAAGGCGAGCCGGGACAGCGCGAACGCCGCCATCGACGCGAACAGCACCGTCAGGGCGGTCGTCACGAGGCTCGTGATGCCGCTCGCCAGGTACCAGTTCCAGATGTCGCCGGCCTGGAACAGCGCCGCGTAGGAGTGCAGCGTCGGGTTCCAGTTCGACAGGATCGAGTTGGCGCCGAGGGCCGCGACGCCGTTGTCGGACAGGGACGTCTTCAGCGCGAACAGGCTCGGGATGAGCCAGATGACCGCGAAGACGCCGAGGATGATGCCGGCGACGAGGTTGAAGCCCTTGCCGGAGACGCCGATCTTCGCGGCGTTCGCCGGTGCCGCTGCGGAGACCCCGGTCCGGAGCTTCGGGCGGTCGGTCGTGATGCTCTCGGTCGTGGTCACGTCAGGCACCCATCTCTCGCTTGGCGGCAGCGCGCTCGACGATCTGCCGGATGATCGCGATCGCGACGATCACGATGAACAGGAGCACCGATGCGGCCGATGCTGCGCCGAGTCGGTTGTCGGTGAAGCCGACGCCGGTGATGAGCTGCAGCGAGACCTGGGTCGAGATGCCCGGCCCGCCGTTCGTCATCAGGTACACCTGGTCGAAGATCTTCAGGCTCGCGATGATCTGCAGCAGGATGACGAGCGTCGTGGTGCGGCCGAGGAGCGGCAGCGTGATCGACTTGATCTGCTGCCAGTTCGAGGCGCCGTCGACGGCCGCGGCTTCGTACAGTTCGCGCGGGATCTCCTGGAGGCCGGCGAGGTAGAGCACGAAGTTGAACCCGAGCGTCCACCACACCGTGGCGATCGCGACACCGATCATCGCGGTGTTCGGGCTCGCCAGGACGCCGGCGCCGGGGGTCAGGCCGATCGCCGACTGGATCGACGCGAACAGACCGGTCGCGGGCGTGAAGATGAACACCCAGATCAGCGAGATCGTCGCCGACGGCAGGATGAACGGCAGGAAGAACGCCAGGCGGAAGAACCACTGGCCGCGGTTCATCCGGTTCGTCAGCACGGCGAAGAGGAACGCCAGGATGACGAGCGGCGGCGTCGTGTACAGCGTGAACTGCAGGGTGTGCCAGAGCGACGACCAGAAGTCGTCACGGCCGAGCATCTCCGCGTAGTTCGCGAACCCGGCGAAGCTGCCGAGCCCGGTGCGGACCGTCGAGGTGTTGAAGAAGCTCGACACGATCATCCACACCGTGGGGCCGAGCAGGAAGGCCAGGTAGAACAGGCCGAAGGGGGCGAGGAACAGCCACCCCGTACGGCCCTGGCCGCGCGTGAGGCTGGTTCGGAAGGAGCCGGCCCGGCGAGCACGCGGCGCCGTGGCGGCGTCGGTGGGCCGGTCGAGGACAGGTGCTGTGGTCACGTCGTCGTGCCTTTCGCGCGGGCTTACAGCGGGCTCGGGGTGTTGAGGTAGGTGGACAGCTGCGACTTGATCGCGGACATGGCCTGCGCCGGGGAGCTGCTGCCCTGCTGGACGAGGGCGAGCTGCGCGCCGACCGTGTTCTCGAAGGTCGACCCCGACCCGCCGTACCAGGCCGGGTCGTCGAACACGGCGCTCTCGGCGGCCGAGGCGTAGTTCGACTGCGGCGTGAGCTTCTTGTACGCGGTGCTGTCGTAGGTCGGCATGTAGGCCGGGACGTGTCCGCCCTGCGCCCACGTGAGGCTCTGCTCGAGCATCTGCTTGATGAAGAGCATGTGTGCCTTGCGCTGCTCGGGCGTGCGGTCCTTCCTCGGGAGGATGAACGTGTGCGAGTCGGCCTGCGTCGCCGGCTTGTCGAAGAGCTGCGGGATCGGCGCCATGCCGAACTTCAGGCCCTTGATCGACTGCGCCGTGCTGATCTCCCACTCGCCCTGCATGAAGAAGCCCGCCTTGCCGGTGAACATCAGCGTCTGCGCGGTGGCGTAGTCGAGACCCTTGTTGAGCCAGCCGTTCTTGACCCACTTCTGGGTCATGTCGGTGACCTTCGTGTACGCGTCCTCGTTCACCGTGAGCTTCGAGCCGCCGTCGCTGATGAACGGCGTCGCACCGTTGATCTGGTTGTACATCGTCCAGAAGAACCGCCACGGGGTCGCGATCTCGCTGACGTTCGCGACGTTGAGGGCCGTGCCGCCGGTGACCTTCGCGACCGCGGCGAGGGCGCTCTCGAAGGCGTCGATCCCGGTCAGGTCCTTGAGCTTGCCGTCGCTGTCGATGAGGCCGGCCTTCTGGCAGACATCAACGTTGTAGAAGAGCACGAACGGGTGGGTGTCGAGCGGGACGCAGATGTTCTTGCCGTCGGTCTTCTGCGCCGTCCAGGCCTTCTGGTTGAAGTCGCTCGCGCTCAGGCCCACGCTCGCCAGGTCGTCGCTCGTGATCGGGTCGAGCAGGTCGCCGTCCCAGAGCGGCTTCGCGCGGGTGAGGTGTGCGATCGCGACGTCCGGCGGCTTGTTCCCGACGGTGGCCAGTGTGACCTTGGAGTAGTACGGGTTGCCCCACGCGAACGTGGTCGCCTGCAGCGAGGAGGAGCCGCCGTGCTGTTTGGCGTAGCCGGCCTCCATCTCCTGCATGCGGAGCCCGTCACCGCCGCCGAACAGGTTCCAGAAGACGAGGGTCTCGGGGTTGAGCGGCGCCCCGGCGATGCCGGCGGCGAGGGGGCTGGAGCAGGCGGCGAGCGGCAGGACCGTCGCGGCGGCTGCGCCCGCGGCGAGGAGACTCCGCCGTGTGAAGGCGCCGCCTCGTGGGTGCGGGGTGGGTACGGGGATTCGGTTCGGCATGGCATCACTCCATCGGGACGGGCCGAGTCGGAGCAGGGTCGGTGCTCCGTGAGCGCTCACATTAGCGCGCGCCTCGGAGCACCGCCACCCTTTCTGCGAGGGTGACGACCGATCCGTGATGTTCGTGACCGCCCCTTTCGTGTCGCGCGGAAAGCCGCTAGCGTTTCGGGAACGTGAGCGCTCACTTTCGTCGAGCGCAGGCAGCCCCACGATCGAAGGAGATCCATGCCCCGCACACACCTCGTCCTCGACGCCGCGTTCACCGTGGGGCCGGTGCGACGTCGCCTGTTCGGCGGGTTCGTCGAACACCTCGGACGCCACGTCTACGACGGCATCCACGAGCCCGCCCACGAGACCGCCGACGAGCACGGCTTCCGTCGTGACGTGGTCGACCTGGTCAAGGAACTGGGCGTGTCCGCGATCCGCTACCCCGGCGGCAACTTCGTCTCCGGGTACAAGTGGGAGGACGGGGTCGGACCCGTCGAGCAGCGCCCGCGCCGGCTCGACCTCGCCTGGCACTCGACCGAGACGAACGAGGTCGGCCTGCACGAGTTCCAGCACTGGCTCGACCAAGTCGGCTCCGAGCTCATGCTCGCGGTGAACCTCGGTACCCGCGGCACCGCCGAGGCCATCGAGCTCCTCGAGTACGCGAACATCGACGCCGGCACGGCGCTGTCCGAGTACCGCCGGTCGAACGGCCGCCAGGAGCCGTTCGCGATCAAGATGTGGTGTCTCGGCAACGAGATGGACGGCCCGTGGCAGCTCGGCCACAAGAACGCCGAGGACTACGGCAAGCTCGCCGCGATGACCGCCAAGGCCATGCGGCAGATCCAGCCCGACCTCGAGCTCGTCGCCTGCGGTTCGTCCGGTGCCTCGATGCCGACGTTCGGCGAGTGGGAGCGCACCGTCCTCGAGCACACCTACGACGACGTCGACTACATCTCCGCGCACGCCTACTACGAGGAGGACGGCGACCTCGCCTCGTTCCTCGCCTCCGGCGTCAACATGGACCACTTCATCAAGACGGTCACGACCGCCGCCGACCACGTGCAGGCGCAGAAGAAGTCCGACAAGCGGATCGACATCTCGTTCGACGAGTGGAACGTCTGGTCGCTCACGAAGTGGCACGAGCAGGCGAAGGAGTTCACGCTCGAGGAGTGGCCGGTCGCCCCGCGCCTCCTCGAGGACGTCTACACCGTCGCCGACGCCGTGGTCGTCGGTGGGCTGCTCATCTCGCTGCTCCGCCACGCGGACCGCGTCGCCTCGGCCTCGCTCGCCCAGCTCGTCAACGTGATCGGCCCGATCATGACCGAGCCCGGCGGACCCGCCTGGCGCCAGACGACGTTCTTCCCGTTCTCGCTGACGTCGAAGCTCGCCAACGGCACGTCGCTGCAGGTCAAGGCCTCCGGCGACACGGTCGACGGCGGCAAGCACGGCGAGGTCCCGGTCGTCGACTCGGCGGCCACCGTCGACGCGGACGGCACGGCGGCGGTCTTCCTCGTGAACCGCCACCCGTCGGAGTCCACGACCGTCACGATCGACCTCGCCGGCCTGACGGTCGACGGCGACGTCCGTGCCGAGGGCATCTGGGACGACGACGTGCACGCGGTGAACGACCTGGCGAACACCACCCGCGTCGGGCTCCGCACCAACGAGTCCGTCCGCCGCGAGGGCGACACCATCACGATCGAGCTCCCGCCGGTCTCCTGGACCGCCGTGTCGATCGGCTGAGACGCCTCGGCGTGCGCTCCGGCGGGCGTCGAGTGAGCACAGAGGGCGTCGGGCCGCTTCGCGGTGCCGGCGCCCTCTGCGTGCGCGGCGGTGGCCTGCGGCCCGAGACTCGGGCCGCGGGCCCCGAGACTCGCCCTGTGCGACAGTTCTCGCGCTCGCGACCGCGAGAACTGTCGCTGGCCCCGAGTCTCGCCCCACCGGGGTGCGCCCATGCCGCGTACGGGCCTGGAGGCGCGTGGCGGGTCCGCGCCGTGCCTCCCGTCCGCCTTTTGGTCAGGTGCTAGGGCCGAGTCTCGGCCTGGGCGACAGATCGCGGGCTCGCGACCGCGAAAAGTGTCGCTCAGCGGGAAAGTGTCGCTTTCGCAGACCGCGGCCGCGGCCGCGGCGTGGCTCAGCCGCCCGGCGGCGTGCAGCGCACGGCGCGCGCCCGCCACGAGATCTCCTCGACGAACGCGGCGGTGTCGGGGCCGAGCGGGTCGTCCGCCGCGTCCTCGATCAGCAGGCCGAGCGCGGGGGCGAGCAGGAACGAGGTGGTCGTGGTGCTCCCGAAGGCATCGACGGTCGGGACGGCGACGGTGTCCGCGAGCCCCGCGTGCGCCAGGGCGGCGGCGTAGTCCAGCACCGCATCGGCTGCCTCGTCCGAGGTGAGGACAGCGGTCAGTCCGTAGACGATGTTCTTCATGATCCGAACGCCGAGGTGGGGAGATGAGGACCGCAGCCGACGGCTCGTCCTCCGGACACACGGAAGTGGCGCACACCCGGGGCCGGGACAGCGATCCGGCTCCGGGTGCACGGTACGCCCCGGAGGCTGATCGCGTCAGCGCACCGTCCGGGGTGGTGGGGCGGCGGTGCTGGACCGCTCGACGAGCCGGACGGGGACCAGGTCGGCCTCGGCCCGGACCTGCTGCCCGTCGATCTGGGCGAGGAGGTTCGTGACCGCTCGGCGGCCGACCTCGTCGAAGGACTGGTGCACGGTGGTGAGCGGCGGCCAGAACGAGTCGGACTCGGGGGAGTCGTCGAACCCCACCACGCTGAGGGTCTCCGGCACGGCGCGACCGAGCTCGTGGGCGGCGCGGAGCACACCGAGGGCGGTCTGGTCGTTGGCGGCGAAGACGGCGGTGATCTCCGGCCGACCGGCGATCACCAGTCCGGCGCGGTACCCGGAGTCGGCGCTCCAGCCGCCGTGGAAGACCGGCGGGACCGTTCGCCCCGCGGCCTCGAGCGTGGCCTGCCAGGCGGCGAGGCGGCGTGCGGCGGAGTACGACGACTCCGGCCCGGCGACGTGCCAGACGGTCTCGTGCCCGAGGTCGAGCAGGTGCTGCGTGGCCTGCCGTGCCCCGTCGGCCTGGTCGGTGTCGATCGCGGGGTGCTGCGTCGTGCCGGTGGAGTCGACCACGACCATCGGGACGCCGTCCGGCAGCACGACCTCGGCGGTGTCGATGATGTGCGACTCGATGATGATGACGACGCCGTCGACGGCCTGCTCGTGCAGTCGGGAGAACGCCGAGCGGACGCCTTCCTCGGTTCGGGACGCCATCGGCAGCAGGGTGATCGTGAAGTCGGCGGCACCCGCGGCGTCGGCGATCGCCTCGAGTGTGCGCATGTTCCCGTACGACGCGAGGGTGAACATGATCACGCCGATGGTGCGGAACCGCCCGGAGCGCAGGGCTCGGGCGGCACGGTTCGGGCGGTACCCGAGGTCGTCCATGGCGCGCTGGACGCGGTCGCGGGTGTCCGGCGACACGTTGTCGAAGCCGCGGGCGACGCGGGACACGGTCTGCATCGAGACCCCGGCGGCCTCGGCGACGGCGGCCATCGAGGGGGAGCGGCGAGCGGCGGCCGCGGCCGCGAGTTCGGTCGTCACGATGCCCTCCGGTTCCGGGCGATGTGCCCTGCAGTTCCCGAACGCTAGCGCATGTTGACGTTGCCATGCTATCGTCGCGCCGTTCGATGTTGACGTCAACATCGGCGGACCCGAACGCAGCACGACAAGGGAGTCACATGAGCACGCTCGAAGCGCGCGCAGCCGGAGCCACCGCTCCGACCGTGCCACCGCGCCGCCGCGCCAAGCCGCGCGGCAGGTACACGGGATGGCTCTTCGTCGGCCCGTTCGTCGTCGTCCTGATCGCGATGCTCATCGTGCCGATCGGGTACGCGCTCTGGCTGAGCCTGTTCCGCGACCAGCTCATCGGCGGCAACCAGTTCGTCTGGTTCGCCAACTACGTGCAGCTCTTCCAGGACGCCAAGTTCTGGTCCGGTCTCGGTCGGGTGGCCCTGTTCCTGCTCGTGCAGGTCCCGATCATGCTCGGCCTCGCGCTCGTCGCCGCACTGGCCCTCGACAGCGCCCGGCTCTGGGGCACGTCGTTCTTCCGCATCGCGGTGTTCCTGCCGTACGCGGTCCCCGGTGTCGTCGCGGCGCTCATCTGGGGCTTCATCTACGGCAACCAGTTCGGCCTGACCGGCGCCGCGAACCACGCGCTCGGCATCGACCTGCTGCAGCCGTTCAGCCCCGACTGGGTCCTGACGTCGATCGGCAACGTGGTCACGTGGGAGTTCCTCGGCTACAACATGCTGATCTTCTACGCCGCCCTCCGGGTCGTCCCCGGTGACCTGTACGAAGCGGCCGAGCTCGACGGCGCCGGCCCCCTGCGCACGGTGTTCTCCATCAAGCTCCCCGCTCTGCGCGGTCCGATGGTGATCGCCACGATCTTCTCGATCATCGGCAGCTTCCAGCTCTTCAACGAGCCGAACCTGCTCAAGACCCTCGCCCCGAACGTCATCGGCAGCGCCTTCACCCCGAACATGTACGCCTACTCGCTGTCGTTCAGCGGCCAGCAGTTCAACTACTCCGCGACCGTCGCGATCGTCATGGGCGTGATCACCGCCGTGATCGCCTACGTCGTCCAGGTCCGCGGAACCCGCCAGGAGAACCGATGAGCACCCTGCAGCAACCCGCCGCGACCGGACCGGCCACGGTCACCGAGGCGACCACGACGCAGCGCGACCCACGTGAGAAGGCGAGCCGCGCCTCCAGGCCGACCCGGACCCGCCGCATGCGGAACGCAGAAGGCGGACGCAAGCAGAAGCGTTCCGGTCTCCTCACCGCGGTGATGGTCGTCTTCGTCGTCTACTCCTTCGCGCCGCTGTTCTACCTGCTCGTGAACAGCACGAAGACGCAGTCCTCGCTGCTGTCGACCTTCGGCCTGTGGTTCGGCGGGAAGTTCAACCTCTGGCAGAACATCGTCGACACGCTGACCTACAACGACGGCATCTTCGTCCAGTGGCTCGGCAACACGCTGCTCTACGTCGTCGTCGGCGCCGGCGGGGCCACGATGCTCGCCACGATCGCCGGCTACGGCATGGCGAAGTTCCAGTTCCCGGGTCGTCGCGCCGTGTTCGCCGTCGTCCTCGGCGCGATCGCCGTCCCCGGCACCGCCCTCGCCGTCCCGACGTTCCTGCTGTTCTCGCAGTTCGGCCTGACGAACACCCCGTGGGCGATCATCCTGCCGTCGCTCATCAGCCCGTTCGGCATGTACCTGATCTGGACCTACGCGGTCGACGCGATCCCCGCCGAACTCCTCGAGGCCGCCCGCATGGACGGCGCCGGCGAGTTCCGGATCTTCTTCACGATCGCGCTGCGCCTGCTCGCGCCCGGTGTCGTCACGGTCCTGCTGTTCGCGGTCGTCGCCACCTGGAACAACTACTTCCTGCCGCTCATCATGCTGAGCGACCCGAAGTGGTACCCGCTGACGGTCGGCCTGAACCAGTGGAACGCCCAGGCCACCGGCTCCGGGGCGCAGCCGATCTACAACCTCGTCGTCACGGGATCGCTCCTCACGATCATCCCGATCGTGGTCGCGTTCCTCTTCCTCCAGCGCTTCTGGCAGTCCGGCCTCGCGGCCGGGTCCGTCAAGGCCTGACCCACCGGACTGGAGGCGCGGGGCGACCCCGCCACGCGCCTCCCGTCCCGGCACACAGCAGCACCACTGCACCACCTCCCAACACGAAGAAGTGAAAGGCACCCGAATGCACAAGCGCATCCGGCGCGGGCTCAGCGCCCTCGCCATCGGCGTCACCGCCGCCATCGCCCTGGCGGCCTGCGCCTCCGGCGGTTCGTCGTCCGGCGGATCGTCCGACGACATCGACAAGGCCCTCGAGAAGGGCGGCACGCTCACCTACTGGTCGTGGACCCCGTCCGCGAAGGCCCAGGTCGCCGCCTTCGAGAAGGCCTACCCCAAGGTGAAGGTCAATCTCGTCAACGCCGGCACCGGTGCCGACCAGTACACGAAGCTGCAGAACACCGTGAAGGCCGGCTCGGGTGCCCCCGACGTCGCCCAGGTCGAGTACTACGCGCTTCCGCAGTTCGCCCTGTCCGACTCGCTGCTCGACCTGTCCTCGTACGGGTTCGGCGACCTGAAGGACAAGTTCGCTTCGAGCACGTGGAGCTCGGTGGACATGGACGGGAAGATCTACGGTCTGCCCCAGGACTCCGGCCCCATGGCGCTGTTCTACAACAAGACGGTGTTCGACAAGTACGGCATCGCCATCCCGAAGACCTGGGACGAGTACGTCGCCGCCGCCAAGAAGCTGCACGCCGCCGACCCGGACGCGTACATCACCGCGGACTCCGGCGACGCCGGGTTCACCACGAGCATGATCGCCCAGGCCGGTGGCACCCCGTTCACCACCAAGGGTGACAAGGTCACGATCAACCTCGAGGACGCCGGCACGAAGAAGTGGACGAGCACCTGGAACGAGCTCGTCGAGCAGGGCCTGCTCTCGAAGACGGTCGGCTGGACCGACGACTGGTACAAGCAGCTCGGCAACGGCCAGATCGCCACGCTCATCACGGGTGCCTGGATGCCCGGCAACCTCGAGGCGAGCGTCGCCGACGCCAGCGGTGACTGGCGCGTCGCCCCGATGCCGACCTACGACGGCACCACCGCCCAGACCGCGAACAACGGCGGCAGCGCCGAGGTCGTCATGAAGCAGTCGAAGGACCCGGCCCTCGCGGCGGGCTTCCTGAAGTGGCTGAACTCGTCGAAGGAGTCGACGAAGGTGTTCATGGAGTCCGGCGGGTTCCCGTCGACCACGGCTGACCTCGACTCGTCCGCGTTCCTCGACGAGAAGCCGGAGTACTTCGGCGGCCAGCAGATCAACAAGGTGCTCGTCGACGCGTCGAAGTCGTCCGACAACGACTTCACATACCTGCCCTACCAGGTGTACGCGAACAGCGTCTACGCGGACACCGTCGGTCAGTCGTACGAGAACGGCACCTCGCTCGAGAGCGGTCTCGCCGCCTGGCAGAAGGCCCTCGCGAAGTACGGCAAGGACCAGGGCTTCACGGTCTCGACCAAGTAGTACCGGCACCACCACCCCGGGGTCGTGCGGACACCGTCCGCACGACCCCGCTGTCTGAAAGAGTCTTCTCATGCGCTTCGCCATCGGCGACACCGACTTCCTGCTCGACGGCGAGCCGCACCGGATCCTGTCCGGCGCGATCCACTACTTCCGCGTGCACCCCGACCTGTGGGCCGACCGGATCCGCAAGGCGAAGCTGATGGGGCTCAACACCATCGAGACGTACGTCGCCTGGAACGCACACGCGCCGTCGCCCGACGTCTTCGACCTGACCGGTGGGCTCGACCTGGGGCGCTTTCTCGACCTCGTCGCCGAGGAGGGCATGCACGCCATCGTCCGGCCCGGCCCCTACATCTGCGCCGAGTGGACGAACGGCGGGCTGCCGTACTGGCTCTTCACCGACGGTACGGTCGGGGTCCGGCGTGACGAGCCGGGGTTCCTGGGGGCAGTCTCCTCGTACCTGCAGGCGTTGGCACCGGTGCTGGTCCCGAGGCAGATCGACCACGGCGGTCCGATCGTCCTCGTGCAGGTCGAGAACGAGTACGGCGCGTACGGCTCCGACCCCGTGTACCTGCAGAAGCTCGAGGCGATGCACCGCGCGATCGGGCTCACCGTCCCCTTCACGAGCGTCGACCAGCCGATGGGCACGATGCTCGAGGACGGTTCGTTGCCGTCGTTGCACAAGACCGGGTCCTTCGGGTCCCGCTCGACCTCACGCCTGGAACGACTCCGACAGGCCCAGCCGACCGGACCGCTGATGTGCTCGGAGTTCTGGGACGGCTGGTTCGACAGCTGGGGTGAGCACCACCACACCACGCCCGCCGCTGCCTCGGCGTCGGACCTGGACGACCTGCTCGCCGCCGGGGGGTCGGTGAACGTCTACATGTTCCACGGCGGCACGAACTTCGGCTTCACGAACGGCGCGAACGACAAGGGCGTGTACCGGCCGATCGCGACGTCGTACGACTACGACGCACCGCTCGACGAGGCCGGTCGGCCCACCGCGAAGTTCCATGCCTTCCGTTCGGTGATCGAGCGCTACGCGCCCGTCCCGGTGCTGCCGGCATCGATGGAGCCCGGTGGATCCGGTCGCCTAGAATCGTATGCCTGTTCAAGCGACAGCCTGGAGGCACGGGTCGCCCCCGCCACGGACGTCGCCGTCCGCCTCGACCGCGTCGCGTCGCTCCGGTCCCTGCTGCCCGCGCTCACCGACTGGTCGACGCACGACAGCCCGCCGACGTTCGACGCGCTCGGCGCCGCCTCCGGCTTCGTGCTGTACCGGACCGAGGTCGACCTGCCGTCCGGTGGCGTGCTCACGGTCGGGGACGAGGTCTGCGACCGCGCGATCGTCTCGGTCGACGGCACCGTCGTCGGGGTCCTCGAACGCGAACACCACGACCGCGCGATCGCGCTCCCGCCGGTGACGGGCACGCTCGAGCTCCTCGTCGAGGACCAGGGCCGCGTCGACTACGGCCCACGCATCGGCGAACCGAAGGGCCTGATCGGCGGGATCGCCGTCGACGGTGTCCCGCTTGCCCGGTGGACTGCGTCGCCCCTGGCCCTCGACCCGATACCCGAGGCCGCGCTGACGATCCTCGCCGACGCCCTGCCCACCGACGGCAACGCCCTCGCCGGACCGGTGTTCGCCACGGGGTCGTTCGACCTCGACTCCGCCGACGACCGGTACCTGCGCCTCGATGGGTTCCGGAAGGGCGTCGCCTGGGTGAACGGGTTCTGCCTCGGCCGGTACTGGTCACGGGGGCCGCAGCGCACCCTGGCCGTCCCCGGGCCGGTGCTCCGTGCCGGGCGGAACGACGTCGTCGTGCTCGAGCTGCACGCCGCGGCCGCTCGTACCGTGCACCTGCTCGCGGAGCCGGACCTCGGTCACACGGAGGCGTAGCCCCGGGCTGTTCCGCGCGTAGGTCGTTTCGCGCGTACGAGGCTCGAGCGTGATGGGAAGGATCAGACCGCATCGAGGCCGTCGAGCTCGGCGAGGGCAGCGCACGCATCCGCGATCCGGTCGACCTCGGGGCGCGTCCACCACTCGGGTCCACGTTCACCGAGGCCGTGCTTCGCCAACCCGTTGCGGCGCCGCGCGGCTTCGAGGGCGTCGTCGTCGCCCGTGCGCTTCGCCTGCTTGACGGCGTTCCGCCCACGACCGAGGTGCGATCGAAGCGCGGCGGCGACGTCCTCGGGGAGCGCCGGGTCGGTCCGACGCCACCGCCGACCGTCGACGACGAAGAAGTGGTCGTCGGGTTCGCTCATGCCCCCAGCCTGCACCGTCGGTGGTGGCGGGTAGACAGGAGACGATGACCCACCCTCGCGCGCGACCGATGCTCGACGTCCGCCGCATCTACGCCGAACCGGCCGCCCTCGAACTCCCGCGTGGGCAGGAGGTCATCGGGCGCTGGCCCGGCGCCGAGATCGTCCCCGTCGACTCACACTGGAACATCCCGGAGGTGCACGGCGACGAGCGGAACGTCCAGCGGTGGGTGCGCATCAAGACCGAGGCGCTGGTGCTCGGGGTGAAGAAGTCGCTCGTCACCCGGCCGAACGGGCGCTCCGCCGACTTCATCGCGCCGTCGACCGCGAACGGCTGCGCCATGGCGTGCGCGTACTGCTACGTGCCGCGGCGCAAGGGGTACAGCAACCCGGTGACCGTGTTCGCCAACATCGACCAGATCACCAAGCACGTGGCCCGGAACATCGCGAAGCAGGGGCCGAAGGTCGAGCCGAACCAGTGTGACCCCGACGCGTGGGTCTACGACATCGGCGAGAACAGCGACTGCTCCGTCGACGCGATGATCAGCGACAACGTGCGTGACCTGTGCGACCTGTTCCGGATGACACCGACGGCCAAGGCGTCCTTCGCGACGAAGTACGTGAACCGGGACCTGCTCGACTGGGACCCCCTGGGACGGACACGCATCCGCTTCTCGCTCATGCCGCACGAGACCGCGAAGGTCACCGACATCCGGACGAGCCCGATCGCCGAGCGGATCGCCGCGGTGAACGACTTCGTCGACGCCGGGTACGAGGTCCACCTCAACTTCTCGCCCGTCATCCTGACGCCCACGTGGGAGTCCGACTGGGCCGAGTTGCTCCGGCAGGTCGACGACGTCCTGTCGCCCGCGGCGAAGGCGCAGCTCGCAGCCGAGGTGATCTTCCTCACGCACAACCAACCCCTGCACGAGGTGAACCTCGGCTGGCACCCGAAGGCCGAGGACCTGCTGTGGCGGCCGGACCTGCAGGAACCGAAGGTGTCGCAGAACGGTGCCGTGAACGTGCGCTACCGCTCCGGGATGAAGGGGCAGCTGGTCGAGCGGTTCCGCGAGCTCGTCGCGGAGCACCTGCCGAGCTGCCGCATCCGCTACGCCTTCTGACGCGTCGTCGGCTGCTGCCGTTCGGCCAGGGCTCACCGCACCTGGTCGCCACGGAGCGGGCGAGCGCGCAGTGGCTCACGGGCCACTTCCGGAGCGCGGAGGGCATCGAGCGCGAGGTCGACCCACCGACGGAACGCGTCCGGGGCCACCCCGCCGAAGGTGTCGATCGTGGTGGCGATCGACAGCTGCACCATCGCGACGTCGGCGAGCACGGCGTCCGTTCGAACGGCGCCGGCGTCCTGCGCGGCGCGGAACAGCGCATCGATGCCGTCCTGCACGCGGACCCGGAGGTCGAGCAACGTCGGAGCGTTTCGGTAGTCGGTCGTCATCAGGTCGCTGAAGCCGGTGTTCCGGGCCTCGATCTCGGCCGTCTCGCGGACGAAGGTCGCGAACCCGGACCACGAGTCGTCGGCGGACGGCGTCCGGCAACGGTCGACGAGCACTCACTGCATCGGCTCCGTGAGGACGGCCTGCCACAGCGCTGCGCGCGTGGGGAAGTGGCGGTACAGGGTCGCGTTGCCGAGTCCGGCCGCGACCGCGATCGGTTCGAGTGCAGCATGGAGGCCGTGCTCGCCGAACGCAGTCCGGGCCGCGTCGACGAGCGCCTGACGGTTGCGCACGACCGCGACCTGCAGGGAGCCGTCGTGCTCCTGGCGCTCTCGGTCGCGACGCTCGTCGTGCTGCTGCTCGCGCTCTAGCAGATCCGGGTCAGGGGATGAGCCGGTCGGCGCGGTAGCGGTCGAACAGTTCCGCGAAGGCACGCTCGGTCCGTCGGAAGGCGGTGAACCCGGCGTCGCGGCTCTTCCCCATGTCCGTGACGACCTCCATCGCGCGACCGAGGTCCGCGTCGGTGTGCCACCACGAGGCGAGCCGGGCGATGTCCCGCTCGGCGAGCCCGTGGCGGTCGGCGATGCCCGCCCACTCGGACTCGTACGGCGCCATCTGCTCCTCGAGCGGACGGACGGTGCCCTCGTACCCGACGACACGGGCCGGGTCGACACCGAGGTGCTCGGCCAGCCGCGGCCACATCCACCGCCACCGGAAGACGTCTCCGTTCACGATGTTGAACGCCTCGTCGGCACCCGCCGGCGTGGTCGACGCCCAGACCATGTGCTCGGCCAGGATGCCCGCGTCGGTCATGTCGGTCAGGTCGTTCCACTGCGCCGCGCTGCCCGGGAACACGAAGTCCAGGCCGAGTTCCTTCGCCAGCGTCGCCTGGACCGCGATCGTCAGGCCCATGTTCATGGCGTTGCCGACCGCATGACCGATCACCGTGTGCGAGCGGTGCACCGACCACGTGAAGCCCTGGCGCTCGGCGGCGGCGAAGAGCTCGTCCTCCTGCGCGTAGTAGAAGTTCGGGGTGTCGAGCCGCGGTTCCTCTTCGTGGAAGGGCGTGTCCGGCATCTCGCCCGCGGCGTAGGCCTCGAACGGGCCCAGGTAGTGCTTGAGGCCGGTGACGAGCGCGACGTGCTCGAGCGGTGCGTGGGCGAGCGCGGCCAGGAGGTCCCGGACCATGCCGCCGTTCACACGGATGTTCTCTGCCTCGGTCTCCTGCCGCTGCCACGCGGTGAAGAACACGTGCGTGGGGCGCTCGTCGGCGAGGGCGGTGCGGAGCGAGTCCGGGTCGCGGAGGTCCGCGGCGACGGTCCGGACTGCGTCCCGGGCGAGCGGACGTCGGGAGAGGGCCGTCACCTCCCACCCGAGGTCGAGCAGGTGCTCGACGAGGGCCGAGCCGGTGATGCCGCTGGCACCCACCACGAGGGCTCGGGGACGGTCGGTGGACGGTTCGATCGCTGTGGTCATCACCGGGTCCAACGTCGCTGGGCGACAGGTGTTCCCTCAGCGCGGTCGGCGGATACGGATCGGGCCCTTGGCGGTCGACGGGTCGACGACGCTGCCGTGCTGCGTGATCTCGACCTCGCCCCGGGCGACCATCCGGCGGGCTGCCCGGCGAGCGGGCTCCATGAGCGGGCGCCAGTCGTCGGGGTCGATCGAGCGGGCGACCTCGGACGGGCAGATGCTCGACGTGCGCGCCCGTGCGGCGAGCAGTTCGTCGATGCGTCGTTCGAGTGCGTGGTCGGTCGCGTCGACGCCGTGCTTCCGGCAGGCGCCTGAACACCACTTCGCCTCGGGTGCGGCCGACGAGGGCATCCGGCGTCCGCACGAGGCGCAGGTGCGTTCCGCGTGCGCCGAGTCCGACGCGTCGGCGTCCGCTGCGGTCCTGATCGCTCGTCCCATGCGGCCCATCATCGTCTGCGCTGTCCGGTTGCGCGCACAGCACAGGTCCGGCTGGCACGATCGTGGCGGTGAGCACCGACACTGCACCCGATCGCCCGCGCGAGCCCGCCTGGGTGGAGCACGTCATGTGGTGGCACGTCTACCCGCTCGGGTTCGTCGGTGCCGACGTCCGGCCGGACACCCCCGTGGACGGCCGCACCCTCGACCACCGGCTCGGCCGCCTCGAGCCCTGGCTCGACCACGTCGTGGACCTCGGCCTGAACGGGCTGCTGCTCGGGCCGGTCTTCGCGAGTTCGACGCACGGGTACGACACGGTGGACCACTTCCGGATCGACCCGCGCCTCGGCGACGACGCGGACTTCGACCACCTGGTCGCCGCCGCACACGAACGCGGTGTCCGGGTCCTGCTCGACGGCGTCTTCAACCACGTCGGTCGGGAGCACCCGGCGTTCCGCGCCGTCGAGGAGCAGGGTCCGGACGCGCCGACGGCCGAGCTGTTCGCGATCGAATGGACCGGGTGGTCGCCCGGGGACGACGTGCCGGTCGGACTGTTCGAGGGGCACGACATCCTCGTCGCGCTCGACCACGAGCGTCGCGCGACGGAGGACCTCGTCGTCGAGGTCATGACGCACTGGCTCGCACGCGGGGCCGACGGGTGGCGACTGGACGCGGCCTACGCGGTGCCGGCGACGTTCTGGGCACGGGTGCTCCCGCGGGTCCGGGAGCGCTTCCCGGACGCGTGGTTCACGGGCGAGGTCATCCACGGGGACACGGCTGCGTTCGTCCGCGACTCGAGGATCGACTCGACCACGCAGTACGAGCTCTGGCAGGGCATCTGGCACGGCATCGCCGACGGGAACTGCTTCGAGCTCGCGCACGCCGTCGAACGGCACGACGCGCTGCTGGTCGCGCAGGCACCGAGCACGTTCGTCGGCAACCACGACGTCACCCGCATCGCGAGTGCGGTGGGGGAGCGGTTCGCCGCCCACGCCGCCGCGGTCCTGTTCACCGTCGCCGGCACCCCGAGTGTGTGGGCCGGCGACGAGTACGGCTGGACCGGGGTGAAGGAGGAGCGCCTCGGTGGTGACGACGCCGTCCGCCCGGAGTTCCCCGCCGTGCCGCCAGAGCCCGTGGAACTCACGCACGCGTACGAGGCGCTCGTCGCGCTCCGTCGGCGGAACCCCTGGCTGCACCGCGCCCACACCGACGTCGTGCACCTCACGAACACCGCGATCGTGCTGCGGACCGCGACCGCGGAGCACGCGGTGGTGACCGCCCTGAACCTGGCGGACGATCCCGTTGACCTGCCCACGGCGGGTGCGACGCACGTGGAGGCGGGCGGTGCCGACGTGCAGAACGGGACCCTGCGCCTCCAGGCCGGCGGTTGGGCAGTTCTCGCGGACTGAGGGAGCAGGAATCGTCGAGTCGCGGAAGGCGACCCGACGATTTCTGCTCCCTCGACGGCCGGACGACGACGACCGGACGTCCGCGCCTACTTGCGCGCGGACGCCGCCCGGCGCTTGTTGAACACGTCGAACGCGACCGCGGCGAGCAGCACCAGGCCCTTGATGAGCGACTGGTACTCCGTGCCGATGCCGAGGATCGACATGCCGTTGTTCAGGATGCCGATGATGAGACCACCGACGATCGCGCCGGGGACGGTCCCGATGCCGCCGGTGACGGCCGCGCCACCGATGAACACGGCCGCGATGGCGTCGAGCTCGAACCCGTTGCCCGCTCCCGGAGCCGCCAGGTTCAGCTGCCCCGTGAACACCACGCCTGCCAGCGCTGAGATGACCCCCATGTTGACGAAGAGCAGGAACGTGACCCGCTTCGTCTTCACGCCCGAGAGCTGCGCGGCGAGGGCGTTGCCACCGATCGCGTAGATGTGGCGGCCGAACACCGCGCTCCGCATGACGACCGAGTAGATCACCACGAGGGCGCCGAGCACGACGAGCACGATCGGGGTGCCGTTGTAGCTGGCGAGCAGGAGCGCCACGTAGACGACGAGGGCGACGGTGAACGCGAGCTTCACGATGAACCAGGCGAACGGCTCGCTCTCGAGCTGGTACTTCCGGCGGGTCGCCCGACCACGGAACGACGTGATCACGAGGACGATCGCGGCCGCGAAGCCGAGGATCATCGTGAGCGGCTCGTAGCCGGTGGTGCCGAACGACGGCAGGAAGCCGGAGCCGAGCGAGCGGAAGCCCTCCGGGAAGGGCGAGATCTGCTGGTTGTGCAGGACGATCTGGGCGGCACCGCGGAAAGCGAGCATGCCCGCGAGCGTCACGATGAACGCCGGGATGCCGAAGTAGGCGATCCAGAACCCCTGCCAGGCACCGACGAGGGCGCCGACGACCAGGCAGAGCACGACCGCGACCGGCCAGGGCAGGCCCCACTGCGTGATCATGACGCCGGCCATCGCGCCCGTGAAGGCGACGACGGACCCGACGGACAGGTCGATGTGGCCGGCGATGATCACCATCACCATGCCGATGGCGAGGATGAGGATGTAGCTGTTCTGGACGATCAGGTTCGAGACGTTGATCGGGGCGAGGGTGATGCCGTTCGTCGTCACCTGGAAGAAGATGACGATGACGATCAGCGCGATGAACAGGCCGATCTGTCGGAGCTGCCCGGTGAGGTAGCCGGCGGCGGACTTAAGCGCGTTCATTGACAGGGGTCTCCCGTTCCTGGGTCATGTACTGCATGAGGACCTCTGGTGTGGCCTCGGAGCGGGGCACGTCGGCGGTGATCGTGCCCTCGGAGAGCGTGTAGATGCGGTCGCAGATGCCGAGCAGCTCGGGGAGCTCGGAGGAGATCACGATGATCCCCTTCCCCTGGTCCGCGAGCTGGTTGATGATCGTGTAGATCTCGTACTTGGCACCGACGTCGATGCCGCGCGTGGGTTCGTCGAGGATGAGCACGTCGGGGTCGGCGTACATCCACTTCGACAGGACGACCTTCTGCTGGTTCCCGCCGGAGAGCTTCCCGGTCACGACGTCGACGTTCGGCGCCTTGATGTTGAGGCTCCGGAGGTACTGCCCGGCGACCGTCGTCTCCTGGGACGCGTTGACGAAGCCCCAGTTGGCGAGCTTCCCGAGCGCCGACCCGGAGATGTTCCGCTTGATGTCGTCGATGAGGTTGAGGCCGTAGCGCTTCCGGTCCTCGGTGACGTAGGCGATGCCGTGGTCGATCGCCTGCGTGACCGTGTGGGTCTTGATCGGCTCGCCGCGCTTGTACACGGTGCCGCTGATGCCGGCGCCGTAGGACTGCCCGAACACGCTCATCGCGAGTTCGGTCCGTCCGGCGCCCATGAGCCCGGCGATGCCGACGACCTCGCCCGCGCGGACGGAGAGGTTCGCCTGGTGGATGATCTCGCGTGAGGAGTCGAGCGGGTGGTGGACGGTCCAGTCCTCGATGCGCAGGAGCTCCTCGCCGATCTGCGGGTCATCGCGCGAGGGGTACCGGTTGGACAGGTCACGACCGACCATGCCGCGGATGATCCGGTCCTCGGAGACGTCGTCGGCGCGCATGTCGAGCGTCTCGATCGTCTTGCCGTCGCGGATGATCGTGACCTTGTCGGCGATCGCCTTGATCTCGTTGAGCTTGTGGCTGATGATGATCGCCGTCATGCCCTCGGCCTGCAGCGACCGGATGAGGTCGAGCAGGTGCGCGGAGTCGTCGTCGTTCAGCGCCGCGGTGGGCTCGTCGAGGATGAGGAGCTTCACCCGCTTCGACAGCGCCTTCGCGATCTCGACGAGCTGCTGCTTGCCGACGCCGATGTCCACGATCTTGGTGACCGGGTTGTCCTTGAGGCCGACGCGCTGCAGGAGCTCGGCGGCCGCCAGGTTCGTCTTGTTCCAGTCGATGAAGCCGGCCCGCGACTGCTCGTTGCCGAGGAAGATGTTCTCGGCGATCGACAGGAACGGGCTGAGGGCGAGTTCCTGGTGGATGATGACGACACCCGCGGCCTCCGAGCCGTTGATGTCGCCGAACTCCACGGGGGAGCCGTCGATGAGGATCTCCCCGTCGAAGGACCCGTGCGGGTAGACCCCGGACAGCACCTTCATCAGGGTGGACTTGCCGGCGCCGTTCTCGCCGCAGATCGCGTGGACCTGCCCGCGCTCGACCTCGACCGAGACCCCTTGGAGTGCCTTCACGCCGGGGAACGTCTTGGTGATGTCCCGCATCTCGAGGATGGTGTCCGCCATGCGGACCGCCTTTCCGTCGTGCGCGCGTGCGCGCGCTGAGGAGGCGGACTGGAGGCACGGGGCGGGGTCGACCCGCGCCTCCAGTCCGACGGATGGGTTGCGACTACTTCAGGTCGGCTTCGGTGTAGTAGCCCGAGTCGACGAGGACTTCCTTGTAGTTGTCCTTCGTGACGACCGTCGGCTGGAAGAGGTAGGTCGGGACGACCTTGACCTTGTTGTCGTAGCTCTTCGTGTCGTTGACCTCGGGCTTCTTGCCCGTGAGCAGGTCCTCCGCCATCGTCACGGACTGCTTCGCGAGCTTGCGCGTGTCCTTGTAGATGGTCGAGTACTGCTGGCCGGCGATGATCGACTTCACGCTGGCCTGCTCGGCGTCCTGACCGGTGATGGTCGGAAGCGGGCGGTCACTCGATCCGTACCCGGCACCCTGGAGCGCCGAGATGATGCCGATCGACATGCCGTCGTACGGCGAGAGCACGCCGTTGAGCGTCGTGCCGCCCGAGTAGGACTTCGCGATCAGGTTCTGCATGCGGGCCTTGGCGGTCGCCGGGTCCCACTGCTGCGTCGCGGCCTGGGAGAGCTGGTCCTGGCCGGACTGGATCTTCAGCGTGCCGTCCTCGAGGTACGGCTTGAGGGTCTTCATCGCACCGTTGAAGAAGAAGCCCGCGTTGTTGTCGTCGAGCGATCCGGCGAAGACCTCGATGTTGAACGGTCCCTTCTCGCCGGTCTTCTTGCCGTCCGCGTCGAGGACGCCGAGGCCGGTGAGCAGGCTGTTCGCCTGGTCGACGCCGACCTTCTCGTTGTCGAACGAGACGTAGTAGTCGACGTTCTTGTTGCCCGTGAGCAGACGGTCGTACGAGATCACCTTGATGCCGGCCTTCGCGGCGGCGTCGAGCTGGTCGGAGAGTGCCCCGCCGTCGATCGACGCGATGATGAGGACCTTCGCGCCCTTCGTGATCATGTTGCTGACCTGCTGCGCCTGCTGCTGGACCTTGTTGTCGCCGTACTCGAGGTCGACCTTGTAGCCGGCCTTCTCGAGGTCGCTCTTGACCGCGTTGCCGTCCTTGATCCAGCGTTCCGAGACCTTGGTCGGCATCGCGACGCCGACGAGGGCGCCCTTGTTGTCGGTGCTGCCGCCGCCGTCGGTGGACGCACGGCCGCCGGCCGAGCAACCGGCCAGGGCGATGGCGATGCCGAGGGCGGCGACGCCCGCGACGATCTTGCGCTTCATCATCGAAGTACCTCAGTTCCTGCGCGTCGACGTCGACGCACTCGGGTGCCGGGGCTGCTGTGCCCCGCGGGATTTGCTCGTGTGAGCGCTCACATACTGTGGGTTCCGTGACGGGGTGTCAACTCATCGTGACCGTTTCGCGATCTTGTCGCGTCGGCCGGACTGCGCGGTACGGTTGGCCTCGTGACGACCACGACCGCGCTCGGGGACGCCGGCGGCAAACGTCGCAAGGCCCCCACGATCTTCGACGTCGCCGAGCGCGCGGGCGTCTCCCACCAGACCGTCTCCCGGGTGATCAACGGCGACCCGACGGTCCGTGAGCAGTTCCGCGCCCAGGTGTCCGACGCCGTCGCCGCACTGGGGTACCGCCCCCGTGCCGCGGCCCGGGCGCTCGCCGGGGGACGCAGTCGCGCGCTCGGCATCATCACCGCGGGCGACGCCCTGTACGGACCGTCGAGCACCGCCATCGGCTTCGAACGGGCAGCCCGGTCGGCCGGGTACCACGTGCTGCTCTCGACGTTGCCCGACGACCCCCGTCCCGTCGACCTGTCGAACGCCCTCGTGACGCTGCTCGCCCAGGACGTCGCCGCGATCGTGCTCGTCGCCGCCGACAACCGGGTGCTGGACGCCCTCGCCTCGCTGACCGTCCCGGTCACGGTGCCCGTCGTCGTGGCGAACGCGGTCCAGCGCGACGCCGCCCGAGCTCCGGTGGCACCCAGCGTCGCCGCGGTCGCGATCGACCAGTCCGCCGGCGCGGAACTCGTCATGCGGCACCTGTTCGACCACGGGCACCGGCGGATCGTGCACATCGCCGGACCAGCGGTCTCGCAGGAGTCCGAGGTGCGCCGGGTGACCTACGAGCGGATCATGCGCGACGCCGGGCTCGAACCCGTGGTGCTCGACGGTGACTGGACCCCGGCCAGTGGTTTCGCGGCCGCCCGGACCATCGACGTCCACACCGTCGACGCGGTGTTCGCCGGGAACGACCAGATGGCGCTCGGGGTGCTGCACGCCTTCGCCGACGAGGGGCTCCGGGTACCGGACGACATCGCGGTCGTCGGGTTCGACGACGTCCCCGAGGCCGCGCACTTCACCCCGCCCCTCACCACCGTGCGCCAGGACTTCCGGGCGATGGGCGAACGCGTGCTCGACACGGTGCGGGCGCTCGTCGAGGGCGAACCCCGCGACGAGACCCTGCTCCTGCCCGAGCTCGTGGTGCGTCGGAGCGCGTAGCGGCGGCGAGGCGCACGCAGTGTGCGAGGTTCCGCGCTCGGTGCGGGGTTTGCGCCGTCCCACGGTGCTCGGAACCTCGCACACTGGCGGCGCCCCCTCGCACGGTGCGAGGGGGGCGCCGCTCCGAGCCGACCCGACCGTCAGCCCTTCAACGCACCCGACGACAGGCCCGCGACGTAGAACCGCTGCAGCCCGACGTAGAGCGCGATGCACGGGATCATCGCCACCACCGACCCGGCGACGAGGTTCCCGTACGACACCTGCCCGTACGCGCCGGTCTGCAGGTTCAGCAGCGCGACGGGCAGCGTGTAGAGCGAGTCCTTCGTCAGGAAGGTCAGCGCTCCGAGGAACTCCGTCCACGACGCCAGGAACGCGTACAGTGCGGCGGTGGCGGCCCCGGGCAGGAGCAGCGGACGGAGAACGGACACGACGACCCGGAAGCGGGACGCCCCGTCGACGAACGCCGAGTCCTCGAGCTCGGTCGGGATCGACTCGAACGCGTTCCGCATCACGAAGACCCCGAACGGCAGGTTCACGGTCGTGTAGAACAGCACGAGCCCGAGCAGCGAGTTCGTGAGCTTCATCGCGTTCAGCTCGAGGTACAGCGGCGTCAGGATGGCCTGGAACGGCACCATCATCGTCAGCAGCACGAGTCCGAACACGAGCCCCGACCCGCCGAACCGGAAGCGGGCGAACCCGTACCCGGCCATCGTCGCGATGACCGCGGTCAGGACGGCCGTCGACACCGAGACGATCACCGAGTTGAACACTCCCGTCAGCAGGTGCGACGACGAGCTGAACACGGCGCTGAAGTTCTGCCAGCCGAGCTGGAAGAAGGTCGCCGGGTCCGGTGCCTGCGTGATCACGGCCTCGGGTTGGAACGCCCGCAGGATCGACCAGACGAGCGGGACGCCGAACACGAGCGCCGAACCGATGCCGGCGATCGCGTAGAGCGTGCGCTTGACGGCGGTGTCGCGCGGGTGCTGCACGCTGCCCTGGTGGTGGCGCCGCCTGCGCCCGTCGCCGCCGGTCGTGAGGGTCCGCGTGGACAGGTCCGGGGCGGCGAGCGAGGCCCGCGGTGTCGTGGTGCTCATGGCTCAGTCCTTCTCTCGGAGTGCCCAGAACTGGAACACCGTGACGGCGGCGATGACGATGACGAGTGCGATCGACTGGGCGGTCGCGGCTCCGAGCTGCAGGTTCACGAACCCGCGGTTGTAGATGGCGTTGACGATGGTGGTGGTCTCGGTCCCCGGCCCGCCCTGGGTCAGGATGTAGAACTGGTTGAACGCCAGCAGCGACCCGATCACCGAGATGATCACGCTGAGCGCGACCGTCGACCGGATCATCGGGAAGGTGATGAGCCGTTCGGTCTGCCACCACGACGCGCCCTCGAGCTGCGCGGACTCGTACACCTCGTCCGGGACGCCCTGCATCGCGGACATGAGCAGCACCATCGTCAGCCCGGACACGGCCCAGACGACGAGCACGCAGATGAGCAGCGTCGCGAGGGGGCCGTTCACGAGCCAGGCGGTACTGCCGTCGGTGATGCCGAGCCAGCGGAGCACCATGTTGACGGCGCCGGAGTTCGGCTGGGCCTCGAGCACGAGCATGAACGACAGCGTGGTGAGCCCGACGACGTACGGCAGGAAGAACACCGTCCGGAGCAGGGTGCTCCCGCGTCGCCGCGCACGGACCAGGACGGCCAGGAAGTACCCGAGCGCCAGGATCGGCAGCGTGACGATCGCCGTGTACAGCAGCGTGTAGCCGATGGCGTGCACGAACGTCGGGTCCTGGAACAGCGTCGCGTAGTTCTGCAGGCCGATGAACCGGTACGGGCCGATCAGGGGCCAGTTCGTGAACGAGATGTACAGCGCGAACACGAGCGGGGCGAGGACGAACACCGCGACGAAGAGGATCGCGGGGGCGACGAGCACGGCGCCGGTGCGCGGCGGGTGCGTGAGCGAGTTGCGGGTCCGGACCGGGCCGCGGCCCACGGTGGGTCGGCCCGCACCGGTCCGGCCGGCGGAGCGCCGGGTGGAGATGGTGGTCATGTCTGCACCTCTCTGTGCAACGGTCAGGCCTGGACCTGGTCGAGGATCCGCTGGTACTCGGACTGCGCGGTCTTCATGGCCGCGGCGGCTCCCGAGCCGAACACTGCCTGTCGGAACATCGCGAAGTACGGCGACGACGGCTGGTTGTTGAGCAGGTTGTACGCGAGCGTCCGCGGCGCGTAGCCCTTGTCGATGGCGTCGAGCGGGCCGAACGCGAGCGGGTACTGCTTCCGGTACTCCGGGGTCGCGGCGTCCGACCGGGTCGGGAAGTACCCGCCGTCGGGGAGCGCCTGCTGCTGCTGCAGCCCGTTCGCGTACTGCATGAACGCCCAGCCGCCGGACGGGTTCGCCGCCCCGTTCGGGATGCACATGTTGTCGCCGCCGTCGAAGAACGACCGCTTGCCGTCCCACGACGGGATGAGCACCGTCCGCATCTTCGCCCGCATCGCCTTCGTCGCGGCCGGGACCGTGGCGCCGTACGAGGTCGGGAAGATGCCGACCTTGCCGGCTCGGAAGTCCGCGCCCCACGTGGTGCCCGCGTCGGAGTACGTCGCCTTCGAGAGCACGCCGTCCTTCCACAGCTGCCGGTAGAACTCGAGCATGCGTTCGAGGGCCTCGTTGCCGGTGATGTTCGCCTGCTGGGACCCGACCTCGCCGGACATCATGTCGACGCCGGTGGCCCAGACGTGCGGCTGCGTGACGAAGCCGATGATGCCCGCGGCGTTGCCGGAGATCGACCAGCCGTAGACGTCGTCGCCGGTCTTCCGGATCGCCTTCGCCGCGGCGAGCAGCGAGTCGAGGTCCTTCGTCGAGTCCGCGACGTCGAGTCCGGCCCGCTCGAACAGCTCCGTGTTGACGAACAACTGCGAGTTGTCCGCCAGGTACGGCAGCCCGTAGTACCGGTCCCGGTACTCGAGCAGCCGCAGATGTCCCGGAGAGATCGCGTCGAAGTAGTCCAGGCCCTTGACGACGTCGGTGAGGTCGGCGAACGCCTCGCGGAAGATGAACAGCTGCGAGTTGATGTCGTCGATGTCCACGACGTCCGGCGGCTCACCGCCACGGATCGCGGTCGCGAGCTTCGTCACGTACTGCCCGTCGGGCACCGGCGTGAGCTCGACCTGCAGCTTCGGGTTCGCCTTGTTGAACCCGGCGACGGCCGCCGTGAGACCGGCCTGTGTCGCCGACCGGCACCAGACGTGCACCGTGCCGGTCGCGTTCCGGCCGAACGACGCCGCCTTCGCGTCGACCTTGGGCAGCGTGCCGGAGCAGGCCGCCAGGGTGAGGGCCGCCCCGCCGGCGAGACCGCCGGCGAGGAACGCTCTGCGCAGCATCACGTCACCGCGCCAGCGGGAGCCAGACGCGCATCGGCGCGGCGCCGCGGTTCGCCCAGGCGTAGTAGGGGACCGCAGTCGCGGTGACCGCCTGGAGGCCCGTGGCGGGGCCCGCAGCGCCGGCCGCGTCGTCGACGCTGGTGGCGTCCAGAGCGTGATCCGCGCCTCCCGGCCCGTCCAGTCGTCGGTACGGCCACGCTGCCTGCACGTGCTCGGCAGGCGCACGACCCGGAACGCGCAGCGTGACGATGCCGTCGAGCAACCCGTCCTGGCGGTCCTCGGTGATCGTCGCGTCCGCGTCGACCGTCAGGTCGTCGACCGTGAAGCCCTGCTGGTCCGCCTGCTCGACCGCGTACACGAGCGGGCCGCGCTCGATCGCGACCTGCCCGCGGGCGGCGTCGATCCGGGTGTCGGCGACGTACCGGTGCGGCGTCGTGTCGAAGGCGAGCTCGACGGTGTCGCCGGCGGTCCACTCGCGGTCGATGACGTGCAGCGTGCCCGGCGCGGGGCTGTCCGTGCCGTCCGGACCCGTGACCTTCGTGGTGTCCGACCACGCGGGGATCCGCAGACCGAGGGCGAGCGGGCCGTCCTCGGTGACCGTGACGCGCACGTGGCCGTCGTGCGGGTAGCCGGTCTCGACGTCGACCCGGCCGAGCGACGCTGTGGCGTACTGGTGCAGCTGCAAACCGCCGTCGGTCGCGGTCGCCAGGTAGCCGTCCAGGCTCGCGAACGTCCGCATGATGTTCGGCGGGCAGCACGCGCAGTCGAACCAGCCGCGGCGCCCGTGCGCGGGGGAGCGGTTCTCGTCTTGGTGGGCGTGGTCGCGCTGCTGCAGCGGGTTCACGTAGAAGTACTCCGTGCCGGCCAGGCTCACCCCGGCGAGGAACGCGTTGTACAGCAGGCGCTCGATCGCGTCGGCGTACTCGGGCTTGCCGGTCGCGAGCAGCAGGCGCCAGGCCCACTGGATGCCGCCGATCGCCGCGCAGGTCTCGGCGTAGCCGCGGTCGGTCGGGAGCTCGTACGGGTCGCCGAACGCCTCCCAGTCCCAGCGGGCACCGAGGCCGCCCGTGATGAACGCCTTCGTCGCGAGCATGTCCGCGAACTGCCGCTCGCTCGCCGTCAGGAGTTCGGTGTCGCCGGTCTCGATCGCGACGTCGACCGCTCCGGCCGCCAGGTACACGGCGCGGACGGCGTGCCCCTCGACGGTCGTGGCCTGTCGACTCGGCACGCGGTCGGAGAAGTACGTCGGTTCGCCGCCGGCCCGCTCGATGATGCCGTGCCCGCGGGCGTCCACGAACCAGTGCGCGAGGTCGAGGTAGTCGCGGTCGCCGGTCTCGCGGTAGAGCTCGACGAGGCCCATCTCGACGACGGGGTGGCCGTCGACGTCGGTCTTCTTGCCCGGCCCGTCACCGAACGTGCGGACGAGGTGGTCGGCGTTCTTGACCGCGATGTCGAGCAGACCGGTGTCGCCCGTCGCCCGGTGCTGCGCCACGGCGGCCTGGTACAGGTGCCCGGCGCAGTACATCTCGTGGCTCCACTTGAGGTCCGTGTACCGCTCGCCCTTCCCGCGGATCTGCTGCACGGAGTCGAGGTAGCCGTCGTCGGCCTGCGCCTGGGCGTAGAGGGCGGTGACCTCGCGCTGCAGTTCGAGCAGGTCCTCGGACGGGGCGCGGCCGTACTCCCACGCCACCGCCTCGAGCCACTTCGTCACGTCGGAGTCCATGAAGATCGGGCCGGTAGCCTCGCCCTCCTCGAGCCCGGCGGCGATCCGGAGGTTCCGGAAGTTCCCCGCGGCCTCGAGCAGGGCGTACCCGCCGCGGATCGCGTCACGGCCGTTCCGCTCCTGCCGGAGGGCCCAGAAGCCGCCGGTGATCCGGGCGTCGCCGGTCGGAAGGGGCCGGAGCGTGAGGTGCGCGTCGGCGGTCGGGAGGACCGGGGTCGCGGTGTGCGCGCGGCTGGTCGCGGTGCGCGCGCGGCTGTCGGTCGCGGGTGGGGTGGTCATGTCGCCTCCTTGCGATGTGACTGGTCCGTCGGCCGGTCCGTCGATCGGTGCCGGAAAACGGTTTCTGGCGGGGACGCTACGACACGTCTGACCGTTGCGCAAGGGTCGTCCGCGTCGAATGCATATGATCGTCATCTCAGTTCGTGGGTCGGAAAGGTGGTTGCCGTGACGGTCGATCGTGTCTCGCAGCCCGTCCGGATCACCGACGTCGCCGCGCTCGCCGGGGTGTCGATCGGCACCGCGTCGAAGGCCCTCAACGGGACCGGACAGCTCCGGGACGCCACCCGCGCCCGGGTGAAGGACGCCGCCGAGAAGCTCGGGTTCGTCGGCGACGCCCGTGCTCGTGCGCTGTCGTCCGGCCGGACCTACACGGTCGGCATGATCACGACGGACTCGTTCGGCCGGTTCTCGATCCCCGTGCTGCTCGGCGCCGAGGACGCCCTGTCCGCCGGGCAGATGGCCGTGCTGCTCTGCGACACCCGCGACGACCACGTCCGCGAGGCCCACTACCTCCGCTCGCTCGCCGCGCGCGGCGTCGACGGCATCATCGTGACCGGGCGTTCCGCGGACCCCAGGCCGCCGATCGACGTGTCCATCCCGGTCGTCTACGCCTTCACGCCGTCGACCTCGGACGCCGACGTCTCGATCACCCTCGACGACTCCGCCGGCAGCGCCGAGGTGGCATCGCACGTGCTGTCGCTCGGACGGCAGCGGGTCGCGATCGTCACCGGGCCCGCGCGGCACCGGTCCGCCGAGCGCCGCGTGTCCGGTGCCGTCTCGGTGCTCGGGTCCCGGCTCGTCGGCGAACCGCTGTACGGCGAGTGGTCGGAGCGGTGGGGACGACAGGCGGTCGACGTGCTCGCTCGGGGGTCGGTGGACGTCGACGCGATCGTCTGCGGGAGCGACCAGATCGCCCGTGGCGTGTGCGATCGACTGCGGGAGGTCGGTCGGTCCGTCCCCGACGACGTCGCGGTCACCGGGTTCGACGACTGGGACGTGATGGCGCTCGCGAGCCGGCCGCCGCTGACCACGGTCGACCTGCGGCTCGAGGAGCTCGGGCGTGTGGCGGGGCGGGCGCTCCTCGACCTGATCGACGGTGGGGCGGCGGCGTCCTCTGCGGTCACCCCGACGCTCGTCATCCGCGAGAGCACGATCGGCGCGTAGCCCGCGGGGTGCGCCTGCTTCCCGAGCGGGTGAAATACGTCGCGCTCGACGTCCCCGACCGGTGCGTTCTGCCCGCTCGCTGTCACACTGACGGCGGGTCCTGCCCGTTCGCGGGGTGCGAGGCGGGCGGGCATGCCGCGCGTGCACGCCAGGCCTTCCCGCCGGCGCCGGCGTCCGCGTCGCGCAGCCGCTGGCGCCGACCGGGCAAGACGTGCCGTCGTATGCGCGGCGAGCGGGCGCAACACGCCGATGAGGCGAGGTGAGCGCGACGTATTTCACCCCTCGGGGATCGTTCGGGGTTGGATCGAGCGCTTCGGTGCAGCGTCCGACGCGCGGCGGCGTTGCATGAGTGAGCGCTCACGTGCCAGGATGTGAGCGCTCACGGAGGACGATGAGGTTCTGGAGGAACGCATGGGCGACGATCGCCGGCAGCAGGTCGTGGACGGCCGCACGACACTCGGCATCGAGCTCGGCTCCACACGCATCAAGGCGTGCCTGGTGGACGAGGACCTCGTGCCCGTCGCCGCGGGCGCCCACGAGTGGGAGAACGAGTTCGTCGACGGCCGCTGGACCTACTCCCTCGAAGCCGTCGAGACCGGACTCCGCGCCGCCTACGCCGCCCTCGTGGCCGACGTCGAGGCGCAGTACGGCGTCACCCCGACGACCTTCCGCGCCGCCGGCGTCAGCGCGATGATGCACGGGTACCTCGCGTTCGACGCCGCGGGCGAGCTGCTCGTGCCGTTCCGCACCTGGCGCAACACCTCGACCGGTCCCGCCGCCGAACGGCTCAGCGACGCCCTCGACTTCAACGTCCCGCTGCGCTGGTCGGTCGCGCACCTGTACCAGGCGGTCCTCGACGAGGAGCCCCACGTCGCCGAGCTCGCCCGGGTCACCACGCTCGCCGGCTACGTCCACCACCGGCTCACCGGACGCGACGTCCTCGGCGTCGGCGACGCCTCCGGGATGTTCCCCATCGACAGCGGCCCGGTCGACAGCGGTCCCGGCGAGCCCGGCCACCGGGACTGGGACCGCGACAAGCTCGCCACGGCGCAGGACCTGCTGGGCGGAGCCGTCCCCGATCTCCGCACGCTCCTGCCCGAGGTGCTCGTCGCCGGGGAGCACGCCGGCGACCTCACCCCCGAGGGCGCCGCGTGGCTCGACCCGACCGGCACCCTGCAGCCCGGCGTCCCGCTCTGCCCGCCCGAGGGTGACGCCGGCACGGGCATGGTCGCGACGAACGCCGTCGCTCCCCGCACCGGCAACGTCAGCGTCGGCACGAGCATCTTCGCGATGGTCGTCCTCGAGCACCCGCTGAGCACCCCGCACGAGGAACTCGACGTCGTGACGACCCCCTCCGGTGACGCCGTCGCGATGGTGCACTGCAACAACGGGGCGAGTGAGATCGCGAGCTGGGCGAAGGTCTTCGGACGGTTCGCCGAAGCGTCGGGCAGCCCGATGGCGACGGACGACGTGTTCCGGGTCCTCCTGGGCGAAGCCGAGCACGCCGACCCGGACGCCGGCGGGCTCCTGTCCTTCAACTACCTCGCGGGGGAGCCCGTCACGCACGTCGAGGACGGCCGACCCCTGCTGCTCCGGACCCCGGACGCACGGTTCACGCTCGGCAACCTCGTCCGCTCCGAGGTGCACGGCGCCTTCGCCACCCTCGCGATCGGCATGGACGTCCTGCACGGCGAGCACGTCCAGATCGACCGGATGACGGCGCACGGCGGTGTCTTCCGTACCCCCGGTGCGCCGCAGCAGTTGCTCGCCGCGGCCCTGCGGGTCCCGGTCGCCCTCGAGGAGACCGCGGGCGAGGGCGGCGCCTGGGGCATCGCCGTGCTCGCCGCCTACCTCGAGCACACCGACCAGCACCTGGCGGACTTCCTGGCGGACACGGTGTTCGGCGGCGATGCCGTGCACGTGGCCGACCCCGCGCCGGGCGACGTCGACGGCTTCCAGACCTACCTCGGCCGGTACCGTGCAGCGCTCCCCGTCCAGGACGCAGCAGCCGCTGCTACCAGCCACGCGACCCGACCCAGCGCCACCACCCACCACGGCGAGCCGACGGCGGGTGCCGAGCCGCGCCTCCAGGAAGAGGAAGTGACCCGATGAACGACGAGATCCAGCAGGCGGTCGCCGCCACCCGTGAGCGCGTCGCGAGCCTGCACGGTGAACTCGTGCGCTACGGCCTCGTGATCTGGACCGGCGGCAACGTCTCCGAGCGCGTTCCCGGCACCGACCTGTTCGTCATCAAGCCGTCCGGTGTGTCGAGCGACGACCTGACCCCGGAGAACCAGGTGGTCTGCACGCTCGACGGTGTGCCCGCCGAGGGCTGGGGCAACGAGCACGGTCCGTCCTCCGACACCGCCGCCCACGCGTACGTGTACCGGAACATGCCCGAGGTCGACGGTGTCGTGCACACCCACTCGACCTACGCGACGGCGTGGGCTGCCCGCGCCGAGGAGATCCCGTGCGTGATCACGGCGATGGCGGACGAGTTCGGCGGCCCGATCCCGGTCGGCCCGTTCGCGATCATCGGCGACGACTCGATCGGTCACGGCATCGTCGAGACGCTCAGCGGCCACCGCTCCCGCGCGGTCCTGATGCAGAACCACGGCGTGTTCACGATCGGCAAGGACGCGAAGGACGCCGTGAAGGCCGCCGTGATGTGCGAGGACGTCGCCCGGACCGTGCACATCGCACGGCAGGGCGGCGAGACCGTGCCGATCGCGCAGGAAGACATCGATCGACTCTTCGATCGCTACCAGAACGTCTACGGACAGAACCCCGAAGGAGCCATGCGATGACGCAGGTGAACCCCCAGGCCACCCTGGACAGCTACGAGGTCTGGTTCCTCACCGGGTCCCAGGGGCTCTACGGCGAGGAGACCCTGCGCCAGGTCGAGGAGCAGAGCAAGGCCGTGCACGCCGAACTGGCCGGTGCGCTGCCGGTCAAGCTCGTCTGGAAGCCGGTCCTGAAGGACGCCGACGGCATCCGTCGCGCCCTCATCGAGGCCAGCGCCGACGACAAGGTCATCGGCGTCACGACGTGGATGCACACGTTCAGCCCCGCGAAGATGTGGATCGGCGGGCTCCAGGCGCTCACGAAGCCGCTGCTGCACCTGCACACGCAGGCGAACGTCACCCTGCCGTGGGCGGACATCGACTTCGACTTCATGAACCTCAACCAGGCCGCGCACGGCGACCGGGAGTTCGGGTACGCCCTCGCGCGCCTCGGGGTCCGGCACGCCACCGCCGTCGGGCACGTCTCGGACCCCCGCGTGCAGCAGCGGGTCGCGAACTGGACCCGTGCCGCAGCCGGTGCCGCTGCCGTGCGGGAGCTCAAGCTCACCCGCTTCGGCGACAACATGCGCTACGTCGCCGTCACCGAGGGCGACAAGACCGAGGCCGAGATCGAGCTCGGCGTGCAGGTGAACACCTGGGCGGTGAACGAGCTGGCTGCCGCGGTGGACGCCGCTGCGGCGGACACGGCCGCGGTGGACGCGCTCGTGGCGGAGTACGACGCGCAGTACGACGTCGTCGACGACCTGCGTGACGGCGGACCACGCCGTGCCGCGCTCCGCGACGGTGCCGCGATCGAGATCGGCCTCCGCGCCCTTCTCGCGCAGAACGGGTCCGCGGCGTTCACCACCAACTTCGAGGACCTCGGCACCCTCAAGCAGCTCCCCGGTCTCGCCGTGCAGCGCCTGATGGCCGACGGCTACGGCTTCGGCGCCGAGGGTGACTGGAAGACGGCCGTCCTGGTCCGTGCGATGAACGTCGCCGGCGCCGGACTGCCCGGTGGCGCGAGCCTGATGGAGGACTACACCTACGACCTCACCCCGGGTGCCGAGAAGATCCTCGGTGCCCACATGCTCGAGGTCTCGCCGACCCTCACCACGACCAAGCCGACGCTCGAGATCCACCCGCTCGGCATCGGCGGCAAGGACGACCCGGTGCGCCTGGTCTTCACCGCCGACGCCGGCGAGGCCGTGGTCGTGGCGCTGTCCGACACCCGCGACGGCTTCCGGCTCACCGCCAACGTCGTCGACGTGGTGCCCCCGACCGAGGCCCTGCCGAACCTGCCCGTCGGCCGCGCCGTCTGGGAGCCCCGGCCGTCGTTCCCGGTCGCCGCCGAGGCGTGGCTCACCGCCGGTGCCGCCCACCACACCGTGATGACGACGGCCGTCGGACTGCAGGTGGTCGAGGACCTCGCGACCATGGTCGGCACCGAGTTCCTGGTCATCGACGAGCACACCACCGCGCGCGGCTTCCGCGACGAGCTGCGTCTCCAGCAGACGTGGCACCGTCTCGACCGCGGCTTCTGAGGGACACGGACCGTACGATGAGCGACGTGATCGCAGAGCAGCGCACGCGGACGAACTGGGCGGGCAACGTCACCTACCGGGCCTCCGGGTTGGCGCGTCCGACCTCGGTGGCCGCGGTGCAGGAACTCGTCGCGTCGACCGCGCGCCTGACGGCGCTCGGCTCGCGGCACTCGTTCAACGCGATCGCCGACACGGATGCCCTGCAGGTCTCGCTGGCGGACCTGCCGCCGGTGCTCGACATCGACACCGACCGTCGCGTCGTGCGCGTCGCCGCCGGCATGATCCACAGTCAGGTCGCGGCCGGCCTGGAGGCACGTGGCTGGGCCCTCGCGAACCTCGCGTCCCTGCCGCACATCTCCACGGCCGGCGCCGTCGCCACCGGCACGCACGGCTCCGGCATCCGCAACCCGTCGCTCGCGCAGGCGGTGATCGGCCTCGAGGTCGTCCGCGCTGACGGTTCACTCGAGCACGTCGATGCGTCCACGCCCGACGGCGCCCTGGACGCGCACCGGGTGGCACTCGGCGCGCTCGGCGTCGTCACCGCGGTGGAGCTCGCCATCGAGCCCTCGTTCCAGGTCGCCACGACCGTGCACCTCGACCTGCCCTGGGACGCCGTCATCGAGCACTTCGACGAGGTCATGGCGGACGCGTACTCGGTGTCGATGTTCACGTCGTTCGACGACCGCAGCGCACGCCAGGTCTGGGTGAAGCACCGCGTCGACGAACCCGCTCCGGCCGTCGACCTGGTCGCGCTCGGGGCCCGGCCGGCGACCGGCCCCGTCCACCCGGGCGAGAACGACCCCGCCGGGGTCACCGAGCAGGGCGGCGTCTCCGGACCGTGGTCCGAGCGGCTCCCGCACTTCCGGTCCTCGTTCACGCCGTCGACCGGGGCCGAGATCCAGGCGGAGTACCTGCTGCCCGCGTCGTCCGCCGTCGACGCGCTGCAGGCCCTGCGTCCGTTGCAGTCGATGTTCGCGCCGCTGCTCATCGCCGCCGAGGTCCGCACGGTCGCACCCGACACCGCCTGGCTCGCGCCGTCGTCCGGGCGACAGTCGGTTGGGATCCACTTCACCTTCCGGCGGGACGCGGACGCCGTGGCCGCCGCGGTCCAGCGCATCGAGGAGGCACTCGCCCCCTTCGACGCCCGGCCGCACTGGGGCAAGGTCTCGGCCGCGAGCGCCGAACGCCTGCACGAGGTGTACCCGCGGCTGGACGCGTTCGCTGCTGTGGCGCGGGACCTCGACCCCGCGGGCAAGTTCCGCAACGACTTCCTCACGCGCGTGCTGACCTGACCCGAGGGCGGAACGCCGACGGTGTGGGCCGTCGGTAGGGTCAGCGGAGGAGCGGCGGTCGGTTGCCCCGGGCGACCTCGCGCTCGGCCAGCGTGCGCATCTCATCGTGGACGAGCTCCAGGAGCAGGTCAGCGGCGACGAGCCCGTCGTGCTGTCGCCGGAGCACCGAGAGTGGTGTCGTGGCGTGCTCGTCCGTGACCGGGACGTATCGGACGCCGTCGAAGGCGTGCAACGTCGACACGAACGGCATGAGTGAGACCCCGAGTCCGCACGCGATCGACGAGAGCATGGCGACGTCGTCGAGGGAGTACGTCCGGATCTGCGGGGAGAACCCGGCCCGGACGCATGCGCTGACGATGGCGTCGTAGCCCGGGATCCCCTCGTCGCGGTGGAAGAGCACGAACGGGTCGTCGCGGAGCTCCACGAGGTCGATGCGCTCCCGCGCTGCGAGCGGATGTGTGGAGGGCACGGCGGCGACGAGCGGTTCGTGCGCGATGAACGAGTGGGCGACGCCCTCCGGGGCCTCGACGAGCCGCCCGAACGCGAAGTCGACGCGGTGTTCGAGGACCGCCCGGTAGACGTGGGTGTCGAACACGCTCATGAGCGACACGCGGACGTCCGGCATCGCCGCACGGAGCCGCGGGACGACGCGAGGCACCAGGCCGGCGAACGTCGACGAGATCGAGGACACCTTGAGCGGCACGGTCGCCGTCGGCTCGTCCGCGACCGAGGCTTCGACGCGCTCGGCGTGGTCGAGCAGCGCCTTCGCCTGTTCAGCGAGCACCCGACCCTGCGGAGTGAGCTCCGGCGCTCGCCGCTGTCCCCGTTCAAACAACGACACGCCGAGTTCCCGCTCGAAGCGCGAGACCGACTGGCTGAGCGCCGACTGGCTCACGCCCAGTCGAGCGGCGGCGTCCTTGAAGGAGAGATCCTCGGCGACCGCCGTGAACGCTCGGAGATCGCGCAGTTCCATGCCCTGATCGTCGCACGATACTTCGCTCGATCTGCGATTCCGGTCGGTAAAGGTCGTGTTACTAAATTATTTCCGGACGTTTTTCATGCGCTTGTATCGCCTACGGTGATTTTGCCCGCACCACCTCACCTCCCCAGCACAGGAGTCACCATGCGACGCACCCACACCAAGGCCGCGGCGGTCGCGGTCATCGCGGCCCTCGCCATCGGGCTCACCGCCTGCTCGACGACCTCCACCGCCTCGACGTCCGGCTCGTCCGAGGACTACGGGACGCTCACGCCCGGGACCCTCAAGATCGGGACCCTGAGCGACGCCAAGCCGTACGCGTACAACGAGAACGGCAAGCTCACCGGCTTCGAGGTCGACATGGCCACCGCGATCGCGAAGCGCCTGGACCTCAAGCCGGTCTTCGTCCAGCAGGAGTTCTCGACGCTCCTGCCCGCCGTCGCCGCCGGATCGCTCGACGTCGCCGCGGCCAGTACGTCGGTCACGCCCGAGCGCAAGAAGTCCGTGGACTTCTCGAACACCTACTTCATCGGCTACATCTCGATCATCACCCCGTCCGGGTCGAGCATCACGGAGAAGGCCTCGACCCTGAAGGGCAAGCGCCTCGGCCTCATGCAGGGCACCCTGGAGGACCAGTACGCGCAGGACCACTTCCCCGGCGTCCAGATCGTCCGGTACCCGGACAACAACGCGGCGAAGGCCGCGATGCAGGCCGGCAGCATCGACGCGGTCTTCCTCGACTACCCGATCGGGCAGGACTTCGTCGACAAGGACTCGTCGATCCAGATGCCGATCAACATCGAGCTGCCCGAGTACCCGGTCGCGATGAGCATGCACAAGGACAAGCCCGCGCTCAAGAAGGGCATCAACGCCGCGATCAAGGACATCATCGCCTCGGGCGAGTGGCTGGAGATCGAGAAGCAGTACTACCCGGACGCGCCGGTGCCGGACCAGTTCCAGCCGACCGAGAAGTAGGACGCCATCGTGGACCAGCTCCAGACGCTCCTGCAGTCGTTCTTCAACGTCCCGGACATGCTCGTCGTCCTCCCCGACATCCTCGGGTACGGGCTCTGGAACACCCTGCTGCTCGCCGCGGCCGCGACCGTGGTCGGCATCGTCATCGGCCTGGTGCTCGCAGCACTCGCGGTGTCGAGGAGCCGCGCACTCCGAGTGCTCGCGGGGATCTACACGGACGTGTTCCGCGGGTTGCCGGCGATCCTCACGATCCTGGTCCTGGGGCAGGGGCTCGCCCCGCTGTTCAACCCGATCACCAAGGGCAACCCCTACCCGCTCGGCATCCTCGCCCTCGGTCTGATCGCCGGCGCGTACATCGGCGAGATCTTCCGGTCGGGCATCCAGAGCATCGACAAGGGGCAGCTCGAGGCGGCGAGGGCGCTCGGCATGGGCTACGGACCGGCCATGCGGCTCATCGTCATCCCGCAGGGGATCCGGCGGGTGCTGCCGGCCCTCGTGAACCAGTTCATCGCGATCGTCAAGGACTCGTCGCTGGTGTACTTCCTCGGACTGGTCACCTCGCAGCGCGAGCTGTTCCGGGTCGGACAGGACGCGGCGGTCACCTACGCGAACCTCTCGCCGCTCGTCACCGCGGGCATCTTCTACCTGCTCATCACGGTGCCGCTCACGCACCTCGTCAACGTCATCGACCGCCGTCTCCGGACCGGCCGTGCCGCCGTCGACGCGAGCGACGAGGGCGGCCCGCGTTCCTCGGCGAACCCAGCCACCGCTCCCGCAGGAGCCGTCACGATCGGACAGGACGGATGACCATGACCACGCCCACGAACAGCGCGACCACTCCCGGTCTCGACACCGGGGTCACCGACCTCGTCGGGGACATCCGGGGAGCCGGACTCGAACTCCGCGGGATCACCAAGCGCTTCGGCGCCAACGAGGTGCTGCACGGCGTCGACCTGGCGGTCCGGCCGGGTCACACCGTCTGCGTCATCGGACCGTCGGGCTCCGGCAAGTCCACCCTGCTGCGCTGTGTCAACCGACTCGAGGAGCCCACCTCCGGCACGATCCTGCTCGACGGCGAGGACATGACGGCGGGCGACCCGGACCGGCTCCGCAGTCGTGTCGGCATGGTGTTCCAGCACTTCAACCTGTTCCCGCACAAGACCGTCCTCGACAACATCGTCCTGCCGTTGCGGAAGGTGCGCGGGCTCGCGGTCGACGAGGCCCGGGACCGCGCGGTTCGATCGCTCGCGGACGTCGGGCTCGCCCACAAGCGCGACTTCCGGCCGTCGAGCCTGTCCGGCGGGCAGCAGCAGCGCGTCGCGATCGCCCGGGCACTGGCGATGCGTCCGGAGGTGATGCTCTTCGACGAGGCGACCAGTGCACTCGACCCCGAGCTCGTGAAGGAGGTCCTCGACCTGATGACCGGCCTCGCGACAGCCGGCATGACCATGCTCGTCGTCACGCACGAGATGGGGTTCGCCCGCCGCGCCGCCGACCACGTCGTGTTCATGGACCAGGGCCGGATCGTCGAGCAGGGCGAGGCTGCGACGATGTTCGAACGCCCCGAGTCCGAACGGCTCGCCGGCTTCCTGTCGAAGGTCCTCTGATGTCGTCCCGGCCCCGCGTCGCCGTCGTCGGGACGGGCACCATGGGCGCGATGACGCTGTGGCAGCTCGCACGGCGCGGGGTCGAGGCGGTCGGCTTCGACCGGTGGGCGCCGGGTCACGCGTTCGGCGCGGCGGGCGGTGAGACGCGGCTGTTCCGCAGTGCCTACGCCGAAGGCCCCGAGTACGTCCCCCTCCTCGCCGAGTCGCTCCCGGAGTGGCGGGCACTCGAGGCGGAGAGCGGCCTCGACCTGCTCACGCTCACCCGGGGGCTGATGATCGGCCGCCCCGGCTCGGCCTTCATGCGCGGCGTCGTCGCCTCGGTCACCGAGAACGACCTGCCCCACGAGGTGCTCACCGCAGCGGACGCCCGCGCCCGGTTCCCCGAGACCGTCATCGACGAGGACGAGACAGCCGTCCTCGACGAACGGTCGGGGGTGCTCCGTGCGGAGGTCTCCGTGTCGGCCGCCGCCCGTGTGGCCACCGACCGCGGTGCCGTGCTGCGCATCGGTGACGCGGTGGTGGCGGTGGAGCCGACCCCCACCGAGGTGACCGTCGTCACGGAGGGCGGGGCGCGCCTCCCGTTCGACCGCGTGGTGATCGCCGCCGGAGCCTGGTCGAACCGCGTCGCGGGGGTCGACCTGCCACGGCTCGACGTCCAGTCGATCGCCGTGCACTGGTACCCGGTCCGTCACCCGGCACGGTTCACGCCCAACCGCTTCCCGTTCGTCTGCCGGGACGCCGGCGTCGACTTCTGCGTCTGGCCGACGACTGACGGGGCGACCGTCAAGGTCGGCCTGGCCGCCGGCCTCGACCACCTGGCGAACGCCGACGAGCTCGACCAACGCATGCCGGACGAGCTCGTCCCCGTCGTCGACGAGTACGTCCGCCGCTACGTGCCGGACGCCGTCCCGGCTGCGGTCCGGCACGCCGTCCAGGTCGACGCGTGGACCGCCGACCACGACTTCATCGTGGACACCGCGGCCGACGGTCGCGTCGTCGTGCTCGCCGGGTTCTCCGGCCACGGCTTCAAGATGGCGCCCGTCATCGGACGCGCCGCCGCCGACCTCGCGCTCACCGGGTCCACCGCGCTGCCGGTCGGGCGGTTCCGCGCGGACCGCTTCGCACGGAACCCGACGCTCCGATGACCCGCTTCGACGCCGAGGTCGGCGTGGTCGGCGTGGGGACGATGGGGGCCCAGACCATGTGGCAGCTCGCCCGCCGCGGGATCCCGACCATCGGGTTCGAGCAGTTCGCACCGGGACACGACCGGGCTGGCGCCGGCGGTGAGTCGCGGCTCTTCCGGACCGCGTACCTCGAGGGCAGTCACTACGTGCCCCTGCTCCGACGGTCCCGCGCCGAGTGGGAGCAGCTCGGTGCGGACACCGGGGTGCGACTGCTCCACATGAGCGGCGGCCTGATGATCGGGACGGACGGCTCCGCGTTCCTGCGGTCGGTGGCGCGGTCGATCGACGAGCACGCCGTCGACCACGAGTTCCTCGACACGGACGCGCTCCGTGCCCGGTACCCGCAGCACACGGTCCGTGCCGGCGACGTCGCCTACCTCGACCACGAGTCCGGCTGGCTGCGGCCCGAGGTCGCCGTCACGCTCGCCGCAGCCGAGGCCGAACGGCTCGGCGGTATCGTCCACCGCCGGGCCCGCGTGACCGAGATCCGGATGACCGACGCAGCGGTGGAGGTGCACACCGACGAACGGGTGTTCCGGTTCCCGAAGCTCGTCGTCTCGGCGGGGGTCTGGACCTCGCAGCTGCTCCCCGGCATCACACCGCTGCACGAGGTCATCCGCATCGTCATGACGTGGTTCCCGACCACGACCCCGGAGCGGTTCACCGAGGACGTCTTCCCGATCTTCGTCCGCCAGTCCGACGGGTTCGACATCTCCGGCTGGCCGTCCGTCGACGGTGCCACGGTGAAGATCGGCCTGAACAACGGATGGGACCGCGTCGCCGATCCCGACGACCTCGACCGGTCCGTCCCGGACGCGCTCTTCGACGAGGTGCGGGACGCCGTCCGTGGGCTCGTGCCCGGCGTCGTGCCGGAGGTCGTCCGCGCCGGCGTGTACATGGACGGCTACACCGCCGACCACGACGCGTTCGTCGGGCCGCTCGGATGGGACGACCGGGTCACGGTGCTCGGCGGCTTCTCCGGACACGGGTTCAAGCTCGCCCCCGCCATGGGCACCGTCGCCGCGGACCTGGCGACGACCGGTGCCACCGACCTGCCCGTCGACTTCCTCGACCCCGCCCGCTTCTCCGCCAACGTCACCGCGGCCGACCGACTGCGCTTCGGCCGCCGCGTGACCCACTGACCCAGCACCCATCGGAAGGAACCTCATGGAGACCATCACCACCGACGTCGTCGTCGTCGGACTCGGCGCGTTCGGATCCGCAGCGCTCTGGCGTCTCGCCGCCCGAGGGGTGGACGTCGTCGGCGTCGACCGGTACGGGCTCGGACACCACATGGGTTCGTCGCACGGCGCCACCCGGCTGTTCCGCATCGCCTGCCAGGAGCACCCCGGCCTCACCCCCATCGCGCAGAAGTCCCTCGAACTCTGGACCGCCCTCGGCGAAGCGAACGGCGAGACCTACGTCCGGCAGACCGGCTGCTTGTCCACCGGTTCGCCCTCGTCCCGCCCGGTGTCGGGTGTCACCGCGGCCGCTGCCCGCGCCGGACTCGACGTCACACACCTCGGTCACGACGAACTGCTCCGCGACTTCCCCCAGTACGGCGGCACCGCCGAGGACACCGTCGGCGTGCTCGACCCGGGTGCCGGTATCTGCTACCCGGAGAAGAACGTCCGGGCCCAGGGGGAGGCAGCCATCGCCCTCGGGGCACGAGTCTTCACGGACACCCGGGTCACCGCGGTCGAGCTGGTGGACGGCGGGGTGCGCGTGACGACCCCGACGCTCGTGATCGAGGCGGCGCAGGCCGTGGTCGCCGCCGGCGCCTGGAACGGCAAGCTCGTCCCGGGGCTGCCCCTCCGCCCGCGTCGCACGCCGCTGTACTGGTTCAAGCCGAAGGACGACGCGACCGCCTCGTTCGCCCTCGACGCCTTCCCCGCCTTCATCCACGAGCTCCCCGACGGTCGGCACCTCTGGGGGCACGGCTCCGACGAGGACTACCTGGTCAAGATCGGCATGGAGGACTCCGGAGCGAACTTCGCGGACACCGACGCGGACACCGTCGACCGGTACATCCACCCGCGCGACGACGTCGAACAGCTCTCCTCGTGGGTGGCGGACGCGTTCCCCGAGATCGACCCGGTCCCGGTCAAGGCCATCCCGTGCATGGTCACGAACTCTCCGGACGGACAGTTCCTGGTCGGCCGTCCGGACGGGGACCCGCGCCTCGTGATCGCGGGCGGTGACCACGGTCACGGGTTCAAGCACGCCGCCGGCGTGGGCGAGCTCCTCGCCCAGATCGCCGTGGGGGAGATGCCGTACACGACGATCGACTTCCTCGACCCGGACCGGTTCGCGAACGGAGCGGGCGCCGACGCGGGGACGGTGCACGCCGGATCCGTCGCACCGGTCGGCGCATGAGCGGGCGCCCGGTCGCGCTCGTCACCGGTGCGTCGCGGGGCATCGGCCTCGCGATCGCCCGGGACCTCGCCCGCACGCACACCGTGATCGCCGGGGCCCGGTCTGCGGTCGCGCTGACCGTGCTCCTCGACGAGTGGCCCGAGGTCGTTCCGTTCGTCTGCGACGTGGGGGACGCCGACTCGGTGGCGGCGGCGGTCCGAGACCTCGGGGTCGACCGGCTCGACGTCGTCGTGCACTCGGCGGGCATCGCGGACGAGCGCGCGTTCGACACGTTCACCCGCGACGACTGGCGCAGATCGTTCGAGGTCAACGTCTTCGGCGTGGCCGACCTGACGGCGAGGCTGCTCCCCGCACTCCGCGTCGCCCGCGGCACGATCGTCTTCCTGAACTCGGGGTCGGGGATGTTCTCGTACCCGGACGGCGCGGTCTACTCGGGCACCAAGTTCGCCCTGCGGACCATGGCCGACTGCCTGCGCGAGGAGGAACGGGAACGTGGGGTCCGTGTCGTCTCCCTGCACCCGGGGTTCGTGGACACCGACATGGCACGGACCATCCGGCAGGCGTCCGGACGCGAGGGGCCGGACGAGTCGTACGTGCGGCCGGAGACGATCGCGTCCGCGGTCCGGGTCGCGGTCGACGCCCCGCACGAGGCGCAGTTCGAGACCATCTCGGTCAGAGCGACGCTCCGCGCGGAGGCAACGGGTTCCGTTCCGGGCGCGTCGGGAATAGTGGGACGTCACGGGTGACTTGGACCGTTACGTCATGCGACGTCCGTCGCACGCAGGATTCGGACGGCCGACCGCCGCGGTGTCAGGATGGACGCCGCCCGGTGACCCGACCCGGACCACGTCAGCGATCGCCCCCACGGTCGCCACCCCACCACTTCCCACGAGGAGCAGCATCGTCATGAGACGCCCCAAGCGCCTGACCATCACCGCGGCGGTCGCCGCAGCAGCAGCCCTGGTCCTGACCGGCTGCTCGGGCGGAGGGGCCTCCGACGACGCATCGAGCGGCACGGCCAAGGGCGGCACGCTCAACATCCTGACGACGGCGACCTCGGTGCACCTCGACCCGGCCACCAGCCAGAACCTCAACATCACCACGCTCGGCCTCGTGCTGCGTCGCCTGACCGCGTGGGACGTCGAGCCCGGCAAGACGGCCAAGGTCGTCCCGGACCTCGCGACGAACACCGGCGACTCGAGCGACGGCGGCAAGACCTGGACCTACCACCTCAAGAAGGGGCTGAAGTTCCAGGACGGCACGGCGATCACCACGAAGGACATCAAGTGGGGCATCGAGCGCTCGTTCGCGCCGACCCTCACCGGTGGCCTGAGCTACCACAAGTCGCTCCTCGTCGGCGGTGACACCTACAAGGGCCCGTTCGACGGCAAGACGCTCGACAGCATCGAGACGCCGGACGACTCCACCATCGTCTTCAAGCTCAACGCGGCCTACGGCGACTGGCCGTGGCTCGTGTCGATGCCCGCGTTCGCCCCGGTCCCCGAGGGCGACGGCACCGACACCGGTGCCTACGACGCCAAGCCCGTCGCGTCCGGCCCGTACCAGGTGCAGTCGAACACGCAGGGCTCGCAGATCACGCTCGTCCGGAACAAGGAGTGGAGCGCGTCGACCGACGACGTCCGCACCGCCGGTCCCTCGAAGGTCGTGTTCAAGGAGAGCCGGGACCCGTCGACGGTCACCCAGACGCTCATCGCCGACAACGGCGACGCGAAGGACTCCTTCGGCGCCACGTACCTCGGTGCGGCCGAGCTGAACCAGGTCCGCTCGAACCCGTCCGCGCAGGACCGCCTCGCCACCTCGAAGGCCGGCCCGATCACCTACATGGCGATCAACACGCAGAAGGGCTCGCTCAAGGAGCTCAAGGTCCGCCAGGCCCTGCAGTACGCCGTCGACAAGAAGTCGTACCGGATCGCCGCCGGTGGTGCGCTCGCCGGCTCGTACGCCACGACCCTCATCACGCCGGGCATCGCCGGTCGCCAGGACTACGACCTGTACAAGCCGGGTGCGTCCGGTGACGTCGCCAAGGCGAAGGAGCTCCTGCAGGAGGCCGGTGTCTCCGACCTCAAGCTGACCCTCGCCACGCCGAACGACCCGTCGAGCCTCGCCCAGTCGCAGGCCCTGCAGGCCGGCCTCAAGCGCGCCGGCATCACCGTCACGCTGAAGCCGCTCGACTCGGACTCGTTCTACACCGCGACGACCGACGGAACCGACTTCGACCTGGCGCTCTTCAGCTGGCAGCCGGACTTCCCGAGCGCGAACGCCAACATCCAGCCGCTCTACGACTCCTCGCAGATCGGTGGCGGCGGCTACAACGTCTCGAAGTACAGCAACCCCGAGGTGGACGCCCTCATCAAGGAGGCCAGCGCGACCGTCGACCAGAAGGACGCGCAGAAGCTCTGGGCCGAGGCGGACAAGAAGATCATGGGCGACGCCCCGATCGTGCCGCTGACCTACGCGAAGCAGTCGTTCCTCGCCGGCTCGAACGTGCAGAACTTCCAGATCGCGGACTTCCCGGCGTACCCGAACTACCTCAAGGTCTCGCTCGCGAAGTGAGTGCACCGCTGCTCGAGGTCGAGGGGCTCCGCGTCGCGTTCGGCGACGCGGAGCCCGTCGTCCGTGACGTCTCCTTCACCCTGACGCCCGGCCGGGTGCTCGCCCTGGTCGGCGAGTCCGGCTCGGGCAAGTCCGTCAGCGCGATGAGTGTGCTCGGCCTGCTCCCGCCGGAAGCCCGGGTCAGCGGCAGCATCCGGTTCCGCGGCACCGAGCTCGTCGGCGCGACGGACGACCAGCTGCGCGCGGTCCGTGGCGCCGGCATCGGCATCGTGTTCCAGGAGCCGATGAACTCCTTCACGCCCGTGCTCTCGATCGGGACGCAGATCGCCGAGGCGATCACGGCGCACCCGACGGACCTCGACCGTGCCGGGGTGTCCCCGCGGATCGACGAGCTGCTGCGTGCCGCCGGGCTCACCGACCCGCAGCGGATCCGGAAGGCGTACCCGCACGAACTGTCCGGCGGGCAGCTGCAGCGAGCGATGATCGCGATGGCGCTCGCGGGGGACCCGGTGGCGCTGATCGCCGACGAGCCGACGACGGCGCTCGACGTCACGGTGCAGGCGGGGATCCTCGACCTCCTCCGCAGGCTCGGGCGCGAGCGTGACCTCGCGGTGCTGCTCATCACGCACGACATGGGCGTGGTGGCGGACGTCGCCGACGAACTCCTCGTGATGCGTCGGGGCGACCCGGTCGAACACGGGACGGTCGCGGAGGTCTTCGCGCACCCGACCGCCGAGTACACCCGAGCACTCCTCGACGCGGTCCCCAGCCTGGAGGCGCGGGGTGCGGAAACCGATCACGTCACGACCGCAGGTGGGGCACCGGAGGCGAGTCGTGCCTCCAGGCCGCTCGTCGCGCAGCTGCGCGACGTCGCCGTGCGCTACGCACGCCGCGGCGAGCCTGTCGTGTCCGGCATCGACCTCGAGCTCTGCGCCGGCGAGACCCTCGGCCTCGTGGGGGAGTCCGGCTCCGGCAAGTCGACCATCGGGCGGGCGCTCGCCGGCCTGGTCCCGGTCGTGGCCGGTTCGGTCGAGGTGGACGGCAGTGACCTCCGCACGGCCCGCGGCGGACGGCTGCGGGAGCTCCGCAGCCACGTCGGCATCGTCTTCCAGGACCCGGCGTCCTCGCTCAACCCGCGGCAGACCATCGGGTGGAGCATCGCCGAGCCACTCTTGGTGCACGGCACCGCCTCCACCGCCGAGCGTGCGGAACGGGTGCGGGAGCTCCTCGTCGCGGTGCAGCTCGACCCGTCGTGGGCCGAGCGGTTCCCGCACCAGCTCTCCGGCGGACAGCGGCAACGCGTCGCCGTCGCCCGGGCCCTCGCACTCCGGCCCGCGCTCGTGATCGCCGACGAGCCGACCTCCGCCCTCGACGTGACCGTCCAGGCCGCCGTGCTCGACCTGCTCGCCGACCTGCAACAGGAGTTCGGCTTCGGCATGCTGCTGATCAGCCACGACCTCGCCGTCGTCCGGCAGCTCGCCGACGAGGTCGTCGTGCTCCACGACGGCCGAGTGGTCGAACGCGGCACGACCGACGCCGTGCTCGACGATCCGCAGCAGGACTACACGCGCATGCTCCTCGCCGCAGCGCCCGTCGCCGATCCCGTGCGACAGGCCGCCCGCCGCGAGGCCTGGCGCGCGTGGGAAGGGGTGGCCTCGTGACCGCCAACGTCGTCGACCGTCCGGTGTCGGCCGCTGCGAACCGGAGCACCGGGTTCCGCGCCGTCGTGCGCCGGGTCCGGCAGGACCGCTGGGCCGTGGCGTCCGCGGTCGTCATCGTCGTGTTCGTCGTCGTGGCGATCGCCGCGCCGCTCATCGCCGCGATCACCGGCCAGGACCCGTACGGCTACCACATCGACGCGCTGAACTCGTTCGGTGCGCCGAGGGGCGTCGGTGGTGGGATCAGCGGCGAGCACTGGTTCGGCGTCGAGCCGCTCACCGGGCGCGACCTGTTCGCCATCGTGACCTACGGCGCGCGGACCTCGCTCGGCATCGGCCTCGCCGCGACCGTCCTGTCGATCGTCATCGGCGTGCTCGTCGGTGTGACGACCGGGTTCTTCGGCGGCTGGTACGACCGGGTGCTCTCCCGGGTCGTCGACGTCATCTTCGGGTTCCCGTCGCTCGTGTTCATGATCGCCCTCACCGCGATCGTGCCGACGTCCTTCCCGAAGCCCGTGCTCGTCGTCCTCGTCATCGGCTTCTTCGGCTGGCCGTCCGTCGCCCGTGTCGTCCGCGGTCAGACCCTGTCGCTCGTGAGCCGGAACTACGTCGTCGCCTCGACCGCGATGGGCGCCGGCCGGTGGCACGTCATCCGGACCCAGCTGCTGCCGAACCTCGCGGCGACGATCACCGTCTACGCGACGATCTCGATCCCCTCGATGATCGGTGCCGAGGCCGCCCTGTCGTTCCTCGCCGTCGGCGTGACCCCGCCGACACCGTCATGGGGTCGGAGCATCGGCGACGCGATCGGGTGGGTGCAGACCGACCCGATGTACCTCGTGTTCCCCGGTCTCGCGCTGTTCCTGATCACCCTGGCCTTCAACGTGCTCGGCGATGCGCTCCGCGATGCCCTCGACCCCCGTGGAGGTGCACGATGAGCACGTTCCGCTTCATCGCCATCCGCGTCCTCGGTGCCGCGGTCGTGCTGCTCGTCGTCGCCGCGATCACCTACGCGCTGTTCATGCTGCTGCCGACGAACCCCGCACGGGCGATCTGCGACAAGCCGTGCACGCCCGACCGGCTGCGGGAGGTCCAGGCGTTCCTCGGCACCGACAAGCCGTGGCTCGCGCAGTTCGGGGCGTACCTCGCCGGGATCTTCACCGGTCGGACGTTCGGCTCCGGGGCGTCCGTCATCCACTGCGCCGCACCGTGCTTCGGGTACTCGTTCCAGCTGCACGACAGCGTCACGAACCTGATCCTGTCCCGCCTGCCCGTCACCGCCTCGATCGCGGTCGGCGCTGCCGTGCTGTGGCTCGTCGCCGGGGTCGCCGGTGGAGCACTCTCGGCCCTGCGCCGGGGGACCTTCGTCGACCGTGCCGTCATGACCGTCGCGGTCGCCGGGGTGTCCGCGCCGTCGTACCTCGTCGGGTTGCTCGGCATCCTGCTGTTCGGGTTCGTGCTCGGCGTCCTGCCCACCAGCGGGTACGTCGCCTTCGGTGACGATCCCGTCGGGTGGTTGACACACCTGATCCTGCCGTGGTGCGTGCTCGCGTTCATCAGTGCGGCGATCTACGCCCGGCTCACCCGCGGCGAGATGCTCGAGTCGATGTCGCAGGACTTCGTCCGGACCGCCCGCGCGAAGGGCCTGCGCGAACGCCAGGTCGTGGTGCGCCACGGACTCCGGACGGCGATCCTGCCCGTGGTGACGCTGTTCGGGCTGGACCTCGGGTCGCTGCTCGGCGGTGCGGTCATCACCGAGAAGGTGTTCTCGATGCAGGGCCTCGGTGCGCTGCTGATCGACGCGGTGCACACGCTCGACCTGCAGGTGGTCGTCGGCTTCACGCTGTTCTCGGCGCTGCTCATCGTGACGGCGAACGTGATCGTCGACGTGGTCTACGCGTTCGTCGATCCCCGGGTGCGCCGGCGGGCGTAGGGCACGGCGCGTCGCCGTCGCCGTCGCCGTCGCCCTCGCACGGTGCGAGGCCGTGGTTCGTTCGGTGCGAGGGTCACGCGGAGCGTGCGTCGTCCCACCACCGCAGGACTCGCGTGCCCGAGAGGGTGAGCCACCGCGACGGTTCACCCGCGGGGACGTCCACCTCGAACCACTGCCGCCCGGCCGGCCGTTCGCCCTGCGTCCACGTGCCGTCCGGGTTCCGTGCGGCGCGGACGACCTCGACCGCCTCGGCAGCGCGCGGGTCCGGCGGGGTGCCGTCGTGCAACGATGCCGCGCGCAGGTGGTCTGTCACCCGCAACGCGGTGTAGATCCACCGGAACGGGTACGCGAAGCGGTGCACCCAGGGGCCGACGACCTCGCCGTCGGACTTCCGGTGCAGCAACCGCCGTTCCAGCAAGTACTCCGCGCCCCGGTGCCGGGCCTCCCGGAGCTCCTCGGCACGTGGGTGCCGGCCGCCCGTGAGCTGCTCGTGCTGCAGCAACCCGTCCAGCACGTTGAGGGTCGAGTGGAACGAGGACACCGTCGAGCCCTCGACCCACTCGCAGTTCCAGCCGCCGTCGGGCTGCTGGTGCTCGAGCATCCAGTCCGCGATGCCGTCCACGTCCGCGCCGAGCCACGTGCCGTTCGCGAGCGTGAAGGCGTTGATGCAGCAGTCGACCTCGCCGCCCCAGTACGGCAGTTGCTCGTACTCCCACCGGCTGTTCGCGTCGAGCCGCGCGGCGGTGTCCCCGAGTACGGCGGCGTCGAGGCCCCAGTCGCGCAGGGCGTTGAGCGACCAGGTGGTCGCCGTGTACGGCTGCCCGGGCCCTTTCGCCTCGGGGCCGTCGAAGTCGAAGTCCGCGGGGAAGTACGCACCGCCCGCCCACTGCCCGTCCGGGTCCTGGTGGGAAAGCAGTGCCGCGCCGAGTCCCGCGGTGGCGACGCGTGCTCGGGTGGCCTGCCACGTCGAGGCGGGCCCGCCGAGGAGATCCCGCTCCACCTGCCACCGGATCGCCGGGTCGGAGTCGAGCAGCCAGTCGACCACGTCGTCGTCGCTCATGGCGCGGAGACTACGCCGAGCTGCCCGACCCGTCCTGCCCCACGTACCGGTAGGCCGCGCCGTCGTCCGTCCGCTCGAGCACCCCGAGGTCCACCGCGTCCCGCCGTACGATCGCGACGTCCTCGGCGAACATCGCGATCGCCGCGTTGAGCACCGGCTCGGGGACCGAACGAGTCGCCCCGAGCCGTGCGAACACCAGCCCCACGATGCGCAGTGACAGGGGGTGCCGTTGGTCGTCCGGAGCGGGCATCCGTGCGATGCGGTCGAACTCCAGCAACGCGGCCGGTGCCTGCAGCCGCTGCAGGTCCTGCGCCGTCCGCCCGAGCAGTGGCGTGTCCGGGCCGTCGTCGCCGAGCCAGTCGAACGCGGCGATCGCCGATCGGGTCCGATCGTCGATCTCGCCGTCACCCACCACGGCAGCACGCAGCGTCGGACTGGCCAGCACGGCGACCGCCTGCCTCGCTCGCCCCACCGACCGGCCGACGTCCATCAGAAGTACGTGATCCCGTGCGGCGTCCGCGGCGGGGTGAGCATCGCGCGGAGCAGCGCCGGCACAGCCGGGTCTGCGGCGCGCAGCAGGCCGGCGGCTGCCAGCGTGACCGGCGACACCGAGCCGAGCAGCAACGCACCGAGGTCTGCGACGTCGAGCTGGACGTCAGAACCGGCCACGTCGGCGACGTCGGCGGTCTTCGTGACGGTGCCCCGTGCCTCCAGGACGTCCAGCCGGTACGTACCGGTGGTGAACCCGAGCGTGTCCGTGACGGCGAGCGTCAGCGAACCGTCGACGGCGTACGGCCGCGACGCGAGCACCGCCGGCACGTCGAGGACGCGCAGCCAGACGTGGTCTTCCTCGTGGTCGACGTCGTACGCGCGGTTGTCCCCGAGGGCCGCCACGATCGGGTCGTCCAGCCGCGACCGGTTGTACTTGACGACGTCGTTCAGGTCGATCGAGAGCAGGAACTCCCACAGCGACAGGTACGCGGCGTCGGTCGCGTAGACCAGGTCGACGACCTCGAGCACGGTGTCGCCGTCGCGGCTCTCCTTGACGCGCCAGGTGACGTAGCCGTCGACCTCGTCGGAGTCGTCCGGGCGGTGCACGGCGGCTCGGACGTCCTTCGCCTTCTGGCCCTCCTGGTCGAGGAGCCCGAACACGACCGGCCACGTGCCGGCGTTCCGGACCATCGAACCCGGGGTGCGCGCGTTGAAGCGGTCGAACACCGCGCGGCCGGGACCACCGGCGAGCCACTGGGGCGTGACGACGCTGACGACGCCGGTCGTCGGCGCGAGGAACGGCAGCGCGCGGTTGCGGCGGACGCTGACCGCGCGCTCGCGGATGGCGCTGCCGAAGCCGAAGCGGCGGTAGATGGTGCCCTCCGACGCGGTGAGCGACGCGATGGCGTAGCCGTCGGCGGCACCGCGCTGGAGCGCGTGCGTCATCATGCTGCGGAGGATCCCGCGGCGTCGTTCGGTCGGTCGGACCGTGACCGCGGAGATCGCCTGCGTGTCGATCGACGATCCGTCGCCCCAGCTGAGCGACTTCCGGAACCACGCGAACGTGCCGGCGGGCCAGGTCTCGTCGACGGAGCCGCTCGCCGGACGACGCACGTAGGCGCCGAGCCAGGTGTTGCCGTCCTCGACGAAGTGCTCGACCATGCGCGCGGCGTGCTCGTCGCCGGGGTGCGTCTCGTGGAACCCGAGTCCGACGGCCTGCATCCATGCCTCGGTCTCGGCGTCGGGTGCGCCCTGCTCGCCCGCGCCGGGCGCGAACTCGCGCAGTTCGTAACGGTCGTCGAATGCCTCGTTGCTCACGTCTCGACACTATCGGTGGCCGGTGACGAAGGAGAAGGGCCGGCCTGGAGGCACGGGTCGCCTCCGCCTCGTCGGTCGCGTCGTACGGTCCGCGGCATCTCGGTCCGTGGTCGGCTCGGCAGGTCCCGTCACTTCACGCGGCGTCGGGCCGCTGACCGCGGCGGGTTCGCGCGGAGGTGCCCGCTGATCGTGCCGAGGATGCGGGCGAGGTCGGCGGCGTCATCGTCGGTGATCGACGCGAACAGGAGCCCGTGCACCGTGCTGATGTGCCCGGGGAACACCGCGGCGAGGACGTCCCGTCCGGCATCGGTGATCGAGACCATCGTGCTGCGTTCGTCGTCCGGTGACGGCGATCTGGTCACGAGTCCGCGCTGCTCGAGCAGCTGCGCCTGGTAGGTCAACCCGCTGCGGCTGTACACGACCCCGTCGGCGAGGTCCGTCATCCGCATGTGCCCGTCGGGGGCGTCCCCGAGCGTGGCCAGGAGCTGGAACTGCACGTAGCTGAGCCCACCCACGTCCTTGAGCTGCTGCTCGACGGCGGGGCGGAGGAGCGCACCGACCTCGGTGAAGGCGAAGTACGCGCCCAGCTGCGTCGGGGTCAGGGAGGTCGGGGTCTCGGACATGATCCGATCCTACCTGTTGCTTCGAGTTCGAAGCAGTGGTACGTTCCTGGTATTCGCTTCGAATTCGAAGCAAACGACGAAGGAGATCATCATGAAGGCAGTGCAGTTCCACGAGGTCGGCGGACCCGAGGTCCTCCAGTACGGCGAGGTCGAGCAGCCCACGCCCGGTATCGGCGAGGTGCTCGTCCGGGTCACCGCGTCCGCCTACAGCGCGGCCGACAACGGCATGCGCGCCGGGTTCCTCCCGATCCCGATCGAACTCCCGCACATCCCTGGCTACGACGTCTCCGGCGTGGTCGACATCCTCGGCGACGGCGTCACCGACCTCGCGGTGGGCGATGCCGTGATCGGGTTCCTGCCCATGGAGCGCGACGGGGGAGCGGCCGAGTACGTCGTCGCCCCGGCGGACGCCCTCGTCCCGGCGCCGACGAGCATCCCGCTGGCCGACGCCGCGGCCCTGCCGTCCGTGGCGTTGACCGCGTGGCAGGCGCTCGTCGACTCCGGTCGGCTCGAAGCCGGGCAGCGACTGCTCATCGTCGGTGCGGGCGGTGTCGTCGGCAAGTACGCGATCCAGCTCGCGAAGCGCCTCGGCGTGCACGTCATCGCGACGGCCAGCCCGCGCAGCGCCGACGCGGTCCGGGCAGCGGGTGCCGACCAGGTGATCGACCACACCGAGACGGACGTCCTGCAGGCGGTCGAGGGGCAGGTCGACGTCCTGCTCAACCTCGCGCCGCTCGAGCCCGAGCGGTTCGAGGCGTTCGTGGCCGCGGTCCGTGACGGGGGAACGGTGGTGAGCACCACGGCGTTCATCGCGACGCCGGGCGACGAGTCCCGGGGTGTCCGTGCCGAGACGGTGTTCGTCCTGCGGAACCGGGAGCGTCTGGCCGAGCTCGTGTCGCTCGTCGACGCCGGTGAGCTCACGGTCGAGGTGACGCGGCGGGTCCCGCTGACGGAGCTCGGGGCCGTGCACGCCGAGGGCGCTGCGGGGCGGATCGCGGGCAAGGTCATCGTCCTCGTCTGAGAGCCCGTCGGTCGCGATCAGGTCTGGACGGGTTGACCGTCCTTGGACGGTCCGCTCAGTCCGTCGCACCCCGCGGCGGATCGACCAGCAACCCCACCCGATCGGCGAGGTACGCCTCGAGCGGCACGGCAGAACCCGCGGCGGGGGACCAGCGCACGAGCGGGATACCGTCGTCGACGAAGAGCACCGCCGACGAACCGACGAGCGACTCGTCGAGCGGGATCGGCGTCGCCCCGTGGTTCACGGTGTCGCCCGGCGCGAAGTGCCCCTTCTGCGCCGCTGCCCGGTACGCCCGTCGTACCTCGGCGGAGACGGAGACGAACTGTGAGCGTCCGGGGTCGGTGACCCGCGTGATCAGGCCCGTCGCCCAGACACGACCGCCGGTCTCGAGCGACGAACCCACGAGCAGTGCACCGATCCGCCAGACGCGACCGAGCGACCGCATGGTGGGCTCGCGGCGGATGCCGAGCACGGCCTTCGGCTCGACGTACTCGCCGAGTGCCTCGTCCGGGACCGCGGCGGTCCGGAGCGTCCGGGCGGCGTCGTCGAGCAGCGCCCTCGCCCGTTCCACGCCGTCCGTCACGTCACCCGAGCGTAGCCCGGTGCGCCCCCGATGACCGACGCCCACCAGCCGTGCTGCTCCGCCGGCGCCGCGCCGCGGACACGATCCCGATCGTCACCATCACGGCTCCGTAGGCGAGCAGCACCCCCGCGATCGCCGGGATGAGCCACGTGCGCGACCCGTTGACGAGCTGGTTGACCAGCCCGATGTCCGGCAGGCTGTACCAGACCACGCCACGGACCTGTGCGGCGGTGACCGGTGCCGGGTCGGCGAGCGCGTTGTTGTCGCCCTTGAGCGTGAAGGTCCGGGACCCGTCGGACGACGACGCCACGGAGACCACCCGGTGGCTGATGACCGCGGGCTGCCCGGAGGTGATCTGGTACGTCACGACGTCGCCGATCCGGATGTCGTCCACCGGGGTCGGCCGGACGACGAGCAGGGTGCCCGGGGGCAGCGTCGGGTCCATCGACTGCGTCAGCACCGTGAGCGGGGTCGACCCGGTGGCCTTCGGCACGACGATCAGCACGACCGCCAGCCCCGCGACGAGCAGGAGCAGCCCGGTGCTCAGGCCGAGCCCCACGGCGCGGACCACGGCCTTCCAGCCCGCGACCGAAGAACCGGTGACCGACGCACCGGCAGTGCTCATGCGCCGCATCGGACTGCCTTCCCGTTGTTCTGCGTGAAGAGGGTGATCGTGCCGCTGGCCACGACGGTGCTCGTCGGGTTGCCCGCGCTGTCGAGGATCTTGACCGTGACCGTCACCGGGCCGCTGGTGGCGATGTTGGCCGGGATCTGGTCGGGCGCCAGGGTGAATCGCCCGTAGTAGTCCTGCTCCTTCTGGCCGACCATGGTCGAGGCGTCGGGACCGACGAACGCCCCGTACCAGGTGTCCTTCGGGCGGTTCGAGGTCGGCCACGCGACCTCGACGTACGTGCCGCTGTGGTCCGTGCAGGTGAACGCCGGGGTGGCGGCCGAGGTGTTCAGGTAGAAGCCGCCCTGCACGACGCCCGACGTCCACGTGCCCGCCGTGACCGTGAGGTTGACGTTCACGTTCGTGGTGGTGGACGCGGGAGCGGACGAGCTCGGCGTGCTCCGCGTGCACCACACGGCGCTGGCGCCGGCGGCGAGCTTCGACGTCATGCTCGGCAGCGACGCCCAGGTGCCGGAGACGGACCCGGTGCCGACCGAGGTGGACGCCGTGCAGGCCGACGTCGAGGCAACGGGCCACGCGACGACGCTCACCGCTTGCGCGAGGGCGGTCGAGCTGCCGGACACGACGGACACGGTGGTCGTCGCGGTGCCGGCGAGCGAGCCGGAGTTCGTCAGGGTGATCGGCTTCGTCATCGACGTCACGCTCGACGAGAACGTGGTCGTCATGTCGCTGGTGCCGCTCAGGGACGCCCCGGTCTTGCCGATCGTCACGCTCGAGGCGGTGGTCCCGGTGGCGCTCCACAGTGCCCACGCGGCCGAGGACCCACCGGCGAGGAACGCCGCGGTGAGCAGGACCGCGAGCAGGGCGCGGATGCGGCGGCTCACGCGCTCACCTGCGTCCCGGTGACGGTGAGGGAGAAGTCGGTCACGGCGCCCGCCACGCTCTGCGGCGCATCGGCGTCGAGGTCCATCTCGACACAGCCGACGGCGCTGGTTCCGGCGGCGAGTGTGAAGGACCCGCTCCCGGTGTCGAAGGCGGCGAGCCGACCGCTCGCGCCGGACAACCCCGTGCGGCAGTCGGCCGTCGAACCGACGACGGACAGGCGTAGCGTCAGCTCGCCGAGCACGGTGGCGGTCGTGGAGTTCGTGGCGTACGACACCTTGGTCGAGGTGGTGGCGACGCGCATGCTGAGCGGGATCGATCCCGTGTTCTGCACGGTGAAGGTCCCGGTCACGCCGGTCCCCGGCCCGAGCACGGCCGTGTTCATCGCCGAGAGCGGCCCGGTGGTGATGGTCGCGGTGGCGGACCGGACGGTCGACGCCGAGGTGCTCGCCGTGCCGTTCCAGAGTGCGTAGGTGCCTCCGGTGCCGAGCATCGCGGTGACGACCGCGACGACCAGGGCGGTGACGGTCGGCCAGATCCACCGGTGACGACGCGGTGCGCGGTGGCGCCCGGTCGTCCTCGGCGTGCTGGTCATGTCCGTCCCCTGGTCGTCGTGGTCGTGCGGTCACCGCCGGTGGGGCGGTGCGGTGGTGCAGGTGGTGCCGACACGGCCTGGAGGCACGTGGTCGCGATCGGCGGATCAGGGACCCATCGAGACCACGGCCTTCCAGGCCCGGGGCGGCACCCGCGGGTCAGGAACCGATCGCGGTCTGCGTCAGCGTGAAGGCGAGGGCGCCGACGTTGAGGGTCCCGCCCTGCCCGGTGGTCGCCGAGGAGGGGAGCGCGATGGTGAAGACGACCTTCACCGTCGAGGTCGCCGCCGAGGGCGAGACGACGAAGGTGTTCGCGTTCGACGTCGACTGCACGACCGAGGCGCTCGACGACGCCACCGCGAGGGTCTTCGTCGTCGCGGCGAGGAGCGCGGCGTCGCCGGTGATGCTCTGGTTAGCGTACGTGAGGTTGGCCTTGAGGTCCTGCCCGGTCGCACCGATCGTCAGCGTCTGGGTGAACTGGTACGTGTTGCCCGGCACCATGAGGGCGCTCGCCGGGTTGATCGTTGCCGAGCGGCCGTTCGTGACGTCCGTCCAGACGCCGTCGTTGTTGGCGCTGAGGGTCAGCGAGCCGGAGCTCACCGAGGACGCGGCCGTGCTGGCGCTGGCGTTCCACAGGGCGAAGGTGCCCGCACCGCCGAGGAGGAGAGCGACGCCGGCGGCGCCGGCGATGGCACCGGTCACGATCTTGTGCATGGAGGAGTCCGTTCCTGCGCGTTCGGGCGCGCTGAGGCCACCGGCAGCGCCGATGGGACGATGTCATCGGCCCCTGGTTCGCGGGGCCGCGGCTGACCTGTGCCGGAGAGTGGTCGCCGGGCTCCGCGACGTGACACGTCTCGGGCGGGCTGGACTCGCTCTGGTGACGACGCTACCGGTCCCCCAAAGTGCCGACAAGAGGGAACATGCGTCTGAATGGACCCAGTGCTGGGGGCATTTTCGTCCCCGAGAGTGCCGACACATTTTGTACCCCGGTCTGACGCTCCGGGAACGCGGAATGCCGGACACCCCCGTACCGTTGCACCGTCCGGAAACGAGGAGGGCCCATGGGCATCGTGCGGTGGCTGTTCGACGCGCAGCTCGTCATCGGCGACCAGACCGTGCTCTGGCGCGAGGTGATCGGCAACGTGTTCGGCCTGCTCAGCGCCCTCGGTGGGATGCGGCGCAAGGTGTGGGCCTGGCCGGTGGGCATCGTCGGCAACGCCCTGCTCTTCACCGTCTTCATGGGTGCGCTCTTCGACACCCCGAACCCGGTCAACCTGCTCGGCCAGGCGGGCCGACAGGTCATGTTCATCATCGTGAGCGTCTACGGCTGGTACCGCTGGACGCACCGTCCCGACGACGCGACGACCGTGATCGACCCGCGCTGGGCCTCCTGGAGGGCTCGTGGACTCATGGTCCTCGTCATGGTGGGCGGCACCGCGGTCCTGACCCCGATCTTCCGCGCCCTCGGTTCGTACGAACCGGTCTGGAGTGACGCCTGGATCTTCGTCGGGTCGCTGCTCGCCACCTACGGAATGGCGAAGGGCTGGGTCGAGTTCTGGCTCGTCTGGGTCGCGGTGGACCTCGTGGGTGTTCCGCTGCTGTTCTCGGCCGGCTACTACGCATCCGGACTCATGTACGTGTTCTACGGGGTGTTCACCCTGACCGGGTTCTTCGTCTGGATGAACCAGCGGACGAAGCCCTCGGCGGCACCGGTCACCGTCGGCTGACCGTCCGGAGTGCGCGGCCCCCGGTCTGGGACGAGACACCGGTCCGCCGACGAGGTGGGATGGTCGGATGGAACACGACCACGACGCCTCGCTCGGGGACGAGCAGTCCCTCGCCGAGCGGATCGTCCGCGGCGCAATCCGCGCCTACCGCCTCCACCCGTTCGACAGCGTCGACGCGAGCGTCGTCGCCGAGGTGGCCGGGATCGAGGTCGACGTCGTCGAGCGGCTGTTCCCGACCTGGGACGCCCTGCTGCTCGTGACGTACGACCGCTGGACGCAGCTGCGCGGGACGCGCCGGAAGAACCCGCCGTCGTGCACGATCGAGTACGTCCGGATGACCCTCGCGGAGGACGTCGCCGATCCGGGGCTCGTCCGGGTGCTCGCCGGCGTGATCACGATCGCGGCCGCCGACACCGGGTTCGCCGAGCTGTTCCGGAAGCGCTTCGAGGAGTACGTCGAACAGCTCTCCGCCGGGCTCCAGCGCGACGTCGACGCCGGCAGCGAGCGGCTCGCGATCCCGGCGTACCAGGCCGCGACACAGCTGCTGGCCGTGTACGAGGGGCTGCAGATACAGATGCTCGTCCGGCCGCACATCGACGTCCTCGTGGAGTTCGACCGGTCCGTCCGCACGCTCCGTCAGGGGTGGCGTGAGCGCGAGGTCCCCGCGTGGGACCTCGACGAGGTCGTCCTGACCCGCTGACGGCGCTACGGACGTGCGCGCCGCCACGACGCGATCTGGCGGAGTGTGACCTTCGACCCGTACTGGGCGACCGAGTGCCGGAACAGGTACTGCGCGAACCACAGCAGCAGTGCGGCGACGACGAACACCTCGACGATGCAGACGACGGACTCGATGACGGTGAGCGATCCGACCGCGTTGCGCACCATCGCGGTGATCGGCGTGAAGGTCGGGAAGTACGTGAAGAACGACGCGATCGGCGACGTCGGGGTGGTCATCACGAAGAACGCCGCGTAGAGCGGGATGATCAGCGAGAAGATCGCGACGGACTGGAGCGCCGAGGCGTCCTTGATCGAGGGGACCGCGGCACCGACGGCGACGAACAGCGCCGAGGCGAGCAGGACGCCGCCGATGAGCAGCAGCGCGCCGACGAGCATCCGCCAGGGGTCGACGACCAGCCCGCCGAGCCGCGAGGCGATCAGGGGGAGTGCCACCAGCAGTCCGATCAGCCCGGGCACCAGGAACACCCCGATCTGCACGAAGCCGACGAGCAGCATCGCGATGACCTTGCCGCGGATGAGGTCACCGGCGGTCACGGTGGTGAGGATCATCTCGGAGATGCGGTTCTCCTTCTCCTCGACCACGACCGTCACCATGCGGGTGGCGAGCAGGATCACGAGCCCGAAGAACGCGGCGACGTAGAGGAACGGCGGCACGATCGACAGCCAGCCCGGGGCGACCTGGCCGTCCGCGTAGGTCGTGACGTCGGTGTCCGGTGGCGACCGCAGCAGCTGGACGCTCTCGGGGTCGTCGACGGTCGCGGCGACGCTCTGCTCGAGCACGCGTTCGGCGAGCGAGGAGTACCCGCCGTTGCCGAACAGTCCACGATCGGCGGCGTCCACGCGGATGGGCTTGGTCGACGGCGACTCCGGGAACTCGATGAACGCGTCGAGCGTGCCGTCACGGACGGCTGCCCGGTCGGCCGCAGCGTCCGTGGAGGGCGCTCCGCCCCACTTCGCCGCGACGGTCTGGGACACGAGTCCGGAGTGGTCGACGTACCGGAACGGGGTCTTCGACGCCGAGGAGCTCGTCATGACCGAGTCGGTACCGGCTGCCTGGCCCACGCCGACGAGCAGTGACACCACGACGATGATGACCGGCAGGGCGAGCGTTCCGATCCAGAACGCGGGCTTCTTCACCGCGCGGACGAACTCGAACCGGACGACGGTCCCGAGGCGGCTCACGCGGCGACCCCCGGCGCTGCCGACTCGGCCGCGAGGGCGTCGTGCCCGTAGACCTGGACGAAGATCTCGTCGAGCGGGATCCGGCGCATCTCGAACGCGGTGACGTGCACGCCGGCCGACACGAGCGACGCGAGGATGTCCGACCCGTCGGCGGCCGCTTCGGGCGTCGGGACCAGGTACGCGCGGTGACCCTCGTGCCGGGCCATCCGGTAGAGCGGCGACTGCGGCACGGGGCCGTCGAGCCCGACCCTGGCGACCGCGCCCCCGAACGCGTCCTGCACGTCGGGGATGGTGCCGTACGCCGCAGCGGCACCGTCCTTCAGGAGCAGGATGCGGTCGCAGAGCCGTTCGACCTCGTCCATGTGGTGCGTGACCAGGATGACGGTGGCACCGTCCGCCTTCCGCTCGTCGACGAGGTCGAGCAGCAGTCGGCGGTTGACCGGGTCGAGGCCCTTCGTCGGCTCGTCGAGGATGAGCAGCCGCGGCCGGTCCATGATCGTGATCCCGAGCTGCACCTTCTGCTGCTGGCCACCGGAGAGCTTGTCGACGCGGAGCTTCGCACGGTCTGCCAGGCCGACCCGGGCGAGGTAGTCCATGCTCCAGGCCGTCGCCTCGGGGCCTCGCAGGCCGCGCAGTCGCCCGAAGTAGGTCATCACGTCGATGACGGACTCCTTGCGGTATAGGCCGCGTTCCTCGGGCAGGTAGCCGATGCCGCCGGTAGCGGGCTTGTAGGGGTGTCCGTCGATGGTGAGGGTGCCCGACGTCGGGGTCGTGATGCCGAGCAGTGCGCGGATCGTCGTGGTCTTGCCGGAGCCGTTGCTGCCGAGCAGGCCGAAGGTCTCGCCGGGGGCGATGTCGAACGACAGCCCGTCGACGACGTTGCGGTCCCCGAAGCGCATGACGAAGTCCCGCACGCTGATGCTCGCCCCACTCATGGGGCGACTGTACCGGGACCGCCTGACGGACTGGAGGCGCGGTGCCTGCCCGCACCGCGCCTCCAGTCCGCCTCCTGGTTCCGTCAGGAACGCAACCAGGCGGTCCCCACACCCGACAGTGCGCCGTCCGCCACCGGCGCGGAGGCGAGCAGCAGCTCGCCGGAGGGGAGTTCGTACGGCTCGTCGCCGAACACCGTGACGCTGGTCCAGCCGTTCGGGCGGCGGAACGCGAGCACGTCGTCGCGCCCGGTCTCGAGCCACTCGAGGTGCTCCTCGGACTGCAGCTGCCCGCGCAGGCCGAGGGCCTTCCGGTACAGGTTCAGGGTGGAGTCGGGGTCCGCGTCCTCGGCCTCGACGCTCGACGCCCCGAACCACGAGGGCTGCGGCAGGTGTGCCGTCCCGGAACCGAAGCCGAACGACGAACCGGACGTCGTCCAGGGGAGCGGCACGCGGCACCCGTCACGGCCGACGTCGACGCCCGGGTTCCGGAAGAACGCCGGGTCCTGGCGGTCGGCGTCGGGGATGTCGCCGACCTCCTGGAGGCCGAGCTCCTCGCCCTGGTACAGGTACGCGGAGCCGGGCAGAGCGAGCTCGAGGAGCGTCGCCGCCTGCGCACGACGCAGGCCGAGCGACCGGTCGAGCTCGTCCTGTGAGCCGCCGGCGAGCAGCCAGGCGCTGCCCTGCTTCTCCTCCGCGCCGTTGCGTGCGGGCAGGGCGTAGCGGGTGGCGTGCCGGACGACGTCGTGGTTCGAGAACACCCACGTGGTCGACGAGCCGGACTGCTCGGCGAGTCCGAGGTTGAACTCGATGATCGTCCGGAACTGGCCGGCGTCGAAGTCGGCCTCGAGCAGGTCGAAGTTGAACGCCTGCCCCAGCCCCTCGGCGCTGGCGTACCGGGCACGGCGGTCGGCGGCGACCCACGCCTCGGCGACGGCGGTGCGTGCCGGGGTGTACTCGTCGAAGACCTTCCGCCACTCGGCGTAGATCTCGTGCACGTCGTCGCGGTCCCAGAGGATGTGCGAGCCGTCCTTCGGGGACGCGATCACCTCGGCCCAGGTCGGCAGCTCACCCTCGGGCAGGTCCTTCGCCAGGCCGTGCGCGACGTCGATGCGGAAGCCGTCCACGCCCCGGTCGGACCAGAAGCGGAGGGTGTGCAGGAAGTCGTCGCGGACCTCGCGGTTCGCCCAGTTCAGGTCGGGCTGCTCCTTGGCGAAGTTGTGCAGGTACCACTGCCCGTCGCCGACCGCGGTCCAGGCCGGGCCGCCGAAGATCGACACCCAGTCCGCAGGGGCCTGTTCGCCGGACGGCCCGGTGCCGTCGCGGAAGACGTACCGGTCGCGGGCGGGGGAGCCCTTCGGCGAGGCGAGTGCCTCGCGGAACCACTCGTGGCGGTCGCTCGTGTGGTTCGGCACCACGTCGACGATCACCCGGATGCCGGCACCGTGCAGGGCCGACACCATCTCGTCGAAGTCCTCGAGCGTGCCGAGGCGTGGGTCGACATCGCGGTAGTCGTCCACGTCGTAGCCGCCGTCGGCCAGGGCGGACGGGTAGAACGGGCTGAGCCAGACGGCCTCGATGCCGAGCGACGCCAGGTACGGCACGCGCGAGGTCACGCCGGGCAGGTCGCCGATGCCGTCGCCGTTCGCGTCCGCGAAGGACCGCGGGTAGATCTGGTAGACGCTCGCCTGGCGCCACCAGGTCTCGTCCGTCGCGGTCGGGGCTGGCGTGTTCTGGACCAGGTTGTCGGTCACGAGGGGCCTTTCGTCGTTCGTTGTCGTCAGGTTCGAGTACGTCACTTGATGGCGCCCTGCGTCACACCGGCCATCACCCATCGCTGGGTGATGAGGTAGACGATGATCGCCGGTGCCATCGCCATCAGGTACGAGGCGAACGACACGTTGTAGTTGTTGCTGAACTGCGTCTGGAACATCTGCTGGAGCACCGGCAGCGTCTGCAGCGCCGGGTCCGACGTGATGAGCGACGGCATCACGAAGTCGTTCCACGATGCCAGGAACGCGAAGATGCCGACGGTCGCGCTCATCGGTGCCAGCAACGGGAACACCAGCCGCCAGAACACCTGTCCGGTGCTCGCGCCGTCGATGCGGGCGCTCTCCTCGAGTTCGGCCGGGATCGACCGCAGGAACGCGGTGAAGAGCAGCACGCTGAAGGACAGCTGGAACATGACGTGCAGGATCGCGACGCCGAACGGGTTGTCCAGGTGCGCGAGGCCGGTCAGCTTCACCTGCGAGAGCGCGAGGACCGGGAACGGCAGGAACATCGCGGCGAGCAGGTAGAAGAACGACCAGCGGAACAGTCGGCGGTCCCAGTTCCGGGCGATCGCGTACGCCGTGAACGAGGCGAGCAGGATCGTGCCGACGACGGTGATCGCGGCGACCAGCACCGAGACGCCGAACGCCCGCGGGAAGTCCGTCAGCTGCCAGGCCTGCACGAAGCCGTCGACGCTGAACGGAGCGGGGAGCGAGAACGCGTTGCCGTCGACCGACTGCGCCGTGGTCTTGAACGCCATCGTCACGGTGACGTAGAGCGGGACGAGGACGGACAGCGCGCAGACGATCAGGACGATCGTGACGGGCCAGTTCGCGTTCCCGCCGCGGCGGCCGGCGGCACGTCCGCCGGCGGACCGGTCCGCGTCCACCGACCGGATGCTGCCGGTCTTCGTCGTGCCCGGTCGCAGGGGTGCTTGCAAGGACATCAGAGCGCTGCCTTCCCGCGGGTCGCCCGCAGCTGGATCACGGCGATGACGACCGCGATGACGAAGAAGATCGTGGCGTTCGCCATCTGGTAGGCGTAGTCGCCGCCGTTGAAGCCCTTGAAGATGCTCATCGCGACGCTGGTGGTCGAGGTGCCCGGGCCGCCGTCGGTGAGGCCGACGATGATGTCGTACGAGTTCAGGAAGTTCTTGAACCCGATCACGAGGTTGATGAGGATGTAGCCCGCGGTGAGCGGTGCGGTGATCGAGATCAGCTGGCGCCACGAGCTCGCGCCGTCGAGTGCCGCGGCCTCGTACACCTCGCCGGGGATCGACAGCACACCCGCGATGTAGATGAGCAGTGTCGACGGGATCGCCTGCCAGGCGGTGACGATCACGATCGCCACCCATGCCAGGTCCGGGTTCGCCAGGATGCTCTGCTCCAGCGGAGCGAACCCGAGCGACGTCGCGAGCGCCGGCAGGCTGTTCGCGAACAGGAACGAGAACACGTACGCGATGACGATCCCGGAGATCACCATCGGCAGGACGAAGACGCCGCGGAGCGCGATCTTCCCGCGGATCTTCGACGTCAGGGCGATGGCGAGCAGGAACGCGACCGCGTTGACGACGATCACGGTGACGAGCGAGAACCCGATCGTGAACAGGTACGCCTGCAGGATCGCGGGGTCCGAGAACACCGCGATGTAGTTCGTCAGGCCGGTGAACCGGAACTCGCCGAAGCCGACGGAGTTGGTGAAGCTCAGCACGATGCCCATCACCGCGGGGAGCGTGATGGCGAGGGTGAACAGCACGAGGGTGGGGAGCAGGAACGCCAGGAAGAGCGGGTCGAGACGCCGGCTGCGGCGTCGTGTCCCGGTCGTTCCGGCCTGGAGGCGCGGTGCGGCTCCGCCCCGTCGGCGGCGGTCCGCCGTCGTGACGGATTCGGTGGTCGTGGTGGCCATTCGACGTCTCCTTACGCGGCCGTGCGGAGCGCGAGGCGCGCCCAGTCGGCGTCGAGGGTGCGGAGCTGGGGCTTCGGGTCGCCGCCGAAGGCGATCGACTGCGCGTAGTTCGCGACGGGGATCTCGGCGGGGATGAGCTGCGAGGCGCCGAGGTAGAACGCGGCGTCGTCGTAGTACGACTGCATGCCCGTGAGTGCCGGGTTCGAGGCGGGAGGGGCGTCCTTCCGCACGCCGAACCCGTTGTTGTCCGCGTTGTACTTGTCGTTCACCCTCGGGGTCATCAGGTACGTGAGGAACTCCCGGGCGGCCTCCTGCTTGCGGGACGCCTCCGGGATCCAGAGCGCGAGGTCGACGTTCACGCGCACCTTGTTGTCGGCGGCGTCGTCGGTGACGGGCAGCGGGAACGTCCCGAGGTCCATGTCGGGGGTCGTCTTCGCGATCTCGCCGAGTGCCCACGGCCCCTGCAGGTACATCGCGGCCTTCCCCTGGGCGAAGGCGAGGTTGCCGTCGCCGTACCCGCGGCTGGCCGCGCCCTTCTGGTGCCACTGGCGGAGCTGCACCATGCGCTCCACCGGTGCCCGGAAGTCGCGTTCGAACGACACCGAGGCGTCCTTGCCGACCTTCGTGCCCTCCCGCTGGAGTGCCGCGAAGGTCTTCGGGACGTCGACCATGCCGCCGATCGAGTAGTCGAACATGCCCTGCGCGATCGTCCAGTTGTCCTTGAACGTGCCGTAGATCGGTGCGATGCCGGCCTTCGTCAGGCGTTCGCACACCTCTGCGAACTCGCTCCACGTCGTCGGGACGTCGAGCCCCTGCTCGGCGAAGAGCTGCTTGTTGTAGATGACCGACGCCGCCGTCACCGAGTACGGCAGGGCGCTCTTGCGGCCGGGGTAGTCGGCGGTCTGCTCGAGGAGCGGCCACAGGTCGGGGTTGATCGTGTCCGCCTGGGGCAGGTCCGACAGGTCCGTCAACGCACCGTGCTCGACGAACGGGGCGACCGAGAAGTTGTAGTTCCAGCACCCGAGGTCCGGCGGTCGGTTCCGCACGAAGTTCGCGGACATGCTCGACGTCGAGTCGCGGACGACGCGGATCTTCGACTGGCTGGCGTGGAACTTCGCGATCACGTCGTCGAAGTACCCGATGACCTCGGGCTTGGACACGTAGAACGTGATCGTCTCGGGTCGGCTCCTCGAGGAACCGAGCGGAGCGCACCCGGCGAGTGCCAGGCCCGCCCCGATGCCGCCCGCCCCGAGCAGGAACCCGCGGCGGCTGACCGCGGCGGCGCTCCTGGTGGCGTGTGTCTGCACGTCGTCTCCGTCCGTCCGGACCCGGCGTCCCTGCCGTTCCGGTTCGCGGACCGGCTCCGGTGCCGCCCGCAGGACTTAATCTAGCGAGAAAATCTAATTACGCAAGGAAGTGTCTCCGCGATAGGGTCACCGCATGCCGCCGCACCGTGGAACGAGCGCCGAGACGCTGCTCGAGTACGCCTTCGCGGTCCGTGCGTTCACTGCGACCGAGGCGATCGACAGCACCGGACTCACCCGCTCCACGATCCTCGGCACCTGCGAGGAACTCGTCCGGCTCGGCTGGCTGCGCGAACTCGACGACGCACGGGCTGCGGGGGAGTACCGGATGGGGCGTCCCGCTCGGCGCTACGAACTCGACACCACGGCCGGCGTCGTGGTCGGCGTCGACGCCGGACAGCACCGGGTGACCGCGTTCGTCGCGGACCTCCGCGGGGCCGTCCTCGGCCGTGCGTCGGGGACACTCGGCGAGTCCGGGCTCGACGTCCCGGTCCGCCTGCGGGTCCTCGCCGAGACCGCGGCAGAGGCACTCGCCGACGCCGCGGTCGACCCCGGACACGTGCTCGTGACGGTCGTCGGCATCCCCGCTCCCGTCGACGCCGGCGGGGCCTCCCCTGGCGACGGCGGCTTCTGGGACCGGATGAACCCCGGGTTCGCGGGCACCGTCCCGAACGGACGGGTCGTCGTCGAGAACGACGCCAACCTCGCCGCGCTCGCCGAGCGGCCGTCCTCCGGCGAGGCCTCGTTCGCGGCGCTGCTGTCCGGCGAACGCTTCGGTGCGGGTCTCGTCGTCGACGGCGTGCTGCTCCGCGGGGCCCACGGCGGCGCGGGTGAGATGCGGGTGCTCGAACTCGTCGAGGGGGTCGGGTCCTCGGACGGCATCGGCGCCACGGCCCGGACGCTCGTGGCCGAGGCCGTCGCCGCCGGCCTGGTCCGGCCCGACAGCCCGCTCGCAGCCGAGGGGATCGACGCCGCCACCGTGTTCCGCGCCGCGCGAGACGGTGACGCGCAGGCCACCGCGATCGTCGACCGGCTCGGGGACCGCCTCGGCCGCGTGTGCGTGCTGCTCGCGAGCCTGCTCGACATCGACCGCGTGGTCGTCGCCGGCGCGATCGCCGAGCCCGCGGCCGCTGTGATCGATCGTGCCCGGGCGCTGCTCGACGACGGGCACTTCGACCCCGTTCCCGAGATCGTGGCGTCGTCACTCGGCGCGGACGTCGTGGTCATCGGGGCGGTCGCGCACGCCGTGGACGCGGTCCGAGCCGACCCGCTGTCGTTCCCGCTCCGCGTCCTCAGCTGAGCGCGAGCTCCAGCTCGTCCGCGTCCACCTGCGTCGCGGTCCACGAGCGACCCCAGGAGTCGAGGCTGGTCACGAGCGGGCGGAGGGACGACCCCATCGCCGTCAGGGAGTACTCGACCCGCGGCGGGACCTCGGCGTACACCGTCCGTTCGACCAGCCCGTCCGCCTCGAGCTCGCGCAGCTGCCGGGTGAGCACGCGGTCGGTGACGGTGCCCACCGCTCGGCGCAGTTCGCTGTAGCGGAGGGTGTGGTCGAGGAGCTCCTGGATGATGCTGAGCTTCCAGCACCCGCCGATCACGCTCATCGTGACCTCGACGGGGCAGACGGCCAGGGCGTTCCGGGTGGCATCGCGCATGCACCCACTATCCCCGATGTGTGTACCTCACATCAAAGTGCATACTTCCCAGATCCGGCGGTGGCGGCTGTGATGGAGGCATGGCAATCCACGACGACACCGTTCGCCCGCAGGCCCTCTACGTCTACGCACACCCCGAAGCCGTTTCGCTCAACCGGCAGCTGTTCGACGCTGCCCGGGCCGAGCTCGAACGGACCCACACGGTCGAGGTGAGCGACCTGTACGCGATGGAGTTCGAGCCGCTGCTCGGTCCCGGCGACGTCCCGGCCCAACGCAACGCCGACGGGAGCTTCCTCGACCGGTGGCTCGCGGCGCAGCACGGTGGGACCCTGCCGGACGACGTTCGTGCCGAGCAGCGCAAGCTCGTCGATGCCGACCTGATCGTGCTGCAGTTCCCGCTCTGGTGGTACGGCGTCCCGGCCGTCCTGAAGGGCTGGATCGACCGGGTGTTCGGCGCCGGGTTCGGCACGGACGGCGTGGACGAGTCGACCGGGTTGCCGACCCGGTACGGCGCCGGGCTGCTCGCCGGGAAGCGCGCGCTCGTCATCGTCACGGTGGGCGAGGACGAGCGCACGATGGGCGCCCGAGGGCTGAGTGGTGACCTGGACTCGGTGCTCTTCGGGCTCCGGCACGGCACGCTGTTCTACTCCGGCATCGACCCGTACGAGACGCACGCGGTGTTCGACGCCGACGGTCTGGACGCCGACGGTGTCGCGCGCGAGGTCGCTCGGCTCACCGAGCGGATCGCCGGTCTCGGGTCGGAGGAACCCGTGCGCTACCGGACCCTCGCGAGCGGCGAGTACCGGACCGGACGCGCGCTCCGCGCCGATCTCGCTCCGGGGCGGACCGACCTCGGCATCCACCGCACCGACGTCCGCTGACGAGCGCGAGCCAGAATGAGTGCATGGCCGATCGGTGGAACCACAACACGCACTTCCACGACCTGGTGCTGCGTGCGGTCCCATCTGGCGCGAGGACGGCACTCGACGTCGGAACGGGCAACGGCCTGCTCGCCCAGGACCTCGCCGATGCGGGCCTCGAGGTGACGGCGATCGACCTCGACGAGACGGTGCTCGACGCCGCCCGCACCGAGCACGCCGACGCAGCGATCCACTGGGTGCGCGGAGACGTGATGGCGGCCGACCTCGGGCAGCAGTTCGACGTCGTCGCCTCGGTCGCGACCGTGCACCACCTGCCGGACCTCGCCCTCGCGCTGTCGCGCCTGGCGGACCTGACTGCGCCTGGCGGAACGCTCGTGGTCGTCGGTCTCGCGAGGTCGACGCGGCTCCGGGATCGCCTGCCCGACCTGGTCGGTGTCGTGCAACACCGCTGGTACTCGTGGCGGCACGGCTACTGGGAGCATTCGGCACCCACGTGCTGGCCGCCGCCGCACCCCTACTCCGAGGTGCGACGGACCGCCTGGGCGGTGCTGATGGGCTCCCGCTACCGACGGCACCCGCTCTGGCGCTACACGATCACTTGGCGTCGACCGCGCTGATCGTCACGTCGAGTGCCGCCAGACTCCGTCCCCAGCGCATGTCGCGCCGCGACACGCGCAGCCTGCGTAGGCTCGTTGCGTGAGGGATGATCAGCCGGACGAGGCCGCCGCACAGGAGCACGACCCGTACGCCCGGAGGCCCGGGTACGTCACCGATGTGAGTGGCCGCACCGACAGCACGACCACGGCTGCCGCGCTCGGTGTCGCGGCGGGACTCGTCGTCACGTTCGTGTTCGGTTTCGTGCACCTCGTGCAGTGGATCGCCCTGCCCGCCGCGCTCGTCGTCGGTGTCGCCGTGTGGCTGCTGCTCCGGACCCGTCAGCGTCGCATCGACCGGAACGCCGGACGTTCACCCGACGCGGTCCCCAGCGCACGGGACCAGGCCGCCGCCGAGGCGAACGGCGGGCGCCGGCACTTCGTCGCACCGAACCCGGTCGTGCTGATCGTCATGGCGAGCGTCTTCATCGCCTTCGCGGTGGTGTCGCTCGTCTTCGGCCGGATCGCGGTGACGGGACTGCTCGTCCCGATCCTGCTCGTCGGCAGCGCAGCGTTCTTCCTCGTCGAGGGGATCGGCACCCTGGTCGTGCGGCGCCGTGCCTCCGTAGGGCGCTGACGGGATCGCGCGTCAGGACGGACTGGAGGCGCGGTGCCAGCTGGCACCGCGCCTCCAATCCGTCGTAACGGTCGCCGACCCCTACTCGGTCGTGGCGACCCAGTCGATGAGCAGGTTGCCGGACTCACCCCAGTTCCCGGTCTGGAACATGAACCGGTGCTCGGTCGTCGGGACGTCGTGGGTGACGGTGCCGATGACCTTGCCGTCGACCTTGTACGTGACGGACTTCCCCGGGTCCCAGTCGATCGTGTAGGTGTGCCAGTCACGCCACGAGACACCGGAGCCGAGCTGGACGCGCTCGACTTCCTGACCGGGGGTCATCGAGTGCTGGAATGCCGACGGGCTCTCGTCGAAGTTGCCCTCGGGGAAGTCGATCTCGCCGTCGGACCAGACGTCGGAGCTCGGCCACAGCATGAACGCCGCACCGTTGCCGTCGCCACCGGTCGCCTTCGCGCGGACGGAGAACGATCCGCCGACGTGGTCGTAGGCGCCGCTGCGCGAACCGAACGTGCCGGCCGTGCCGGCACCACCGAGCTGCACGTCCATGACGCCGTCGTGGACGGACACGGTCTTGCTCGGCTCGTAGATGCCGGACGTGCCGTCCGGGTACGGCTGCCAGGCCTGCGGGTAGAGGCGGCTGACGAGACCGGTCACCGCGGAGAGGTCGAAGTTCTCGACGAACGACGTTGCGGGCGCGAGCGAGATCAGGTCCGCCTGCGCGCTGTCGTCGCCGGGCGCAGTGTCGTCGCCCGGCGTCGCGTCGTCGGTGGGCGCCGACTCCTCGATGGGGGCGGAGTCGGCGGACGGCGTCTCGGTCGGGGTGGGTTCGTCGGTCGGGGTCGAGTCGTCCGAGGGCGTCGCCTCGTCGGTCGGCGTCGGCGAGACCGGTGCGGTCGGCGGGGCGTGGTGGCCGCGGCCACCCCACCAACCGTGGGCGGAGGCGGCGGTCGGGACGCCGATCAGCAGGGCGCTGGCGGTGGCTGCCGCCAGGACGATCCGGCTGCGGCGGTTGCGGGTCGAGTGGTTCGTCGTGGATGCGTGCTGCGCTCGGGCATGCACGTGCTTCGAAGCAGAGATGTCGGGCTCCTCGGGTGGGGCTCGGGCATGGAAGGGGCCCGCTCCACGGCGCGATCCGAGGATTTCGGTGACGGGTCCCCGAACATCATGCATCATCTGTGCCCCGTTCGGGGGGTTCTGCCCGATCCGGCCGCACCGAGACCGGGGTCCGGGGTCCCGCATCCGGACGAACAGATCCTCAGCTCCGGGCGATGGGTGTGAGCCGCTGCAGCTGCGTCACGTGTCCCGCCTCGAGCTCGTCGAGCGACGCCACCCCGAGCAGGCGCATCGTGCGCTCGATCTGCTCGGACAGGATCTGGATCATCCGGTCGACGCCGGCCTCGCCACCCGCCATCAGGCCGTACAGGTAGGCGCGTCCGACCATCGTGAACTTCGCGCCGAGGGCGACCGCAGCGACGATGTCGGCGCCGGACATGATGCCGGTGTCGAGGTGCACCTCGGTGTCCTTGCCGACCTCCTTGACCACGGAGGGGAGCAGGTGGAACGGCACGGGAGCCCGGTCGAGCTGCCGACCGCCGTGGTTCGACAGCGTGATGCCGTCGACGCCCATGTCGGCCAGGCGCTTGGCGTCCGCCAGGGACTGCACGCCCTTGACGACGACCTTGCCCTTCCACTGCGACCGGATCCACTCGAGGTCCTCGTAGGTGACGGTCGGGTCGAACATGTGGTCGAGGAGCTCCCCGACGGTGCCGGACCAGCGGTCGAGCGAGGCGAACGCGAGCGGCTCGGTGGTCAGGAAGTCGAACCACCACCAGGGCCGGGGGATCGCGTTGAGGATGGTCTTGGCGCCGAGCTGCGGCGGGATCGAGAACCCGTTCCGCTTGTCCCGGAGGCGCGCGCCGGCGACCGGGACGTCCACCGTGACGAGCAGCGTGTCGAACCCGGCCTTCTCGGCCCGGGACACGAGCGCCATCGACTTCTCGCGGTCCTTCCACATGTACAGCTGGAACCAGTTGCGCCCGTGCGGGTTGGCGTCGCGGACGTCCTCGATGGCGGTGGTGCCCATCGTGGACAGCGAGAACGGGATGCCGGCGCGTCCGGCGGCACGGGCCCCGGCTCGCTCGCCCTCGGTCTGCATCATGCGGGTGAAGCCGGTGGGCGCGATGCCGAACGGGTACGCCACGGGAGCGCCGAGCACGGAGCGGGAGGTGTCGACCTTCGACACGTCGCGCAGGATCGCGGGCGTGAACTCGATGTCCTCGAACGCCTGACGGGCGCGGGCGAGGGAGATCTCGGCCTCTGCAGCGCCCTCGGTGTAGTCGAACGCGGCGCGGGGCGTGCGCCGTGCGGCGATGTCCCGCAGGTCCCAGATCGTCAGCGCCTGGTCGAGTCGACGGCGCCGCGCGTTGAGGTCGGGCTTCTTGAACTGCATCAGTGGCGCGAGGTCGCGGACGGTCGGTAGCTGACGCTTGATCGGCGTGCGCCGAGCCGACGGAGCGCCGGGCGTCGCTGCCGGTGCGCCCGTCGCCGGGTCGACTCGGTGCTGGTTGTCGGTCGAGGTCATACAGACATCCTACGTCTCGGGGCGGATCGGTGGGTCGAAGTGGGGGAGGTGGCGGGGGTGTACCGCACGGGCTCGACGGTGCGGGCGACTCGGTCACGCAGGGCTTCGAGCGATGTACCGGCCAGTCCGCCGAGCCCCGCGGCCCGTGCCTGCACGAGGACGTTGCCGAGCGCGGTCGCCTCGACGGGGCCGGCCAGGACGGGCAATCCGGTCCGGTCGGCGGTCAACTGGCACAGCAGACGATTCTGCGACCCACCACCGACGATGTGCACCTGTCGGACGTCTCGGCCCGTGACGGCCACGATAGTCGCGAGCGTTTCCGCGTACGCGGTGGCCAGGGACTCGAGGATCGACCGGACGTACTCCGCCGGCGAAGCCGGTGCGCTCAGGCCGTGTGACGTGCACCAGGCCGCGATGCGCGACGGCATGTCACCCGGGGGCGTGAACGACTCGTCCGCGACGTCGAAGACGGGAACAGGGGCGGTGACGGCCGCGGCGGAGGCGAGCAGTGCCTCCAGGTCGATGCGGTCCCCGCCACGCTCCCAGGTACGGACGCTCTCGGAGAGCAACCACAGTCCGGACACGTTCTTGAGGAAGCGCACGCGGCCGTCGACCCCGCCCTCGTTCGTGCAGTTCGCGTCGCGTGCCGCGTCCGACAGGACCGGCGCGTCGAGCTCGACGCCGACGAGGGACCACGTGCCGGACGAGATGTAGGCGAAGTCCGGTTCCGTCGCGGGGACCGCGACGACCGCGGACGCCGTGTCGTGCGACCCGACGAGCGTCACCGAGGCGCGGCCGCCGACGGCGTCGGTCACGGACGGCAGCAGGGGACCGAGACGGTCGCCCGGGTCACGCAGCGTGGGCAGGAGTCCGGACGGGAGGCCCGCAGCAGCCCGCAACGTCGGATCCCACCCGCGGGTGGTCGCGTGCAACAGCCCGGTGGTGGACGCGTTGGTGCGCTCGGCAGCCTCGACCCCGGTGAGCCAGTACCCGAGCAGGTCGGGGACGAGCAGCGCCCGCTGGGCGAGGCGCAGTGACGGATCGGCGGCGAACTGGAACACGGTGTTGAAGGGCAGGTGCTGCAGGCCGTTCCGGGCGTACAGCTCGGCTGCCGACACCCGCTCGTGCACCGGAGCGACGCCGTGCTCGTGCCGCTCGTCGCGGTAGTGGTACGGCAGGCCGAGCAGGCGCCCGTCGCGGAGCAGACCGTAGTCGACCGCCCACGAGTCGATGCCGATGCTCGCGATCTCGGCGTGCCGGCCGAAGGCGTCGCGGAGGCCCGCCGTGACCTGCCGGTACAGCTCGACGACGTCCCAGTGCAGGGCCTCTCGGTCGCCTTCGTGGAGCGTGACCGGACCGTTCGGGAACCGGGCGACGTGCTCCATCCGGATGTCGTCGGCGTCGACGTGCCCGAGGATCACCCGGCCGCTGGTGGCTCCGAGGTCGACGGCGGCGACGGTGCCGGACATCAGCGCAGGAACGCGGCCGCGACGCCCGCGTCCACCGGAACGTGCAGGCCGGTGGTGTGCGAGAAGTCGTCGGTGCAGATCGCGTAGACGGCGTTGGCGACGTTCTCGGGCACGACCTCGCGCTTGAGGATCGTGCGCTGGGCGTAGAACTTGCCGAGGTCCTGCTCCTCGACGCCGTACGTCTTCGCGCGGTTCGCACCCCAGCCGGACGCGAAGATGCCCGAGCCGCGGACGACGCCGTCGGGGTTGATCCCGTTCACGCGGACACCGTGTTCGCCGAGTTCCGCGGCGAGCAGGCGGACCTGGTGCGCCTGGTCGGCCTTGGTCGCCGAGTACGCGATGTTGTTCGGTCCGGCGAACACGGAGTTCTTCGACGAGATGTACACGATGTCGCCGCCGAGGCCCTGCTCGATGAGGACCTTCGCCGCCGCCTTGGACACCAGGAACGAGCCCTTCGCCATGACGTCGTGCTGCAGGTCCCAGTCCTGCTCGGTGGTCTCCAGGAGGCTCTTGCTCAGGCTCAGGCCGGCGTTGTTCACGACGAGGTCGAGGCCGCCGAAGTGCAGCAGCGTCTGCTGGATCGCCTGGTCGATCGCGCCGGCGTCCGTCACGTTCGCCGCGACGCCGATGGCCTTGTCCGTGTTCCCGATCTCGGCCGCGGCGTCCTGCGCCTTCGCGAGGTCGAGGTCGGCGATCACCACGGCGGCTCCCTCGGCCGCCAAGCGCTTGGCGATGGCCTTGCCGATGCCGCTCGCGGCGCCGGTCACCAGGGCGATGCGCGTGGCGAGCTTCTTCGGAGCGGGCATCCGCTGCAGCTTCGCCTCCTCCAGTGCCCAGTACTCGATGCGGAACTTCTCGGCCTCGTCGATGGGGGCGTAGGTGCTGAGCGACTCGGCGCCGCGCATGACGTTGATCGCGTTCACGTAGAACTCGCCGGCGACCCGGGCGGTCTGGGCGTCCTTGCCGTACGAGAACATGCCGACGCCGGGCACCAGCACGATGAGGGGGTCGGCGCCGCGGATCGCCGGACTCGTCTCGTCGGCGTGGCGGTCGTAGTAGGCCTGGTAGTCCTCGCGGTACTGCTGGTGCAGCGTCCGCAGCCGCTCGATGGTGTCGTCGATGCTCGCCGAACCGGGCAGGTCGAGGATGAGCGGCTTCACCTTGGTCCGCAGGAAGTGGTCCGGGCAGCTCGTGCCGAGGGCGGCGAGTTCCTCGGCGCGAGCGCTCGCGAGGAAGTCGAGCACGACGTCGGAGTCGGTGAAGTGCCCCACCACGGGCTTGTCGTGGCCGGCGATGCCGCGGATCGTCGGCGCGAGCGCGGCTGCGCGTGCGTGGCGTTCGTCGGTCGGCAGCGCTTCGAACCCGGGGCGGACCGGCCCGAACGGCTGGTCCTTCCCGTTGGCTGCGATGTACTGCTCCGCCGTGTCGATGATCCAGCGCGAGTTCGTCTCGGCCTCGTCGCTCGTGGCGCCCCACGCGGTGATGCCGTGCCCGCCGAGGATCGTGCCGATCGCCTGCGGGTTGTCGCGCTTGATCGCGGCGATGTCGAGGCCGAGCTGGAACCCCGGGCGGCGCCAGGGGACCCACACGACCTGGTCGCCGAAGATGCGCTCCGTGAGCGCGGGGCCGTCCGCCGCCGTCGCGATCGCGATGCCGGCGTCCGGGTGCAGGTGGTCCACGTGCGCAGCGTCGACGAGGGCGTGCATCGCCGTGTCGATGGAGGGCGCTGCACCACCCTTGCCGTGCAGCGTGTAGTCGAACGCGGCGACCATCTCGTCCTCACGCTCCACGCCGGGGTAGACGTCCTCCAGTGCCCGGACCCGGTCCACGCGCAGGACCGCGAGGCCCGCCGGAGTGAGAGTGCCGAGGTCGCCCCCGGAGCCCTTCACCCAGAGCAGCTCGACCGGTTCGCCCGTGACGGGGTCGGTGTCGGTGCCCTTGGCGGAGGTGTTGCCGCCCGCGTAGTTCGTGATCCGCGGATCCGAGCCGAGCGCGTTCGATCGTGCGATGAGCGCACTGATCGTCTCGTCTGGATCCGTGCGCTGCGTTGCGGGGTCCACCCGTGCCTCCAGTCCTGTTGTCATGATGTCTACGCGCCCCATCCGGCCTGGACGCCGCCGACGCGGTCCTCGGCGATCGACTGCTGGTAGCCGGACTCGAGGTACGCGCGCATCGGGTTCGCCGGGAGCCCGCGGGACTCCCTCCACGAAGCGAGGTCGGCACGGACGTCGGTCTGGTACGCGTCCATGAAGATCTCGTTCGCGCCGAGGACGTCGTGGGCCTCCTGTGCCGCGGTCAGTGCGACGCGGTCGAGCAGCAGGGCACGGGCCGTCATCTCCTGGACGTTGAGCACGGAGCGGATCTGCCCGGGGATCTTGTCTTCGATGTTGTGGCACTGGTCGAGCATGAACGCGACGTCGGGGTTGTCGTAGCCGCCGCCGCGGATGACCTCGACCAGGATGCGGAACAGCTGGAACGGGTCCGCCGCCCCCACGATGAGATCGTCGTCCGCGTAGAAGCGCGAGTTGAAGTCGAACGAGCCGAGCTTCCCGAGGCGCAGGAGCTGCATCACGATGAACTCGATGTTCGTGCCGGGAGCGTGGTGGCCGGTGTCGAGGCAGACCATCGCCTTGTCGCCGAGGGCCGTCGTCTGTACGTAGCTCGTGCCCCAGTCCGGCACGTCCGTGTGGTAGAACGACGGCTCGAAGAACTTGTACTCGAGCACCAGGCGCTGGTCCGGGCCGAGGCGGTCGTAGATGGTGCTGAGCGACTCGTGCAGGCGGTCCTGGCGGGAGCGCATGTCCTCCTGCCCCGGGTAGTTCGAGCCCTCGGCCAGCCAGATCTTGAGGTCGCGCGAGCCCGTGGCGTCCATGACGTCGATGCAGCGCAGGTGGTGGTCGATCGCCTTCTGCCGGATCGTCTCGTCGACGTGGGTCAGGGCGCCGAACTTGTAGTCGTCGTCCTGGAACGTGTTCGAGTTGACGGTGCCGAGGGAGACGCCGTGCTCCTCGGCGTGGCGCTTCAGGTCGGCGTAGTCGTCGACGAGGTCCCACGGGATGTGCAGCGCGACGCTCGGGGCCAGACCGGTGTACTTGTGCACCTGGGCAGCGTCGGCGATCTTCTCGTAGGGGTCGCGGGGGGTGCCGGGCGTCCCGAACACCTTGAAGCGGGTGCCGGAGTTGCCGAACGCCCAGCTGGGCAGCTCGATCGCCTGCCGGGCCAGCTGGTCGGCGACGGAGCTGAAGCTCGCTGATGTCATCGTGTCACTTCCTCGTGGTCGATTGAATCGTTTCATACTGTACGGCCCGCGCGCGGTTCGCGCAAGCGCGGGTGGTCGCATCGGTGTGCCTGGTCGGTTGCGCCCCGTTCCGGACATCGCGCCCCGTTGTGTGGGGGCGCGATGTCCGTGCGAGGGCGCGAACGGCAGCCGGGCGAACGGCAGCCGGGCGAACGGCAGCCGGGCGAACGGCAGCCGGGCGAACGGAGACGGGCTACGCGGCGGGCACGGCGGCCGGCGCACGCAGCTCGTGCGTTCCGCCGCCGACGCGCTGCTCCGCGGCACCCGGCAGGCGCACCACGGCCGAGACGCCCTCGGGGACCGTCGCACGGACGAGCAGCTCCCCGTCGACGAGCTCCCACCGCACCGCGACGTGCCCGTGCACCGTGTCGAGCGAGGTCGACGCCCACGTCAGGCCTCCGCCCGGCTGCGGCGCGATGAGCACCGACTCGTACCCGGGGGTCAGCGGCGCGAGGCCACCCACCACGCGGTGCATCCAGTCCGCCACGGCACCGAGGGCGTAGTGGTTGAACGAGGTCATCTCGCCCGGGTTGATCGTGCCGTCGGGCAGCATCGAGTCCCAGCGCTCCCACACCGTGGTCGCACCCATCGTCACCGGGTACAGCCATGAGGGGCACTCCGTCTGCAGCAGCAGCCGGTACGCGTCGTCGAGGTGGCCGGTCTGCGTCAGCGCGTCGGTGATGAACGGCGTGCCCGCGAACCCGGTCGAGATCCGGTACCCGGACTGCTCGGCCAGCTCCGCCAGGCGGTCGCCCGCCGTCGCCTCGTCCTCGGGCGACAAGATCCCGAAGACGATCGCGAGCGCGTAGACGGTGGTGCAGTCGGAGCGGATCCGACCGTCGGTCACGTAGTGCTCCTGGAAGGCGGCCTGGAGGCCCGTGGCGAGTTCGTCGGCTTCGGTCGCCTCCGCCTCGTGGCCCGTCAACCGCGCCGCCTGCGCCACCAGGGTGGCGCTGCGGTAGGCGCACGCCGTCGCGACGACGCCCGGGTCGGCCTTCGCCTTGGCGGCGTCCTCCGGCGGGGCGTCCGGGTCGAGCCAGTCGCCGAACTGGAACACGGTGTCCCACAGCCCCTCAGGTGACAGGTGGCCCTTGATGCGCCGGAGGTGCGCGACCATCGAGTCGAGCTGCTCCTCGAGCACCGCGGTGTCGCCGTACGCCTGGTACAGCGTCCAGGGCACCCACACGCCGGCGTCCGACCAGATCGCGGTCGCGTCGGGCTTGCCGAAGTCCTCGGCGGGGGAGTACTTCAGCACGTCCGGCACCACGAACGGGATGATGCCGTCGGCGTGCTGCTGCTCGAGCCACACGTCGCGCAGCCAGTCGCCGAGGAACGCCCTGGTGTCGAACAGGTACGACGCCGTCGGGGCGAACGCCGCGATGTCGCCCGTCCAGCCGAGGCGCTCGTCGCGCTGCGGGCAGTCCGTCGGCACGCTGAGGAAGTTGCCCTGCATGCCCCGGACGACGTTGTCGTGGAAGGTGTTGAGCAGCTCGTGGCTCGACTCGAACGTGCCCGTGCGGGCGAGGTCCGACCCGACCTGCACAGCGGTGACCGCCGCGCGGAGTTCGTCGAGCGTGCCGGTCCACCCGTCGACCTGGGCGTACCGGAAGCCGTGGAAGGTGAAGCGCGGCTCGAAGACGTCGTCGCCACCGCTCAGGGTGAAGTGGTCCGTCGCCTTCGCGGTGCGCAGCGGGCGGGTGCCGAGCTCGTCGTGTTCGAGCACCTCGGCGTGCGTGAGGGTCAGGACGGTCCCCGCGGCACCGGAGGCGGTCACCCGGATCCAGCCGACGAGGTTCACACCGAAGTCGATCAGGGTCGCGCCGGACGGGCTCGTCCAGACCTCGACCGGGGCGATCTCGGCGAGGGGGCGGACGGGCGGCACGGTGTCCGCGACGAGTTCGCGCTCGCCGAGGTCGACCGTGTGCACGGCTGCTGCGGTGTCGATCCGGCCCGGGTACTTCCACGTGGTGTCGTCGACCCGGGCGTCGATGTCCTCACCGTCGTAGAGCTGGTCGGCGGTGATCGCACTCGACAGCGCCTGCCAGTCGGTGTCCGTCGCGACCCGCTGCTCGTGGCCGTCCGCGAACACGATCCGGAGCTCGGCGAACCCGGCGACCTCGTCGGCGTACCAGCCGCCACCGCCACCCCAGGCGAGGCGGCCGGCGGCCCAACCCTTGCCGAGGACGAGTCCGAGGACGGCTGCCTCGCCCGACCCGGTGCCGGTGAGGTGCTCGGTGACGTCGTGCGTCACGACGCGGAGGCGCCACTCGTAGCTCGTCCAGCCCGGCTCGAGCAGGTGGTCGGAGACGCGGGTCCCGCCGAGCCAGGCCTCGACGACGCCGAGGGCGCTGACGTCGAGGGTCGCGCTCGTGACGGCGCCGTGGCCGTCGTCGAGGGTGAACTCCCGGCGCAGGATCGGTGCGCTGCCGAGGTCGGCGTCGCTCGCGATGAACGGTGCGGTCCAGGTGGTCATGTGGTGTGGTCCTTTCACGCGACCGGTCGTCGTCGACCGGTGCGGGGGTCTGGGGTCCGGCCGCCCGCCCAGGGTGGGCGGTGCGGCGGAGGCGGGTCGCGCCTCCAGGCCGGGTCGGGCGTCAGCCCTTGACGGCGCCGCTGGTCATGCCGGCGACGATCTGACGGTTGAAGAAGATGTAGAGGATCAGCGGCGGGATCGTGATGAGCAGCACGTCGGTGAAGAGCAGGTTCAGCTGGCTGACCGACTGGCTCTGGAACGTGTAGAGCGTCTGCTGCACCGTCGCGTTCTCGGACCCGGGCAGGAAGTACAGCGGGTTCGTGAAGTCGTTGAACACGGTCACCGACTGCACGAGCACGACCGTGATGATCACCGGCTTGAGCAGCGGCAGGACGACCCCGAAGAACAGGCGGATCGGCCCGGCGCCGTCGAGCACGGCTGCCTCGTCGAGTTCCTTGGGGATCGTCGCGACGAACGCCCGGAACAGCAGGATGCAGAACGACAGGCCGAAGGTGGCCTCGATGAGGATCATCCCGCCCATGGTCTTGAACAGGTTGAGCCCCTGCAGCACCCAGATCGTCGGGACGATCGCGGGCGGGACGATGAGGCCGGCCAGGACGAAGAAGTTGATCAGGCCGTTCCACTTGCTCGGCCGCCGTTGCAGGACGTAGCCGACCATCGCGGAGAACACCACCATGATGATGACGCTCCCCACGGTCAGGACGGCGCTGTTCATGAACGAGCGCAGGATCCCGCCGTCGCCGGTCTGCATGACCGCCACGAGGTTCTGCCACAGCTGCCACTGGGTCGGCAGGCTGAAGCCGAGCTGGTTCGCCTCGGCCGGGCTCTTCGCGGCCTGCAGTAGGACGAAGACGAACGGCACGAGGAAGACCACGAAGCTGACGACGATGGCGATCGAGCCGACGGTCCACCGCTGGACGGTCTGGCGCTTCACGGGGCGGCGCGCGGGCGCGGCGGTCGCGGTCACAGGTCCGCCTCCTTGCGGTTGAGCAGCCAGGAGATCGGGACCATGATCGCCGTCACCACGATGAACAACACGACGTTGCCCGCGGTCGACAGCCCGTAGAACCCGGCCTGGTACTGCTTGTAGATCACACTCGCGATGACGTCACTGGTGAACCCTGGTCCGCCGCCGGTCATCGCCCAGATGAGGTCGAACGACCGCAGACCGCCGATGAGCGACAGGATGATGACCGTCCCCATCGCGGGTCGGGAGAGCGGCAGCGTGATGTTCTTGAAGATCGTCCAGGCGCTCGCTCCGTCGACCCTGGCGGCCTCGAAGTACTCCTGGGGGATCGCCACGATGCCGGCGATGAAGATGAGCGTCGCGATGCCGACGCCCTTCCAGACGTCCACCGCGGCGACGCTCCAGAGGGCGAGGGCCGGGTCGGTCAGCCACCCCGGTGTGGGGAGGCCGACCGAACCGAGGACGCCGTTGATGATCCCGTGGAAGGGGTCCATCAGCGCCTTGAACGTGATGCCGATGCCGATGGTCGACACCAGCACGGGGAAGAACACCACCGCTCGGAGGTACCCGCGCCCGAGCACGGGGCTCGTGAGGAGCAGGGCGAGGGCGAGTCCGAGGACCACCTTCGCCGCGCTCGTCACGAACCCGTACTCGAACGTGTGCACGAACCCGGAGACGAGCTGGGGGTCCTGGAAGAACCGGACGAAGTTGTCGAAGCCGATGAAGGTCTGGTCGAACAGCGTCCAGCGGGTGAGCGAGAAGTAGAACCCCGCGAAGGTCGGGACCGCGAAGAACACGACGTACAGCGCGATCGCCGGGATGAAGAACCACGCCGGGTAGAACGAGCGCATCCGCTTCCGGGCCGGGCCGGGGCCCGCCTTCGTTGTCTGCGGCGGGGCCACCGCCGTCGTGAGCGTCGCGGTCACGCCGGTCACCAGCCCTTGATGCCGAGCTGCTGGGCCTGCTGGACGACGTCGTCGTCGTACTGGTCAGCGCCCTTGGCTGCGTTCGTGATGCCCGAGCCGACCTGCACGCAGATCTTCTCGAGGTTCGGGCCCTTGATCGGGGAGAGGAACTCGAGCGCCGGGCTCGCCTTGCCGTCGTCGAGGTACTTCTGCAGGTCGCCGATCATCGGGGGCACCGAGTCGGGCAGCGTGCAGGTCGAGATGACGTACGGGCCTCCGGGGGTGCCGGTGTCGTTCTGCACCTTGCAGCCGTCGGACGAGTTCGCGAAGGCGATGAACTTCTTCGCGGCCGCGAGCTTGTCACCCGTGGTCGTCTTCGGGATGTAGAGGCCGTTCGGCTCCCAGATGGTGAGGTTCGTGTCCTCCGCGTTCTCCGCCGGCAGGGCGAAGGCGCCGATGTCGTTCACCGCGTCGGGCGAGTCCTGCTGGATCGCCGAGATCGCGTTCGTCAGCATCGGGTACTGGGCGCCCTTGCCGTCGGCGAGCATCTTCAGGCCGTTCGCCTGGGTGGCCGACGCGTAGTCCTCGTTGTAGAGGTCCTTGTCCTTGCCCTCCTGGAGGTGCTGGAACCCGGCGAGTGCCGGCTGGTCCGCGTAGGACTCCTTGTGCTTCGTGTACTGCGTCGCCCAGTTCTTCTGCTGCGCGGTGATGTTCGCGAAGTCGCCGAGGACGAACAGCTGGCTGGTCCAGGTGTCGCCGTAGGTCTGGATGATCGGCGCGATGCCGGCGTCCTTGATCTTCTCGCTGTTGCTGATGAAGTCCGCCCACGTCGTCGGGACGCTCAGGCCGAGGTCCGCGTAGACCTTCTTGTTGTAGAGGACCGCGCCGCCGAAGCTGGTGCCGAACGGTGCGCCGTACATGCCGTTGTCGGTGCTGACGACCTTCGTGAACTGCGGGTCGACGTCCTTCGCCCAGCTCTCCTTCGAGAGGTCGACGAGCGTGTTGTCCGGGTTGAGGGCCTGCATGAGCGAGCCGGAGTTGTAGTTGAAGACGTCGGCCATCTCGCCGGTCGACAGCCGGGTCTTCACCAGGTTGTCGCCGTCGGTGCCCTGCGGCTTCGTGTCGAACTTGACGGTGATGTCGGGGTTCGCCTTCTCGAAGGCCGCGATGAGCGGCTTCGCGGTGGCGGCGGTGGCCTCGGCGTTGTCGGCGAGGTACGTGATCGTGACCTTGCCGCCGCCGCTGCCGGTGTCGGCGGAGCCGCCCGACGAACAGGCGGCGAGACCGCCGATGAGGACCGTGGCGCCGCCGATGGCGAGCAGCCGGGTGGTCAGGGAACGAGCTGACATTCCTTACCTCCTCGTAAGGCCCGGGACGGGGTGACCCCGGGTGAAACGGACCCGGAGCCCGCGCCGATGCGGGTTCCGGTGGTGCTGTTTAGAACGTTTCAATCGGAATGGAACCATGCGGATTGAAGCGTGTCAATCACCGATTCGGATTCGTTACGGAAGTGCGTGCTCCCGCACGGTGCGCGGGCCGGGAGGGCGCGGTGCGGCACGGGCGCGGGCGCGGTTCGCGAAAGCGACAGTCTGCCGCGGGAGTTCCCCGGGAGACAGTCGCTCTGGCGGCACGGACGGTGCGTGTCTGCCGGAAGCTGTCGCTCTGGCGGGACGAGTGCGCCTGCGAGTGCGCCGCCGACTCAGGCCGCGCGCCCTCGCTCAGGCCTCGGTACGCCTCGGGTCGCTCGGCGTCCCCGCTGCGGCCACCTCGGCGGCGCGCGCCCGTCCGAGTGTGCTCTCCCGCGGCACGAGCTCACTGCCGAGCACCACCGTCCGGTGCACGTGCTCCGCGGGGTCGTCCGTCAGCTCGTCGAGCAGGAGCGACACCGCCGCCGCGCCCATCTCGGAGCCGTGCATCGTCACCGAGGTCAGCGGCACCGCCCCGCCCCACGCCACGGAGTTGTGGTCGCAGCCGGACACCGGGATGTCCTCGGGTACGCGGATACCTGCCGCGCGCAGTTCGGACACGACCGCCATCGCGAGGAGGTCCGTCACCCCGAGCACTCCGTCCGGCCGCGCATCGGCGGGCATCGCGGCGATGCGCGCGCCCGCGTCCGTCCCACCGGGGGGATCGATGTCGCCCGCGTCGATGTCCACGAGGGTGACACCCGGGTGTGCGGCGACGGCGCGCAGCACTCCGGCGCGTCGGCGTTCGACGGGCTGCAGTTCCGCCCGCGCACTGACGAAGCCGATGCGTCGGCAGCCGAGGTCGATGAGGTGTTCGGTCGCGAGGAACGCTGCCTGCTCGTTGTCCACGACGACCGAACACGCATCGACCTCGGTCGGTTCGAAGTTCACGTACACCACCGGGCGTCCGTGCCGACGCGTCGTCTCGACCTGCTCACGTGATTGCGTCATCGGGGCCAGGAGTATCCCCGAGACCCGTGCACTCTCGAGGAAGGCCAGGTGGTCGCCCTGCGCCTGCAGGTCGTCCTCACTGCTCGTGATGAGCAGTGTCAGGCCACGTTCGCGCGCGGCCAGCTGTGCCCCGTTCACCATGTCACTGAAGAGCGAGTTGCGCAGGGACATGACGACGAGGCCGATCGCCCGCGTGCTGCCCGACACCAGGGCGCGCGCGTTGCGGTTCGGCGTGTACCCGAGCTCCGCGATCGCCGCTCGGACGCGGGCCGCGGTGGCGTCGGCGACGCGCTCGGGGTGGTTCAGGACGTTCGAGACCGTCGCGAGCGAGACGCCCGCCCGAGCCGCGACGTGGTGCACGCTCGGCGGTCCGTCGCGCCGTGGGACATGCACCATGCTCCGATCGTAGGCGGAGCGGGGGGCCGTCCCGGCCCACCACCGGACTGGAGGCACGGTGCGGCGCCGCCACGCGCCTCCGGTCCGACACGGCGGAGCCGCTGGGGCGCGGCGCGCGCGTCAGCGCTCGGCGACCGTGGACTGCCGCACGACGAGCTCGGGGGTGAACTCCACGTGGAGGGTCTCGACCTCCTGGCCCTCCTCGACCTGGGCCAGCAGCAGCTCGATCGCCCGCCGCCCGAGGTCCTGCGCCGGCTGCCGGACCGAGGTGAGCGGGACGACGGCGGCCTCGGCGAACGCGATGTCGTCGTACCCGACGATGGCGATCTCGTCCGGCACGCGGACCGACCCCCGCATGATGAAGGCCTGCTCGAGTCCGACGGCGAGCAGGTCGTTCGCCGCGAAGACCGCATCGGGGCGCTCGGCGGTCGGGCGTGCCTGGATCTCCTCGCCGATGCGACGGCCCTCGAGGACCGACAGTGACGAGGTGGTGAGCACCTCGAGCGAGACCCCGGCCGCGGCCGCGGCGGCGACGGCTCCGGCGTGCCGGTCGGTGACCTGCCGGATGCCGAACGGGCCGCCGACGAACGCGACGCGCTTCCGCCCGATCGCCGCGAGGTGCGACACCGCGATGTGTCCGCCCGCGACGTCGTCCACCGACACCGAGGCGAAGTGTTCGTCGTCGGCTCGTCGGTCGACGAGCACCACGGCGGTGCCCTGGTCGCGGAGTCGTCCGAGCCGGGTGAGGTCGTCGCCGGCGGGGGAGATGAGGAGTCCCGCGACGCGACGTTCCTCGAAGAGGTCGACGTAGGTGTGCTCGCGGTCGACGGACTCGTCGGAGTTGCCGACGAGGACGGCGAGGCCCTTCCGCATCGCGGCGTCCTCGGCGCCGCGGGCAACGTCGGTGAAGAACGGGTTACCGCCGTCGAGCACGATGAGCCCGACGGTGGAGCTGCGGCCGGCGCGGAGCTGGCGCGCGGAGTCGTTGCGGACGAAGCCGAGTTCGGCGATCGCGGACTGCACCCGTTCGACGGTGCCGGGGGCGACCTTGTCGGGGCGGTTCAGCACGTTCGAGACCGTGCCGAGTGACACGCCGGCGAGCGCTGCGACGTCACGAACGCTCACTGCCATGGGGTCATCCTGGCATCGGGCCCGGTGTTTCGGGGGAGCGACTTGCCCTCGTGTCGATCCGCGGGTAACGTCCTCGCAGCACCGTTGAAACGATTCACAGACGAACACGCGAACGGAGGACCAATGGCGGTCCGTATCGGAGCCCGCAACACCACGGGCTGGAAGGCGACGATCTCGGTCGCCATGTCGAACTACATCGAGTCCGGGTCGATCATCGCGATCGCCACCAGCCTCAGTCTCTGGCAGGCCCAGTTCCACGTCGGGGACCTGCAGGTCGGACTCCTCGCGAGCCTGTCCGCGAACGCGTTCGGGGCTGCCGCCGGCGCCATCATCGGCGGACCGCTCTGCGACCGGTACGGCCGGAAGTTCATCTACACCTACGACCTGCTGCTCTACATGCTCGGCATCCTGCTCGCGGTCTTCGCGGGCAGCTACGGGATGCTGCTCGTCGGCTTCATCCTCACCGGCATCGCGGTCGGCGCCGGCGTCCCGGCGAGCTGGACGTACATCGCCGAGCAGGCGCCCGCCGACAAGCGCGCCGCCCACGTCGGCACCGCGCAGCTCGCGTGGTCGATCGGCCCGATGGTCGGGTTCGCCCTGGCCATCGCCGCCGCGCCCCTCGGACTGCTCGGCAGCCGGCTGATCTTCGCGCACCTGTTCGTCGTCGCCGCGATCGTGTGGTGGCTCCGGCGCGGCCTGCCCGAGTCGACGATCTGGAAGGACGAGCGCGCCGCCACCGGCAACGCCAACTTCTTCCACGGCTTCACGCAGCTGTTCAGCCGCCGCAAGAACCTCACCGCGATGCTGTTCCTGTTCGGCGTCTACGCGCTCTGGAACACCGTCGCGGGACAGGCCGGCATCTTCCAACCCCGCGTCTACTCGGCCACCGGGGTCACCAGTGTCACCGAGCAGTACGGCCTGCAGATCCTGGTGTGGGGCTGCACCGTCGCTGCGACCTACTTCGGGTTCATGCGCTACGGCGACCGGGTGAGCCGCCGGCTGCTGTTCGCGATCGGCGCCGTGCTCGCCATCGTCTCGTGGGCCGTCCTGATCTACGCACCGGCGAACCTCGGCACCCTGCTGTTCTTCGCGGTCGCGTGGGGTGTGTCCTCGGGCATCGGTGCGCAGGCGTTCTACGGCCTCTGGACCTCGGAGCTCTTCGCCACCCGCTACCGCGCCAGCGCCCAGGGCGTGCTCTTCCTCGCCGCCCGGGTCATGGTCGGCCTGCTGAGCATCTGGTTCCCGCTGCTCCTGTCCGACATCGGGCTCCGTGCGCTCGGCGGGCTCATCCTCGGCCTGCTCGCGCTGTCGTTCCTCGTCGGCACGATCTGGGCCCCGCGGACGCAGGGCAAGACGCTCGAGGCGATCGAGGCCGAGCGGTACGGCACCGTGACCAGCGTCACCGGCACCGTGCGGACCGCCGACGAGCGTGCCGTCCGCGATGCAGAGCAGCGTCGCCGCGCCGAGGCCGACCGGTGACCCGCGTCTGCTTCCGGTTGCAGGTGCAGGGCGCACACCTGGACGCCTACCGCGAGCGGCACGCGGCGGTCTGGCCGGCGATGCTCCGGGCGATCGCGGCGGCGGGGCGGCGGAACTACTCCCTGTTCCTCGACGACGACGGCCTGCTGATCGGCTACTACGAGACCGACTCGGTGGCTGATTCCGATGCGTCGCTGGCCGCCTCGGAGGTCGCCTCGGCGTGGGAGGCGCACATGCAGGACCTCTTCGACGGTGCGACCGGGCGGGCCGACCAGACCGCGCGGGTGCTCCCCGAGGTGTTCAACCTCGAGGACCAGTTGGCGGCCGCCGCGGATTGACGCGCTGCGGGTGCGTGCGCGCTGCGCGTGCATGCGTACTGTGCGTGCATCGAGTGAGCAGAAGTGGTCGAGTCCCGCGAACGGACTCGACCATTTCTGCTCACTGAACGACGGCGCCGGGGGCCTCAGGAGCTGCGGAGCGTGTCGTTCCCGTCGGACGTGATCGGCTCCTTGGGGGTCCAGCCGTACCAGCGCCCGTCGACCTCGGCGGTGATCCGACCGTCGCCACAGGTGAGGAGCCCGGTCGCCGGGAGTTCGTCGGGCAGGAAGCCGGCGGTCATCGCGGGCCCGCCCTTCGTCCCGTTCACGGCCGTGCACGCTGCGGTGTCGACGCCGTCCTTCGAGGTGAAGGCGATGACGTACCCGGGGTCGCTCGTGTCGAGCCGGACGTCGATGTCCTTCGCGTCCCCGGCGACCCACGACGGCATGAACCACGCGACGTCCTTCGAGTTCGCCTTCGAAGGGGCGTCGCCGTAGGAGTCGAAGTGCTTCTGTTGTTCGGGCATGTACGGCTCGACGACGCTGCACCCGGCGAGGGTGGCGACGATGAGCCCCATCCCGAGGACGGCGGCGGCGGAGGTGAGTGCGGATCGTTCGGAGCGGTTCGTGTGCATGCTTCCATCGTCCCGGTGATGTGCCAGCGGCAGAATCCAGCACGCACCCGCTCGGTGGTGGGGAAAACCCCCGGTTGTCGCGCACGCCCCCGGCGCATCGAGTGAGCAGGAATCGTCGAGTCCCGTCGACGGACTCGACCGTTTCTGCTCACCGGACGCAGGCCGAAGGCACCGGGGGCGGCAAGGGACGCTCGGTAGCGTGGGCCGCATGCAGCAGCCAGCCGCCGGGACCCTCCGCATCCTCCACCTGTCCGACACCCACCTGACGGGCGACGGCGCCCTGCACCAGGGATCCGTCGACACCACAGCAGCGCTCGAGAGTGTGCTCGCCCGCATCGACGGCGTCCCCGGGATCGGCCTCGTCGTGGTGTCCGGCGACGTCTCCGAGGACGGCAGCCCGGAGTCCTACGCCGCACTCGTCGAGCGGGTCGGCGGCTGGGCCGAACGACACGGCGCCGCACTCGTGGCCGTGCCCGGGAACCACGACCTGCGCGAGGGCTTCCGGCAGGTCCTCACGAACGGGCACGTCCTCGGCGAGGGTGGTCGTCCGCTCATGCACACGATGGAGTACCACCCGCCGACGGTGCCGGTCTGGGGCCAGTCCCTCGTCGCCGGGCGCCGCATCGTGACGGTCGACACCAGCGTCCCGGGTGCCGGGTACGGGGAGATCAGCGAGGCGTCGCTCGACCGACTCCGAGCAGCACTGGACGGCGAGCACGCTCCGCACGGCACCGTCGTCGTCCTGCACCACCCGCCGCTGCCCGGCCCGACGGCACTGCACGCGGCCCTGCAGCTCCGCAACCCGGGGGCCCTGGCCGACGTGATCCGCGGTTCGGACGTCCGGGTCGTCCTCGCCGGCCACTACCACCACCACTTCGCCGGTTCGCTCGCGGGCGTCCCGGTCCTCGTCGCGCCCGGCGTCGCGAACGACACGGACGTCACCGGTCCCTACGACGAGGAAGCCGCGTACGTCGACGCCGGGGCCCTCGTCGTCGACGTCGCCGAAGACGGCTCGGTCTGGTCGACGCCGGTCCGCGTGCCGCGTCCGGACGCCGATCCGCTCGCGTTCGCGTTCGACGCGGACACGGTCGCCCGCATCATCGAGGCGTCCACCGGGCAGTAGACGCACCCACCAGCGGACGGGAGGCACGGGGCGGGCCCGCACCGTGCCTCCAGTCCGCTGACTGCGCACGCTGGTACCCCGCACGCACGGGTTGCATCCGGGAACTCCGAGTAGGCCGGTGCCACACCTCCAGCGAAGGAGCACCCCATGCGGATCGGCAGTGCAGTGCAGTACGACCGGTACGGCGGGTTCGACGTCGTCGAACTCGTCCCCCAGGAGCGGCCGGACCCCGGCCCCGACGAGGTCGTGGTCGAGGTCTCCGTCGCCGGGCTGAACCACATCGAACGGTTCCTCCGCGAGGGTCAGCTCCGCGAGTTCGTCGACCTCGAGTTCCCCGCGCACCAGGGGGTCGACTTCGCCGGTGTCGTGCGGTCTCGCGGGTCGAACGTGCGCGACCTCCACGTCGGCGACGAGGTCATGGGCCACGCGCCGCACGGCGGATCGCACGCGACCTGGGTGGCGGTGCCGCGGGGTGCGGTCGTGAAGAAGCCCTCGACGATGACGTTCGAGGTCGCCGGCAGCCTGTACCTGGCGGGGTGCACCGCGCTGTCGATCGTCCGCTCCCTCAAGCTCGGCCCGGACGACACCGTCGTGATCAGTGCCGCTGCCGGCGGCGTCGGACACATCGAGTGCCAGCTCGCGCGCGATGCCGGGGCGACCGTGATCGGCCTCGGCAGTCCGCGCAACCACGACGCCCTGCGGCAGATCGGGGTCCGGCCGGTGGCCTACGGCGAGGGTGAGGAACAGCGGATCCGCGACATCGCCGAGGACCGACCCATCACGGCGTTCATCGACAACCGGGAGCACGGTGAGAACGTCGACCTGGCGTCACGGCTCGGCGTCGACCCGAAGCGCTTCGTGTCGAGCGAGGACCGCCGTGACCTGGAGATCCGGTTCCTGCGGGCTCCCGGCGACGACACCGAGGCAGCAGAGATGCTCACCACGCTCGGCGACCTCGTGCAGCGGCACAAGGTGCAGTTCATCATCTCGGGGTACTACCCGTTCGAGTACATCGTCGACGCGTACGAGGACCTCGCCGAGATGCACTCCCGTGGCAAGGTCGTCGTCGGGATGCAACCGGTCGAGACCGGCGCACGGCTGCACTGGTACAAGTCCGAGAAGTCCCGGGACCTGCGGGACCCCGTCAGCTGAGGATGTCCTTGCTGGCGAACCGGCTGTAGGCCAGGGCGCCGAACACCACGACGTAGCCGAGCTGCAGCACGGCGTTCGACCCGAAGGAGTCGAACGCGATCGGGTCGCGCAACAGGTCCCCGAACCCGAGCCACTGGTGCGAGAACAGGAACGGGTGAAGCCAGTCCAGCTGCGGCAACTGGTCGAGCACCTGCGACGCCCCCGCGAGCACCACCGTCGCGGCCATGGCCCCGACCGGCACGCTCGTCAGCGTGGACGCGAACAGTCCGATGGCCGACAGTCCGAGCATCGACAGGGTGACGTAGAGCGCGAGGAGCAGCGCCCGGCCGGCGTACGACCAGCCGTCGACCTGCGTGCCGGACAACAGCGTGACCGGTCCGATCGGGAACAGCAGTGCCCCGATCGCCGCGCCCACGAGCACGATGAGGAGCGTCGCCGCGAGGCAGAACGCCACCGCACCCGCGTACTTCACGAGGATGAACCGCACCCGGCCGGTCGGCGCGACGAGCAGGTAGCGGATCGTGCCGTGGCTGGCCTCGCCCGCGACCGTGTCACCCGCCACCACCCCGACCGTGAGCGGCAGGAAGAGCGGGATCGACACCGTCAACGCGGTGAACGACACGAACAGGCCGTTGTTGGTGATGTCGCCGAGGAATGCCGGACCGCCGCTGTCGTCGCCCGTGGTCAGCCGGACCGCGACGGCGATGAGGATCGGCACCAGCGCGAGCGCTCCGAGCATCGCCCAGGTCCGTCGGCGCCGGAACACCAGCGCGAGTTCGGAGCCGAGCAGGGCGAACGGGCGTGGGCGGCGGCGAGCGAACTCGCGGACGTCGTGCGTCGGCGTGGCGCTCGGCTGCGCGGTGGCGGCGTCCGGCTGCGGTGCGGCGGCGGGCTCGGACTGCGGTGCGGTGGCGGGCTCAGGCTGCGACATCGAATCCCTCCCCGGTGAGTGCGACGAACAGGTCCTCGAGGGTCCCGCCGCCGACCGTCAGCCCGCGGACCCGCACGTCGGCGCGGACCAGTTCGGCGGTGATCGTCTCCGGCAGCACCTCGTGCGGCAGGTCGGCGACGAGCACGTCCGCGCCGCCGTCGTGCCGCGGGGTCAGCCCGAGCCGGGTGAGCACGGAACCGGCCTGGCCGAGGTCCGGTGTGCGGACCGTGACCGTGCGTGCCCCGGCGGAGCGGAGGTCCTCGAGGGTGCCCTGCGCGACGAGCTTGCCCGTCCGCATGACCCCGGCGTGCGTGCACACCTGCTCGATCTCGGCCAGCAGGTGGCTCGACACGAACACCGTCGTGCCGTCGTCCGCCAGCGAACGGATGAGGTTGCGGACCTCGCGCGTGCCCTGCGGGTCGAGGCCGTTCGTCGGTTCGTCGAGCACGAGGAGGTCCCGCGGCGAGAGCAGGGCGTTCGCCAACCCGAGCCGCTGCTTCATGCCGAGCGAGTACGCGTGCGCCTTCTTGTCCGCGGCGTGGCCCAGCCCGACCCGGTCGAGCGCGTTCGCCACCCGGGCCTTCCGGCTGCGCGGATCCGACGTCGGATCGGCGGCGTCGAACCGGAGCAGGTTCGCCCGGCCGGACAGGTACGGGTAGAACGCCGGACCCTCGACGAGCGCACCGACCCGGGGCAGGACGTCGTGCAACGCCTTCGGCATCGGCTCGCCGAGCACCTCGATCGTGCCGCCCGTCGCGCTCGACAGCCCGAGGAGCATTCGGATCGTGGTGGTCTTGCCGGAGCCGTTCGGCCCGAGGAAGCCGAAGACGGCACCACGGGGGACGGCGAGGTCGATGCCGTCCACCGCGCGCTGCTTGCGGAAGACCTTCTGGAGGCCCGTGGTGCGGATCGCGAGGTCCGCTGCGGCCGCCGGGACGGCCGGGTCCACCACCGGTGGTTCCGTCGTGCTCACTTCGCGGCGGCGACCAGGGCGGACACCGGCACGGCTCCCGCGAGGACCCGTCCGTCGTCGGTCAGGTAGACGGACACGAGCGAGGTCTGGACCGCGCGACCGCCGTCGACCGACTTCGTCAGCTGGTCGAGCAGCCCGCTCGCGTCGTCGCCGAGCGTGGACTGGTCGACCGTGCCCTTCGGCAGCTCGGCGATCGTGCTCCAGCCCTTCCCGGTGAACGTCGGCTCGTCGCCGGCCGGCGCGTTCCGGTGCTGGGCGTCGCCCTTCTCGTGTGCGGGCGCGTCGGAGAGGTCCTTCGTCTCGACCTTCGCGTTCGACGGCGGGGTGAAGTCGAACAGCCTTGCGGCCGGAGCGCCGTACTGCAGGCTCGTGAAGCCGACCTGGACGGCCGGGTCGGACTGGCCCTTCGCCTCGATCGTGGCGCGCAGCGGGAGTCCGGTCTGCTGGTCGACCGCGAGTCGTACGGAGCCCACCAGCGTGCCGGAGGACTTCGGCGTCAGCGTGATCTGCCAGGCGTCGTGCCCGGCGACCCGGACGTCCTTCGGCTTCGACACCTTGGTGCTCGGCGTGATCGCGTCGATCGCCTGCTTCGCGATGTCGGACGGCGTCGCGGTGCCGCTCTTCGGCGTCGTGGCGTCCTTCGGCAGGACCACGTGCGTCGCCGTGCGCTCCTTCGAGTCCCAGGTCCAGACGTCGGAGCCGTTGCGGACGAGGTCCTGCTCGGCGAGCTGCTGCGTCAGCTGGACGCGCTGCTTGTCGGCGCCGTCCACGTACACCCGGGCGGTGTGCGACGAGGTCAGCAGGCCCAGGGCGTCGGACGCGTTCCCCTCGAGTGAGGACCCACCGGAACCCGTCGGGAGCTCGGGCAGACCGAGGTCGCTCGTCTGCACGAGCTTGCCGGAGTACTGCGCGTCGGAGGACTCCGCGATGCTCGCGATGACGGCGGCCGCGGTCGGGCTCTTCCCGGCGATCGGATCGCTGGCGGCGTTCGCGATCATCGGAGCCGCGACGGCACCGGCGACGACGACCGGCGCGATGACGGCGGGCAGCCAGGCTGACTTCTTCATCGGTTTCCCCTCGGTGGAGCATCGGAGTCGGGAGTACGGTACGTCCGGCCCCCGACAGGAGCCTGGGCGTCGCCGTACTCCAACCATCGCTCCCGAGGCGCGCGCCGTCGTCCACCGCGAGGATGACGGGCGTCGATCGTTCGTAGACTCGTGGCACGACCGAGGACGGTCGATGGCGACGAGGGAGACGGCATGCGGGCGGTGCTCGGTCTGGACATCGGGACGTCGAGCACGAAGGCGCTGCTCGCCCGGTTCGACGGCACCGTCATCGCCGAGGTCAGCCGGAAGCACGACGTCGACCGCCCGGAGCAGGGCCTCGTCGAGATGGATGCCGACGTCTGGTGGGACGAGTTCACGACGCTCACGCGTGCGTTGCTCGAACGGGTGCCGGACGTCGACGTCGCTGCGGTCGGCGTGAGCGGCATCGGCCCGTGCGTGCTCCTCACCGACGACACCGGGCAGCCCCTGCGACCGGCGATCCTGTACGGCGTCGACACCCGGACGGCGGACATGCTCGAGGACGTCACCGCGGAGCTCGGCGGCGAGGCTGCGATCCGCGAGCGTTGTGGTTCGGCGCTCAGCACGCAGGCGGCCGGGGTGAAGCTCGCCTGGGTCGCCCGGCACGAGCCCGAGGTGTGGTCGCGGGCCGCGCGGTTCACGATGCCGTCGTCGCGCGTCGTGGAGCGGCTGACGGGGGAGTACGTCCTCGACCACCACTCGGCGAGCCAGACGACGCCCCTCTACGACGTGCACGAGAACGCCTGGATCCCGGAGTGGTGCGAGCGACTCGCGCCGGGGCTCGAGATGCCGAGACTCCTCTGGTCGGGTGACCGGGCCGGCATCGTGACGGGCGAGGCGGCCGCGGCCACGGGCCTCCCGGCCGGCATCCCCGTGACGGCCGGGACCATCGACGCCTGGGCCGAGGGCGTGAGCGTCGGCGAGTCCGTGCCGGGCCGGATGTTCCTGCAGTACGGCACCACGATGTTCATGATCGCGCCGACGGCGCAGCCGATCCCCGTCCCCGGGATGTGGACCACGGTCGGGACACACCCTGGGCAGCCGAGCGTGTCCGGCGGGATGGCGACCTCCGGTGCGATCACGGACTGGCTCCGGCGGCTCGTGGACGGCGAGTGGTCGACGATGCTCGAGGAGGCCCGTTGCTCCGGCATCGGCGCGAACGGGCTGCTCATGCTGCCGTACTTCGCGGGCGAGCGGACGCCCATCGCCGATCCGGACGCCCGCGGGGTGATCGCGGGGCTCACCGTCCGGCACACGCGAGGGGACCTGTACCGGGCGACGCTCGAGGCCACGGCGTACGCGGTGCGGCACAACATCGAGGTGCTGCGGGAGGCCGGGGTCGAGGTCCGGGAACTCGTCGGCGCCGGCGGGGGACTGCTCGGGCGGCTGTGGCCGACGATCGTGTCTGACGTCACCGGGTTGCCGCAGACGGTGCCGAGCGTGACGATCGGGGCGTGCTACGGCTCGGCGTTCCTGGCGGCGCAGCTCGTCGCGGAGCCCGGCGACGGCGTCGACCTCGCCGCCTGGAACCCGCCGGCGGCCCGCATCGAACCGGACCCGGAGGCGACGGCGGCGTACGAGCCGGGGTACCGCGACTACCGCGAGCTGTACGACGCGACGAAGGCGGTCGTGCACCGCCTGGCCGCGCGCGGCTGAGGCTGGTGGGGACACAAAACACCGGTGCTCGTCGGCGAAACACACACATGCGTGGGTTCAGCGCGTGAACACCGGTGTTTTGCAGACCGCTACCGCGCAAGTACCGGGCAGCTAGGCGGTCGCGTCGACGCCGGCGGGGGCCGAGCCGTCGTACTCGCAGATCGCCTGGACCTTCGACGCACTCGCGCTCGACCGGTCGAACTCGTAGCCCAACCACTCCTTCGCCATGCGTCGGGCGACCTCGACGCCGATGACGCGTTGACCCATGCAGAGGACCTGGGCGTCGTTCGACAGGATCGAGCGCTCGACCGAGAACGAGTCGTGCGCGGTGACGGCACGGATGCCCGGCACCTTGTTCGCGCTGATCGCGACGCCGAGGCCGGTGCCGCAGATCAGGATCGCCCGGTCCGCCTCGCCGTTCGCGACGAGCCGTGCTGCGTCGACGGCGACGTGCGGGTACGCGGTGTGCCCGTCAGCGTCCACCCCGACGTCGACCACGGACGCGACCCGCGGATCGGCCTCGAGGTCGGCCTTGATGATCTCCTTGTAGTCGAACCCGGCATCGTCCGAGCCGACCACGAGACGGTACGTCATGCGTGTGTCCCTTCCTTGTCTGCTGCACGGGTGGCGAGGACCTCGCCGACCCGCGTGAGGATCATCCCCATCGAGGTGGCACCCGCGTCGGGTGTCCCCAGGCTCTTCTCCGCCAGCGGCCGGGCACGCCCGACCTTCGGCTTCAGGTCTGCGGTCGCCGCGGCTTCCGCGACGGCGACCTCGGCGGCAGCCTGCCATGCCTCGGTGAGGGAGCTGCCAGCGTCGACGCCGCCCCGCAGCTCGTCGACGAACGGCAGCAGCGCGTCGAGCAGGGTCTTGTCCCCGCGGGACGCCCCGCCGAGGTGCACGATCGAGTCGGCGAACGCCTGTGCCGCGTCGACGACGTCGGTCGCCTCGTACGCGGAGCGGTCGTCGCGCAGCGACCGACCGAAGGCCTCGAGTGCCGCGCCCCACAGGACCCCGGAGGTGCCGCCCGCGAACTCGGCCCACGCATCACCGGCGCGTCCGAGGACGAAGGCGACCCCTGCCTCCTGGCCGACCCTGTCGACCGCCTTGCGGGCTGCACCGATCCCCTTGACCATGCCGCGTCCGTGGTCGCCGTCACCGGCGACCGCGTCGATGCGGCCCAGTTCCTCCTCGTGCTCCCGCAGGAGCGCGTCGATCGCCTCGATCGCGGCGCGCGCCGTCTGCGCGGTCTGCCTGGAGGCACCACTCGCGTCCGGCACGACGGTCGCCTCGTCCTCGGCAGCGTCCACTGCGTCGGCCGGCACGAGCGCAGCGACCGGCGCCGCGACCTTGCGGTAGGCGGGTGTGTACGCGTCGGCCCTCCAGAGCGTCTCGAGTTCGTCGTCGAGCCACTGCAGGGTGAGCGAGCAGCCGCCCATGTCGAGGCTCGTGACGAGCTCGCCGACCTCGGGCTCGACGACCTCGATGCCGGCGTCCCGCAGGAGCGGGAGCACGCGGCCCCAGAGCAGGAAGAGCTCCTCGTACTTGGTGTCGCCGAGGCCGTTGAGGATCGGGGCGACCCGGGTGCCGGCGTTCGCCGGACGGTCCGCGAGCAGCCGTTCGACGAGCAGGCTCGCGAGCTCGGTCGCGGGCAGCAGGGGGACGTCCTGGATGCCGGGCTCGCCGTGGATGCCGAGGCCGAGGCCGAGGTGGCCGTCCGGAACCGTGAAGAGCGGTTCGGTCGCGCCGGGCATGGTGCAGCCCGAGAACGCGACGCCGATCGTGCGGGTCGCCGTGTTGGACGCGTTGCCGATCCGTTCGACCTCGTCCAGGTCCGCCCCCGCTGCCGCCGCGGCACCCATGGCCTTGAAGACCGAGAAGTCGCCCGCGATGCCGCGGCGCTTCGACTCCTCGTCGGCGCTGGCGATGTCGTCCGTGACGACCACGATGCGGGTGTCGATGCCCTCGGCGTTCAGCCGCTCGGCCGCGAGCCCGAAGTTCATCGTGTCGCCGGCGTAGTTGCCGAACGAGAGCACGACGCCCTTGCCCTGGTCGGCAGCCTTGGCGACCGAGTAGACCTGCGCGGTGGACGGCGAGGTGAAGATGTTGCCGACGACGGCGCCGGTGGCGAAGCCCGGACCGACCACGCCGCAGAACGCGGGGTAGTGGCCGGAGCCGCCGCCGACGACGACGGCGACCTGCGGCTCGGCGCCCTCGGTCGGCAGGGAGACGACGCCGCCGTGCACGCCCCGCACACGGTCGGCGTAGAGGGCGAGCCAGCCGGCGAGCTGGTCCTCGGCGAACTCGTCGGGGTCGTCGTGGATCGTGGTCATGGTGCGTGTCCTTCGGTCGTGTGGGGGTGGTGCACCGGGCGACGGCGGGACGGCCGCCGTCGCCCGGAACTCAGTGTGCGCTCCGGCCCTGGGGCACCTTGAGGAAGTGGATCATCACGAACGCGCAGGCGTACAGGCCGACGAACGTCCAGGTCACGGCCTGGCCGCCACCGCCGAGGGCGAGCACCGCGGCCACCACACCGGTGCCGAGGAACGCCGCGCCACCCGCGGCCGTCGTGTACATCGCCATCGCGGCGCCCTTGTGCTCCGGGGCGAGCGCCGGCATGATCGCGCCCATCGGGACGAACCCGGCGAGCAGGCAGCCGAACACGCAGCCGGCGATGACCGAGAGCACGTAGCCCCAGTCGGACCCGGCGGGGACGAGCTGCGGGACGTACCACCAGGCGACGAGGCCGGTCGCGGAGCCCACGATGCCGAACCACTTGACGGTGCGCTGCCAACCGATCTTGTCGCCGACCCAGCCGAACAGGGCGTTCACGAGGATGTTCGTCGCGTAGACGCACACGGTCATGAGCAGCCAGCGGCTCTGTCCCCAGCCGCGCTCGTTCGCGATGACGGCGGGCAGGACGACGAACATGCCGAACTCGGGCGCCGTGTTGATCAGGCGGACGAGGAAGCCCATCAGGATCTTCGGTCGCGTCGCCGTGAGCCGGATGCCGCTCGTCAGCACGCGCCAGGCGCTCTCGCCCTCGGGGGCGATGCGGGAGAACCCGTTCGGCAGGCGGACGCCGAACAGCAGGATGAGGAACCCGATGACGACCAGGCCGATCGAGGCGACCATCGCGCCGGTCTCACCGCCCGTGCCGCCGCCGAACACCGGGATGGCGCCGATCGCGAACAGGGAACCGAGGGTCGGCAGGCCACCCGTGAAGGCGACGTAGAACCAACCGACGGCCGAGCCGTTCCGCTCCACCGGCGTGGTGATGTTCACCCAGACGAGGAACGCGAAGGCGAACAGCGGGTAGCCGAAGCCACGGATCGCGTAGGCCACGGCGGCGAACGGGACACTGCCGATGTTCAGCGCGAGCAGGAACAGGACCTCGAAGACGACCCAGACCGCGAAGCCGAGGATCATCACCCGGCGCGGACCGACCAGGTCGGACAGGGCGCCGGACACGTAGCTGCCGATGAGCGCGGCGAGGCTGTAGAACGTGACGATCGTCGCGACCGTGGCCTCGGGGCTGCCGAGGACCGCGACCATGTGCGGCGTGATGAAGTTCGACTCGACGCCGTTGCCGGTCATGAAGACCAGCACGGCGAGGAAGCCGAGGGCGAGCGGGCGGGGGATGCCCATCTTGTCGAGACGGCCCTCGGTTCGGGGCGTCGTCGGCGCACCGGTGGCGCGCTGTGTCGTCGTTGACATGCTTGCTGACTCCTGTGGTGGGCTTCGGCTCAGGCCTGCAGGGACGGGATGATCGACACCTTGACGCTGGCGCCGGCGGAGTCGCCGACCAGGTCGAGGGCCTCCTGGAAGCGCTCCAGCGGGAACTGGTGCGTGCAGATCTCGGACATCGGCAGGGTCTCGGTCTCGAGCAGCTTGATCGCGGCCGGCCAGGTGTGCGGGCCGAGGTGGGCGCCGCGGATGTCGAGTTCCTTGTCGTCGGAGATGATCGACCAGTCGACGGAGACGTTGTCCTTGAACACCGAGTACTCGACGAAGGTGCCGAGCTTGCGCAGCAGGTTGAGGCCCTGGGGGACCGCGGACGGGTGGCCGGTCGCCTCGATGTAGACGTCGGCGCCGTAGCCGTCGGTGAGTTCCTTCACGCGGGCGACGGCGTCGTCCTCGGCGATGTTGATCGTGATGTCCGCGCCGACCTTGCGGGCCAGCTCGAGCTTCGCCTCGACGACGTCGAGCGCGATGATGCGGAGCGGGTTCTTCTGGCGGGCGCCCGCGATGGCGGAGAGGCCGATCGGGCCGGCACCGGCGATGACGACGGTGTCGCCGAACTTGATGTCGCCGCGCTCGACGGCGTGGAAGGCGCACGAGAGCGGTTCGGCGAAGGCGGCGACCTGGCCGGGCAGCGCGCTCGACACCGGGTGCGTCAGGGCCTTGGCGGGCACGAGGACGTACTCGGCCATGGCGCCGTCGTAGCCCTTGAAGCCGAACATGTCGTGGACGTTGCACATCCAGTACGCGCCCTCGAGGCAGTACTTGCACTCCCAGCACGGCACGATCTGCTCACACGCGATGCGGTCGCCGACGGACACCTTGCGCTTGGCGAGGGCGTCGTCGTCACCTGCGACGATCGTGCCGACGAACTCGTGCCCGGGGATGCGGTCCTTCTCGGCCCAGGCCGGGCGGTTCTCGTCGCCCCAGAACTTCGCGGCGCCGTGGTAGCACTTCAGGTCGCTCGCGCAGATGCCGACGGCGTCGGTGCGGAGCAGGAGCTCGCCGGGGCCGGGCGTCGGCACGGGGCGGGTCTCGAGGCGGTAGTCGCCCGGGCCGTGGACGACGACGGCGCGCATCGTCGTGGGGATGGTGGCGGCGGCAGTGGTGGCCGCGTTCTCGGTCGTCGTCGACATCAGCTGTTCCTCCGTTGGGTGGCTTCGGCGATGACTGTACACCCTCCGGAACGTTTGTCCAGAACACAATTTCCGCTACGGTCTGGACGAACGTCAGACTGAACGCAACGGAGCGCACATGACCACCAGCACCGCCACCAGCACCCCCACCGACTTCGCCGCCGCCCTCCGACCGGGCCCGGGCAGCGTGGACCTGACGAACGACTTCACCGGTCGCACCGCGATCGTCACCGGGGGTGCCTCGGGCATCGGGAACGCCATCGCCCGGGCGCTCGCCGCACGTGGCGCGCGGGTCGCGATCGTCGACGTCCGGGCCGACGGAGCTGCCGCTGCGGCGGCGGATCTGCCCGCGCCCGACGCCGGGGCCGTCGCCGCTGCCGACTCCGACTCCGGGGTCCACGCCGGCTTCGGGTGCGACGTCACCGACGAGGCCTCGGTCGCCCGCACGATCGCCGCGGTCTCCGAGCACTTCGGGGGTATCGACGTGCTCGTGAACTGCGCCGGCATCGCAGCGCTCGCCCCGGCCGAGGACCTCGACGCCGCGACCTGGGCGAAGACCATCGACGTCAACCTGACCGGCACCTACCGGGTCGCGCAGGCCGCCGGCCGGCACATGCTCGCCGCCGGGTACGGACGCATCGTGAACATCGCCTCGCAGGCTGCCCACGTCGGCATCGACGGCCACGCCGCGTACTGCGCGTCGAAGGCCGGCGTGATCGGACTCACCCGCGTGCTCGCCCTCGAGTGGGGTGGCCGCGGCGTCACCGTGAACACCGTGTCGCCGACCGTCGTCCTGACCGACCTCGGCCGGGCGGCGTGGGCGAACGAGAACGGCATCCGGCACCAGGACGAGATCCCCACCGGACGCTTCGCCACCCCCGGGGAGATCGCCGCCGCGGTGCTCTTCCTCGCCGGCGAGTCGAGCGCGATGGTGAACGGCGCCGACCTCCGCGTGGACGGCGGGTTCACGATCCGCTGAGGTGCGCCGGGACTACGATCGCCCCATGTCCGCCGAGATCCCTGCCGCCGAGGGTGCCCGGACCCGCTTCCCGCTCGACACGGTCTACCAGGCCGCGCGGATGTACTACCTCGAGGACGCCACCCAGGTCGAGATCGCCTCGCGCCTCGGGGTATCGCGCCCGACCGTGTCGCGACTCGTGGCCGAGGCGCGCCGGGCCGGACTCGTCCGCATCGAGGTCGTCGACCCGTTCCAGGACGAGACCGTCGCGCTCGCCGAGCGACTGCAGGTGGTGCTCGGGCTCCGGGCCGTGCACCTCGCCGCCGTGACGCACACCGCCACGCTCGGGGCCGACCTCGCCGCGCCGCTCGCCGCCGCCGTCGAGGGGATGTCGCTCGTCCCGGGTGACGCGGTGCTGATGTCCTCCGGTCGCACGGTGTACGACGTCGCACACGCGGGCATGCCCCCGCTGGCCGGCGTGCAGCTCGTCCCGACCGTGGGCGGGCAGGCGGACCCGATGCCCTGGTTCCAGACGAACGAGATCACCCGCACCGCCGCCGAGCACTCGGGTGCGATCCCGGCGTTCCTCTTCGCGCAGGCGCTGCCGTCGCCCGCGATGCGCTCCTCGCTCGACGAGGACCCGGCGTTCCAGCACGTGATCGGTCTCTGGGGTCGGGCGAAGGGCGCGATCCTCGGCATCGGTGCGCCCACCCCGACCCGCGACGCCCTCGCCCGCGGAGTCCCCGTCGAGGACTCCGTCTTCGACCAGGCGGCCGGCGACGTGTGCCTCAACTTCTACGCCGCCGACGGTTCGGCGATCGAGTTCCCGGGCAGCGACCGGATGGTGCGGACCTCCCGCGAGGTCCTGTCGTCCGTCCCGCACGCCGTCGGCGTCGCGGTCGGGGCCGCGAAGGTCGCGAGCATCGTCGGTGCGGTCCGCGGGGGACTGGTCAACGAGCTGGTGACGGACGCGGCGACGGCGCGCGCCCTGCTCGACGCTCTCGCCTGATCCTGCGCGCTCGTTCCCGGGAACCCGGCCGGGTGACGGCCTGGAGGCGCGGGGCGGGGCCGCCACGTGCCTCCAGGCCGTCAGGTGGGTGCGTCTACCGCGTGCGCCGCACGTCCCACAGGTGGTGCACCGGGTCGTGCGCGTAGTAGGTGGCGAGCGTCGCGACCGTGAACGCACTGCCGTCGGAGCGGAGGCCCGTCCGGGCGAGCTGGTCGTCCCGGACCTCGTCGAACGCGCGGGCCGCACGGTGTGCGGCCTCGCCGAGCTCGCGGGCGACGACGGCGGGGTCCTGCGCGGCGTAGTCGTCCTGCACAGCGGTGGCGTCCTGGTCCCAGTTCGGGAAGGCAGGGGCGTCCTCGGCGAGCATGAGTGCCAGCCGCTCCGCCATCTTCCGGTGGACGTCCCGGACGTGCGCGCCGTACTCGAGCGGTGACCAGGTCTGGTCGTCGGGGCGGTCGCGGACCCCGTCGCGGGCGAGCTCAGCGGGCCACGCGGACGTGTTCGCGTCGATGATCCCCGGGACGTCGCGGATCGTCACGGTGCTGCCGTCGTAGCCGCACTCGGGGCACGCGGACTCGATGACCCACGTCCAGTTCTTCGTCTCGGGTTCGATCGCCATGACGCGATGTTATGACGTCGTCACGGACCGCCGCGATCGCCGTCACCGTACGGAAGGCCGGTGTCCCTCGTTCGGGTGACACGCCGGTTCCTGTGAATCACCGGCCAATGACATTTCGGTCGCTCGGTAACGTCGTCCGCTGTTCCCGGGCCGGTACCCGTCGGCCCGCCGATCCCCTCGAGGAGAGATGCATGGGCTCCGATCCCAGCCATACCCCGACCCGGCCCGAGCGGCGCCTCCGCGTGAGCGACGTCACCGTGGTCGACAAGAGCATGATGCGCCGAGCCGTCAGCGGCATGGTCGTCGGCAACACCATGGAGTGGTACGACGTCGGCGTGTACGGCTACCTGGCCGTCACGATGGGGAAGGTCTTCCTCCCGACGGCCGAACCCTCCGTCCAGATCCTGTTCAGCCTCGGTGTCTTCGCGGCGACGTACATCGCGCGTCCGCTCGGCGGCATCGTGTTCGGACGCCTCGGCGACCGCATCGGCCGGCAGAAGGTCCTCGCGACGACGCTGATCATGATGGCGGCGTCGACGTTCCTCATCGGCGCGCTGCCCGCGTACGCCACGATCGGGGTGTTCGCACCGATCGTCCTCGTCGTGCTGAAGCTCGCGCAGGGGTTCTCGACCGGTGGTGAGTACGCCGGGGCGACCACGTTCGTGACCGAGTACGCCCCTGATCGCCGCCGCGGGTTCTTCGCGAGCATCCTCGACTTCGGCAGCTACCTGGGCTTCGCACTCGGTGCGACCGTCGTCTCGGTGCTGCAGCTCGCCCTCGGCGACGAGGCGATGACCGCCTACGGCTGGCGCTTCCCGTTCCTGGCCGCCGGTGTGATCGGTGTCGTGGCGATCTACTTCCGCCTGCGCATCGAGGAGTCCCCGGTGTTCCAGGCCACGCAGGCAGCCCAGGAGGCGGCTTCGTCGAACCGGGCGTCCTTCGAAGGAGAGCGGCCCGCGAACGTGTTCGTCATGGTCCGCGACCACTGGCGCCCGATCGTCATCGCCGTGATGCTCGTCGCCGCCTCGAACACCGTCGGGTACGCGCTGACGTCGTACATGCCGACGTACCTCACCGACTCGCTCGGCTACTCCGCGCTCGACGGCACGCTGCTGACGATCCCGGTGCTCGTGCTGCTCGCGGTCATGCTGCCCTTGACCGGCAAGCTGTCCGACAAGCTCGGCCGCCGGGTCGTGATGTGGATCGGTGCGGCCACCACGGTCGTGCTGGTCGTCCCCGCGTTCCTGCTCATCGGCCACGGTGCGCAGTGGTCGACGCTCGCCGGGCTCGGGCTCCTCGCGCTCATGACGGCGCTGTGGGTGTCGAACCAGGCAGCGTCCCTGCCGGCGCTGTTCCCCACCTCGACGCGGTACGGGGGCATGGGCTTCGCGTACAACATCGCCATCGCCGTGTTCGGTGGGACCACCCCGCTCATCGTGCAGGCCCTGCTCACGGCGACGGGTGACGAGCTCGCGCCGGCGTACTTCCTGATGGCGATGAGCGTCGTCGGGGCCGTCGGGGTGTTCTGCATGAAGGAGTCCTCGCGTCGCCCGCTGCCCGGTTCGATGCCGGCGGTCGAGACGGCAGACGAGGCCCGCGAGCTCGTGCTGACGCAGGACACGAACCCGAACCTCGACCTCGGGGACCTGCCGTTCGCTGCCGAGGACGCTGCGCGCCGTGCGCGTGAGGCTGCGCGTGACGGGGAGTTGGCCGCGCGCTGAGGGTGGCAGCGGACTCGGAACGACGAGTCCGATGTCGTACGACGTCGGACTCGTCGTTCCGAGTCCGCCGGCCCGCCGGCCCCGCCCGCCCGCTCACTCGTGTCGGTGCTCGCCCGACGGGTCGAGCGCCGGCCACACCGGGAACGGGTCCGCCCACGACCGCCAGAGCTCCGGCCCCGCGAGCAGCTCCGGCGCCGTGAGCAACGCCCCGTCGAGCGCCCGTTCGATCGAGCGCACGTCGAGCTCCTCGCCGACGAACCACAGCGCCTGACCGATCGGTGCGTCCTCGTCCCACGACGGGTTCGCGGTGGGGTCGAGCGCGAGCATCGCACCGAGGCTCGACCAGGCTCCGACGTGGTCCGGTCGTGAGGCCAGCCGGAAGAACCCCTTCGACCGCAGCACGCGGCCGTTGACGCCGGCGGCGAGGTCGTGCTCGATCACCGAGGCGAGCCGTCCGGGGTGGAACGGCAGCGGCTCCCGGTAGCGCAGGGCGACCAGGCCGTCCCGGGGGTCGCGCCCCGCGGAGCCGGACAGCGCCCGCATCCACCCGGCGCCGGCCGCGAGGAGCCTCGCCGCCCCGCCGTTGGACGCCGGCAGGTCCGCGGCGCTCCGGATCGAGGACACCGCGACGACCACGGCCTGCGGCGCGAGGCGGTGCAGCAGTGCGAGGAGGGCTCGACGGCGATCGACGGGGACAGGGGTCACGCGGTCGAGGACGATGACGGTGGCGTACTCGACGAGCGACGCGACCCGGTCGGCCGCGACGAACGCGTCGTCGACCTCGGACCACAGCAGCCGTGCGACGTCGTCGGCGCGCAGCACGCTCACGACGTGCCGCAGGATCCGGTCGTCCCCGGTCTCGGACCGTGCAGCGTTCGCGAGCATCATCCCGACCGCGCGGGAGTCGGCCCCGGGCGGCAGGGTGACGACCAGGCCGTGGTCGGCGTCGGGCCCGCAGACGCGGTCGAGGTGGTCGGCCCGCTCGGCGATCGCGCGGGCCACGGCGAACGCGCTCCCACGCGCGTGCATCCGGTGACCGACGGAGATCCGGGCGGCGACCCGGTCGGCGTCGACGTCGTGCAGGGCGGAGACGAGGGTGATGGCGGCGGGACGCATGTCGGCTAATGTACATGATCATCGTTCTCAACTAGGGAACGCCGTCGAAGGAGGCTCCGTGAAGGTCCGCAACTCGCTCAAGGCACGCAAGAAGATCCCCGGCTCGCAGGTGGTCCGCCGGCGTGGCCGCGTGTACGTCATCAACAAGAAGAACCCGCGCTGGAACACCCGCCAGGGGTGACGTCACCGGTGGTCCGTAGGGTGGTTCCATGCGACTGCTGCTCATCCGCCACGGCCAGACCCCTGCGAACGTGAACGGCGTCCTCGACGCCGAGGTCCCCGGACCGGGACTGACCGAACTCGGGCAGCAGCAGGCGGACGCACTCCCGGCGGCCCTCGCCGACCGGGGCATCGAGCGCCTGTTCGTCTCGACGATGGTCCGGACGCAGATCACCGCGGCACCCCTCGCCGCGTCGCTCGGCCTCGAGCCGGTCGTGCTGCCGGGTCTCCGCGAGATCGAGGCCGGCGACACCCAGGGCAAGCGCGACAAGGTGTCCGTGCAGATGTACATCTCGACGGTGCACGGGTGGTCGGCGGGGGACCGCAGCACGCGGATGCCCGGTGCCGAGAGCGGCGAGGAGTTCTTCGCCCGCTACGACGACGCCGTCCGGCAGATCCTGGAGACCGGGGTGGACGTCGCGGCCGCGTTCAGCCACGGCGCCGCGATCCGCACCTGGGCGAGTGCGGCGGCGGACAACACACCGGACCACTTCGGGACGCAGCGGCACCTGGAGAACACCGGGATCGTCGAGCTCGAGGGGTCGTTCGACGACGGCTGGCGCCTGGTCGACTGGGAGGGTGAGCCGGTCGGCGGCGAGCAGCTCATCGACCGGACCGCGCAGGACCCGACCGGCGAGCGGTTCTGAGCTGCGGCTCGCCACCGCACGCGCGGACAGACGGACTGGAGGCGCGGTGCCAGCTGCCACCGCGCCTCCAGTCCGAAGGGACGAGCGTTACGCGAGCTGCGAGGCGGACGTCAGCGGCACGATCACCCGGTGCGCCTCGCGCAGGACGTCGAGCGTCTGCTGGACCTCGTCCGCACGCTCCTCGGGCGTCCAGCCGAGCGAACCGGCGAGCACGTCGGCCAGCTCGTCGAGCAGGTCGATCGTGACGCCACCGACGAACGCGAGGTTCGTGCGGCGGAGCACCACGTCGACCAGGTGCACGGCCTGCTCGTGCTCGGCGAAGTACGCCACCTCGGCGCGGGTCATCGCGGGGTCGGACTCGAGCGGCTCGACGGGGCCGTCGACCAGGACGTCCACGACCTCGGCGGCACGGGTGCCGTAGCGCTCGAGGAGTCCCTCGACGACCGAGGCGTCGAGCCCGTCGCGGTGCGACTTGATCCAGAGGGCACGCTGGGCGTCCGTGGTGGGGAAGTCCTTGCCGCCACCGATCGGCATGCCCGTCGTGTCGACCGAGCGGGTGACGCCGAGCTTCGTGGTGGCCTCGGTCGACAGGTGTGCGGCGAGGGCACGGAAGGTCGTCCACTTGCCGCCGACGAGCGACAGCACGGTCGACCCCGGCAGCCCCGCGATGGGGGTGTCCACGATCCGGTAGTCACGCGAGACGAAGCCGGGGGCGGTGTCCTCGTGGCGGGGGAGCGGGCGGATGCCGGAGTAGCTGTAGACGATGTGGTCGCGGGTGACGTCGATCTGCGGGAACACGTGCTTCACGAGCCCGAAGAAGTAGTCGATCTCCTCGTCGGTCGTGGTGACAGGCTTCGACGGGTCGGCGTCGATGTCGGTCGTGCCGATGAGCACCCGGCCCTTGAGCGGGTAGATGAGCACGATGCGGCCGTCGTCGTTCTCGAAGAAGAGCTCGCGGCCCTTCGTCGCCTCGAGCAGCTCGTCGTTCTGCACGACGATGTGGGAGCCCTTCGTGCCGCCCATGAACTTCGTCTCGCCGCCGAACGCACCGTTCGTCAGGTCGGTCCAGGGGCCGGAGGCGTTGATGACGACGTCGGCCGTGAACACGAACTCGTTGCCGGTCTCGCGGTCGCGGAGCAGCACGCCGCCGTCGCGGGTGCCGGCGGCCTCGACGTAGTTGGTCGCGCGCGCGGTCGCGGCGGAGCCGGTGCCTTTGCCGGCCGCGAGGCCGTCCTTGAGCACGTCGAGCGCGAGACGCTCCGGCTCGTGCACGGACGCGTCGTAGTAGGTGCCCGTGTACTTCAGGTCCTTGTTGAGGGCCGGCATGTCCTCGAGCGCGGCCTTCTTCGTGCGGAAGACGTGCTTCGGGACGGAGCCGCCGTCGCGCGAGAAGGAGTCGTAGATCGTCATGCCGATCTTGATGAGCATCGCGCCACGCTCCTTCGTGGAGCGCTGCTTGTGCGTCAGCATGCGCAGCGGGGCGTTCATGATGCCCGAGAAGGTCGAGAAGATCGGCATCGTCGTCTGCAGCGGCTTGACGTAGTGCGGGGCGATGCGGATGAGGCCGTTGCGCTCTTGCACGCTCTCGCGCACCAGGCGGAACTCGCCGTTCTCGAGGTAGCGGATGCCGCCGTGGATCATGTGGCTCGACGCGGCGGAGGCGCCGGAGGCGTAGTCGCCGCGTTCGACGAGGGCGACGTCGACCCCCTGCAGGGCGAGGTCGCGGAAGGTGGCGATGCCGTTGATGCCGCCACCGACGACGAGGACCTGTGCGTTCGGGCGCTCCGTGAGCGCGTTCACCGTGTTCCGGGGCTGCGTCTTCTTCGACATGCTGCGTCGCTTCCTTGGTCGGTTCCGTGGGGTTCGACACCGATCGTGCGCCTCGGGTGAGAGGTCGGGCAACTTGCGTGCACGAACGTGCAGCACACCTGTGGACACGGCCCCGACAGCGGCCAGGAGGCGCGACAGGGGTTGCAGAGGCCGTGCACGTCCGTGCATGGTTGCGTTCTACCGATCGGAGCACGATGAGCGATGCGGCTCAGCCCATGCGGACGCAGCAGGCGCTGCGCGCCGCGCACCTCTACTACCTGCAGGACCTGACGATGGACGCCATCGCCGACGAGCTCGCGACGTCGCGGTCGTCGGTGTCGCGCCTGTTGAAGTACGCCCGGGACACCGGGCTCGTCGACATCCAGATCCGTTCGCCCCTCGACCAGGCCGCCGCGCTGAGCCGCAGCATCCGGTCGCGCTTCGGTGTGCACGCGCACGTGGTGCCGGTGCCGGACCACACGAGCGACGTCGACCGGCTCGAGCGGGTCGCCCTGTCCGCCGCACGGATCCTCACGCAGTACGTCGAGTCGAACATGGTCATCGGCATCTCGTGGGGTTCGACCGTGAGCGCGGTCAGCCGCTACCTGGTGCCGAAGACGACCCACGGCTCGACGGTCGTGCAGATCAACGGTGCCGCGAACACCCGCACCACCGGCATCGTCTACGCGTCCGAGATCCTCCGCAGGTTCGGCGAGGCCTACGGCGCGTTCGTGCAGCAGTTCCCCGTCCCGGCGTTCTTCGACGACCCCGCGACGAAGGAGGCCCTGTTCCGGGAACGCTCGATCCGCCGCGTGCTCGACCTGCACGAGCGCATGGACCTCGTCGTGTTCGGCGTCGGCGCACCCCAGGCACCGGTGCCCTCGCACGTGTACTCCGGCGGCTACCTCGACCCGTCCGACCGTGACGAGCTCACGAAGGCCCAGGTGGTCGGGGACGTCTCGACCGTGTTCTACCGGGCCGACGGGTCGTGGAAGGACATCGGCGTGAACGCCCGCGCGGGGGCGCCGGACCTCGACACGATCAAGCGTGCGCCTCGTCGGGTCTGCGTCGTCGCCGGACGGTCGAAGGCGGCGTCGCTGAAGGGAGCGCTCGCCGCCGGGCTCATCACCGACCTCATCCTGGACGAAAGCGTCGGGCAGGCGATCCTGCAGCCCTGAGCGGCGCTCTGCGTCACCTTCCGAACTACTTTGTCGGTGGTGCGCAGTACGTTCTGGAGCATGGTTGCCACGATCGATCCGCGCCGTCCCGGCGACACCCGGTACTACCGGCGGCTCGTGGGCACCGACATCGACCAGGCGCTGGCGTTCTTCGGCGGCGACTACGACTTCCGGGCCCCCTCCGTCCGGCGGACCCGCAAGCAGTGCCACTGGGACTTCGCGGGGGTCGGCGACGACCGGATGTCGCTGCGGTCGTCCCGGTTCATGGTCGACCTCCGGAGCGACAGCCGGGTCGACGACCAGTTCCTCGTCGCCTGGATGCGCAGCGGGTCGAGCACGATCACGTACGGCGGCGAACAGCACGACCTCGAGCCCGGCGTGCCCGTGGTCCTGCCGTTCGACGACACCTACGAGCTCCACCACCGCGACATCGCGCTCAACCTCGTGCACCTCGACGCCGGGTTCCTCCGGTCCGTCGTGGGCGAGGACGACTTCGCCTTCGAGCCCCTGCGCCGCCCGTCGACCGAGGGCATGCGTGCGTGGCAGTCGGTCGTCCGCGCGCACTCGGCCACGTGGCTCGACGTCGACCACGAGCTGACCGCGACGGTGCAGCGGGACATCGCCGAGGCGTTCGCGACCGCGGCGATCGCGGCGTTCCCGCAGCGCAGCCGGTGGCGGTCGACGGTGACCGGCAGCGGACCCGAGCACCAGCGGCTCCGGCGGGCGCTCGAGTACGTGCTCGAGCACGCACGTGAACCGATCGGCACGCCGGAGATCGCGGCGGCGGCCGGGCTCAGTCCGCGCGGGCTGCAGCAGTCCCTCCGTCGGCACCTCGACCAGACCCCGGGTGACCTGCTCCGTGGCGTACGGCTCGACGGCGCTCGAGCCGACCTCGTCCGGGGCGACCGCGACGACACGTCGGTGGCGGACGTCGCCCGGGCGTGGGGCTTCGGGCACCTCGGCCGGTTCTCGGCGACGTACCGCTCCCGCTTCGGGGAACTGCCGAGCGAGTCCCTCCGCGCTCGGTAGCGTGGCGGGATGGACACCGTCGTCACCGCCCTCCGTTCCGCGCTCGCCGACCCGGACGGCGCCGTCGTCCGGACCGAGCCGGGTGTGCTCGACGCCGCTCGGACGGACAAGTCCGGCTGGATCGCGCCCGGTGGGCCCGTCGCCGTGGTCGAGGCCCGGACGGTCGAGCACGTGCAGGCGACCCTCCGGACGTGTTCCGCGCTCGGCGTGTCGGTCGTCCCGCGCGGCGCCGGCACCGGGCTCGCGGGCGGTGCGAACGGTACCGAGGGCAGCGTCGTCCTGAGCGTGGCGCGCATGGACCGCATCCTCGGGGTGTCGACGCAGGACGAGTACGCGATCGTCGAACCCGGTGTGCTGAACGGCGATCTGAACGCCGCGGTCGCCGAGTTCGGCCTGCGCTTCGCGCCCGATCCGGCGAGTGCGGCGATCTCGAGCGTCGGCGGCAACATCGCCACGAACGCCGGCGGCCTGCGCTGCGTGAAGTACGGCGTGACCCGCGAAGCGGTGCTGGGGCTCGACGTCGTCCTGGCCGATGGTCGGCTCGTGTCGACGGGGCACCGGACCGTGAAGGGTGTCACCGGCCTCGACCTCACGGCGCTGCTCGTCGGGTCGGAGGGCACGCTCGGCGTGATCGTCGGCGCGACCGTACGACTCGTGCCGATCCCGGAGGGCGAGCCCGCGACGCTGGCCGCCGTCTTCCCGGACGTCGAGCGCGCGGCGTGGGCTGCGGCGCTCGTCGTCACCGATGCTGCCCGTCCGTCGACCGTCGAACTGCTCGACCGGGCGGCGCTCGAGGGGATCGCGGCCTACCTCGGGCCGGACGTGATGGCCCAGACGACGGGGAGTACCTCGGCGGACGGGGTGTTCCTCCTCGTCGAGTGGGACGGCCCGGGCGCGACGGAGGCGGCGCTGGGAGCCGTGCCGCGCCTCCAGACCGAGGGCGGGACCGTCCACCTGGCCGGGTCGGCGGCGGAACGCGACCGCCTGCTGACGATCCGTCGCTCGTTCCACCCGGCGATGGAGGCCCGTGGTCGCGTGCTCATCGAGGACGTCGCCGTGCCGCGGAGCCGACTCGCCGAGATGTTCGCGCGGATCGAGGAGATCGGCACCCGGTACGGCATCGCGATCCCGACGGTGGCGCACGCGGGGGACGGCAACCTGCACCCGAACTTCGTGTTCGACGGTGACGACGTGCCACCGCACGTGTGGCAGGCGGCCGACGCGATGTTCCGTGCGGCGATCGAACTCGGCGGGACGCTGACGGGCGAGCACGGGGTGGGGGTGCTCAAGCGGCGGTGGATCGGCGACGAACTCGGCGACGACGTGCTCGAGCTGCAGCGGGGCATCCGGACGGTGTTCGACCCCGCGGGGATCCTCAACCCGGGCAAGGTGTTCTGAGCGCTCCACCGAATCTCGTCGCACCGATCGACCCTTCTGCGACAGATCGTTCGGGTGTAATGCTGCTGTAACGAATCCGGTGCTCAATGGTGGGGACAGCAGCACCGCCCACGAAGGAGTCCGCAATGCTCATCGGCGTCCCCACCGAGATCAAGAACAACGAGTTCCGCGTCGCCGCCACCCCGGCCGGCGTCGCCGAGCTGACGCTGCACGGCCACCAGGTACTGGTGCAGGCGGGGGCGGGCGACGGCTCCTCGTTCCCCGACGCCGAGTACGCCGCCGCCGGCGCGACCGTGGTCCCGACCGCGGCCGACGTCTGGTCACGCGCCGAGATGATCCTCAAGGTGAAGGAGCCGGTCGCGTCGGAGTACGCCTCGATCCGCCCCGGGCAGGTCCTGTTCACGTACCTGCACCTCGCCGCAGACCGGCCGCTCACCGACGCCCTCGTCGACTCCGGCGCCACCGCGATCGCGTACGAGACCGTGCAGCTGCCGGACCGTTCGCTGCCGCTGCTCTCGCCGATGTCCGAGATCGCCGGACGGCTGTCCGCACAGGTCGGCGCGAACCACCTCATGCGCACGAAGGGCGGCCGCGGGCTGCTGCTCGGCGGGGTCCCCGGCACGCCGAAGGGCCGCGTCGTCGTGATCGGCGGCGGCGTCGCGGGGGAGCACGCTACGACCATGGCGCTCGGGATGGGCGCGGACGTCACCGTGTTCGACATCAGCCTGCCCCGGCTGCGCGCGCTCGACGCCCGGTTCGACGGTCGGGTCACGACGCTCCGGTCCTCGTCGCACGCGATCGCCGAGTCGCTGCGGGACGCTGACCTCGTGATCGGGTCGGTGCTGATCCCCGGAGCCTCGGCGCCGAAGCTCGTGACCGACGCCATGGTCGCGGACATGCAGCCCGGCTCGGTGCTCGTCGACATCGCGATCGACCAGGGCGGCTGCTTCGAGGGCTCGCACCCGACGACCCACGACGACCCGACGTTCGCCGTGCACGACTCGGTGTACTACTGCGTGGCGAACATGCCCGGTGCCGTGCCCCGCACCAGCACGATCTCGCTGACGAACGCGACGCTGCCGTACGCCGTGGCGATCGCGAACCAGGGGTGGGAGGCGGCGACCGCTGCGGATCCGGCGCTCGCGCTCGGGGTGAACGTGCACGCGGGGCAGGTCGTCAACGAGGCCGTGGCGGCCGCGCACGGCCTCGTGCCCGCCGCGCGCTGAGCGCGCGGGCGCGGCGCGGCCGCGGCGCCCGGTGGACGGCGGGCTCGGGCGGCTTCCGCGAAAGCGACAGATTTCCGCCGATGTTCGGCGGGAATCTGTCGCTTCGGCGGAGCGGACCACGCTCAGTGCGCGAAGTGTGTCGCTTTCGCGCCTCCGGCCACCGCGGCAGGCGCGCCGCGCCACCCGGCCCGGGCCCGCACCACGAGCGTCACGACGACTGCCGCAGCCGCGGCCACCACCGCGGCGACGGCGGTCGGCGTCGACACGAGCGGTCCGTCGAGCCGCGCGACCGCGACCCACGCCAGCCCCCACGCGAGCGACGCCGCCGGCGCCAGGCGCCCCCGGCCCCACACCGCGAGCAGGACCCCGACGAGTCCGGCGACGAGCGCCACGACGACCCCCCAGACGTCCTGGCCCAGCCCGAAGCCCCGGAAGCCCGCAGCCGTCAGCACCGCGGCCGTGTTCGCCGCCGTCGCGACGCACACCCACCCGAGGTACAGCCCGAACGTGCCGTCGGTGACGATCGCCTCGACGACGCCCGACGGTCGGGAGCGCCGCAGCAGCACGAACGTCCACACCAGCACCGCGAGCAGCGCCACGATGATCGGTTCGCTCAGCCACAGGAACCCGAACTGCACGGACAGGATCCACGCCGCGTTGAGTAGGAGGGACAGCACGACGGGCAGGGTGAGCCGCGCGTGCCGGTCGTCGTCCGCCGTGCGGAAGCACTGCCGGATCGCGTACGCCAGCAGCCCGACGTAGATGACGCTCCAGATCGCGAACGCCGGCCCGTCCGGCGCGATGGCCGTGGAGGACGCCGACAGCGCGCCGCCCGCCGCGTCCTGGATCGGCGTCCCGCCGGCTGCCCCGGAGCCGACGAACGCGCCGACCACCGCGACGACCGCACTCACCGCGACCGCGATCCGTCTCCAGATCCTCTTCATGTCAGCCCCTTTCGTCAGCATGCTGATGACCTGCACCGTAGGCGCGTGACCGGCCACGGCGCGCAGCGCACGTCCAGCAGACGGGGGACGGGCCGGACGGGAGGCGCGGTGCACCCCCGCCCCGCACCGGACGTCCGCCGCCCAGGCGCGTGGGGTAGGCACGTCGGCATGGAACAGGCAGTCGAGGCCGTCGTCGCCATCACCGCACCGTCGCAGGCCGATCGCGTCCGGACGCTCCTGGAGCACGGCCGTCACGACAAGGTGGAGCGCCAGCTCGCCCGGTCTGGGTGGTGGCGTCCGGAAGCCGTCGAGGACGTCTCCGTGGACCCGGCGGCGGCGGTGCACGGCGCCGCCGCCGACACGACGCTGTGGTCGTTCGAGCGGTCCGGTTGGGTCGAGGTCGACGTCGCGACCGCCGCCGAGCGGATCACGGACGGGTACTTCGCCCTCTTCGTCGCCGGCGACGGCACGGTCGTCTTCGCGCCGGAGGGCAGGACTCGGTACCGATCCGTGCGCTGAAGCGCGCCGTGGAGTGCCGTGGGGCGCTGCGGGCGCCCGGGTGCGTACGGTGGGCACGTGACCGTCGAGCTGAACACCGTCTACGTCGACCGGATCGCCCCGATCCCGAGTCCCTCGCTCGACGACACCTTCCGGATGCTCGAGGACCAGGGCGCCAGCGCGTGCATCGTGCTGCACCAGCCCGACGCGCAGGAGCTCGGCGACGTCGCGGTCGCCCTCGGCCTGCACGAGCTGGCGGTGGAGGACTCCGCCGAGGGCCACCAGCGCCCGAAGCTCGAGCGCTACGGCAAGACCCTGTTCGTCGTGCTCAAGCCGGCGCTCTACAACGACCAGGCGGAAGAGGTCGAGTTCGGCGAGGTGCACGCCTTCGTCGGCGAGGAGTTCTTCCTCGCGGTCGTGCAGGCGGACCCGCGCGGCAAGCAGAACGTCCCGCGTGCCCTGCAGCGGATGAGCGGCAAGCCGGGCCTCGTGACGGTGGGACCGCAGGCGCAGCTCTGGGCGCTGATGGACTCGATCGTCGACGGCTACGTGCCGGTGATCGACGGGCTGGAGGAGGACATCAACCAGATCGAGGACCAGCTCTTCGCGGGCGAGGCCGGGGTCTCCCGACGCATCTACGAGCTGTTCGGCGAGGTCGTCGACTTCCAGCGTGCCGCCCGGCCGCTCGTGTACATGATCGAGAACCTGCACCGCGGTGCCGAGAAGTACCACCTGCCGGTGGAGATGCAGCGCCGCTTCCGTGACGTCCTCGACCACGCCATCCGCACCGTCGAGCGCCTCGACACCTTCCGTCAGCTGCTGCAGAACGCCCTGACGGTCGACTCGACCCTCGCGGCGCAGAAGCAGAACGACGACACGAAGAAGATCTCCGGGTGGGCGGCGATCCTGTTCGCGCCGACGCTCGTCGCGGCGATCTACGGCATGAACTTCACACACATGCCCGAGCTGCAGTGGCCGTGGGGGTACCCGCTGGCGATCGTGGCGATGGTGCTGTTCGCGGCGGTCCTCTGGGTGGTGTTCAAGGTCAAACGCTGGTTCTGATGGAGACTGGGGCGGTGCCCACGAACGACGTCGTCCACCTGACCGCCGGAGGCGTCTCCCTCGTCCTCGACTGCCGGGACCACGCCCTGCCGGCGGTGGTGCACTGGGGTGCCGCCCTCGGCCTGCTCGACGACACCGAGCTCGCTGCCCTGGCCGACGCGGACGTCGCGCCGGTCGCCCCGAACGAGGCCGACGTGCCGGTGCGCCTGGCGATCCTGCCCGAGCCGCACCGCGGGTGGACGGGCCGCCCAGGGCTGTCCGGGCACCGGGACGGCCGGGACTGGTCGCCGGCGTTCACGGTGGAGCACCTCGACGTCGACACCGAACCCGGCACCGGCACCGAGACGGGCCAAAGCCAAAGCCAAAGCCAAGGCCGAGGCCAGGGCCAGGGCCGCGGCCCGGGCTCGGTGACCGCCCACGCCGTCGACCGCACCGCCGGCCTCGCGCTCCGCCTGACCGTCGAGATGCTGCCCTCCGGACTCGTCCGCACCCGTGCCGCCGTCACGAACACCGCCGAGGGCACGTACACCGTCGACGACCTCACCCTGGCGCTCCCGATCCCGTCCCACGCCCGCGAGGTCCTGGACTTCGCCGGCCGCTGGGGCAAGGAACGCACCCCGCAGCGCCGCGAACTCTCCGTCGGCACCCACGAGCGCGAGGGGCGGAAGGGCCGCACGGGTGCCGACGCCGCGACGGTCCTCAGCGTCGGGACGCCCGGGTTCGGCTTCGCCCGCGGCGAGGTGTGGGGCGTGCACACGGCGTGGAGCGGCAACCACCGACACCTCGCCGAACGTCTGGCGACCGGTCGGCAGGTCGTCGGCGGCGGCGAACTGCTGCTGCCCGGCGAGGTCCAGCTCGACACCGGGCAGACGTACGAGGGCCCCTGGCTGTACGCGGCGTACGGGGACGGCCTCGACGACCAGGCGCGCCGGTTCCACCGGTGGCTCCGGAGCCGCCCGAGCCACCCGACGACCCCGCGCCCGACGACCCTCAACGTCTGGGAGGCCGTCTACTTCGACCACGACCTCGCTCGCCTGACCGACCTCGCCGAACGCGCGGCACGTCTCGGGGTCGAGCGCTGGGTCCTCGACGACGGCTGGTTCCGACACCGCCGGAACGACCACGCGGGTCTCGGCGACTGGTACGTCGACGAGGACGTCTGGCCCGACGGCCTCGGTCCGATCGTCGACCGTGTCCGGGCCCTCGGCATGGAGTTCGGCCTGTGGTTCGAGCCGGAGATGGTCAACGAGGACAGCGACCTCGCCCGCGCCCACCCGGAGTGGATCCTGCAGGCCGACGGTCGCCTGCCGATCCGGTCGCGCCACCAGCAGGTGCTGAACCTGGCGATACCGGAGGCCTTCGCGTACCTGCTGGAACGGATGACGGCGATCATCGGCGAGTACGGCATCGAGTACGTGAAGTGGGACCACAACCGCGACCTCGTCGAGGCCGGTCACCCGGGCGGCTCCGCGGCCGTGCACGAGCAGACCCTCGCCGCCTACCGGCTGATGGCCACGCTCAAGGAGCGCTTCCCGACGCTCGAGATCGAGTCGTGCTCGTCGGGTGGTGCCCGGGTCGACCTCGGCGTCCTCGAGCACACCGACCGGGTGTGGGTGTCGGACGACATCGACCCGCTCGAACGGCAGCAGATGCACCGGTGGACGCAACAGCTCCTGCCCCCGGAGCTCCTGGGGTCGCACGTCGCGAGCGGGCGGAACCACACGACCGGCCGCGTGCACGACCTCGCCTTCCGCGCGGGCACCGCGATCGTCGGGCACTTCGGCATCGAGTGGGACCTCGCGCAGGCGACCCCGGCCGAGGAATCAGCGCTCGCCGAGTGGATCGCGTTGTACCGAGAGTGGCGCGGGCTGCTGCACGGCGGGGACCTGGTCCGGGTCGACGAGGTGGACGACACCCGCCTCGTGTACGGCACCGTCGCGCCGGACAGGCGGGAGGCACTGTTCTTCTTCGCCAGCGTCGGTCGGTCCGAGGTGTCGGGCACCGGACGCATCACCTTCCGCGACCTGGACGCCGACACGGTCTACCGCGTCGACCCGGTCGTCGTCGGGGATGGCCACGGGATCACGGCACCCGCGTGGTGGGCCAGTGAGCGGGTGTTCCGGGGGAGCGCGCTGGAGCGCGTCGGCCTGCAGCCGCCGCTCGTCCCGGCGGACTGCGTGGTGCCGTTCCGTCTGACGGCCGTCTGACCGCAACGGGGCACCCGGCCTGGAGGCGCGGGTCGGCTCACCGGGTCCGTCCAGGTCCTTCGCATGGTCGCCCCATGCAACCTGGCCAGGATCACAGGAAGCGCATCGACCGGCGCCTCCGCTCGGAAGGACCTCCCCATGCAGTGCCCCAACGACCAGGCCACCCTCGTGATGTCGGAGCGGTCCGGCATCGAGATCGACTACTGCCCCGAGTGCCGGGGCGTGTGGCTCGACCGCGGTGAGCTCGACAAGATCATCGAGCGCGGCTCTGGTGCGCCCACGCAGACGCCGCCGCCGGCGCCGCAGGCGCAGCAGGCCGTGCCGAACCCCGCCTACCCGCAGTCCGGCGGGCCGTACCCGCAGCCGTCGTACGCGCCCGGGATGGCCGTGCCCCGCAACGGGTACGCGTCGCCGGGGTCGCCCGGATCGCCGGGGTCGTGGGACAAGGGTCGCCGCGGGTACGGGCAGCCCGGGTACGGGCAGCAGTACGGCCAGCCCGGGTACGGGCAGCAGCAGTACGGGTACGGCAAGAAGCGTCGCGGCAACTGGTTGAGCGAGCTCTTCGACTGATCGTCCGGCGTCCTCGCGTGTCCGGTGCCGGTGGGGCGAGCCAGTAGGCTTCCCGATATGCCGCACACCGGACACGCGACACGCACGACCCCTGTCTGGGCCCTCAAGCTCGCCGTGGTCACCGGCCTCGTCGGGGTCGCGGGCGGCATCGCCGGCGTCTCGGTCTGGCTCGCCCTGCAGCTCATCCAGTTCGTCGCGTTCGGGTACCCGTTCGGCGGCCACCTCGAGGCAGCCGACGCCCCCTCGGCCCTGAACCGGTTCCTGGCGCTCGTCGCCGCCGGTGTCCTGACCGGGTTCGCCTGGTGGGCCCTCCGACGCTGGGGTTGCCCGATCGTCTCGGTGCCCGCTGCCGTCGGCGGCAAGCGGATGCCGTCCCTGGCCACGGTCGCCAACGCGGGCGTGCAGATCCTCGCCGTGGGCCTCGGCGCCTCCATCGGCAAGGAGGTCGCCCCGCGTGAGATCGGTGCCTGGCTGGCCCAGCTCGTCACCGCCCGGGCCGGGCTGACCGGGCGAGAGACGAAGATCCTCGTGGCCTGCGGCGCGGCCGCCGGTCTCGCCGCCGTGTACGACGTCCCCCTCGGCGGAGCGCTCTTCGCGGTCGAGGTCCTGCTCGGCGAGCTGACCTTCGCCACCGCGCTGCCGGCGTTCGCCACGAGTGCGGTCGCGGCGTTCGTCGCGCGCCTCGTCATCCCGGACGAGGTCCTGTACCACGTGCCCGCGATGCACCTCTCGCCGTCCCTGCTCGTCTGGGCCGTGATCGTCGGGCCCGTGCTCGGCTTCGCCGGGGTCGGCTTCGTGAAGCTCACCAACCGGCTGCAGGGGCTCGCACCGAAGGGGTGGCACCTGCTCGTCGTGCTGCCGGTCGTCTTCGCGATGGTGGGGCTCATCGCGGTGCCCTTCCCGGAGATCCTCGGCAACGGCCGGGCGCTCGGGCTCGTCGCCATGAACTCCTCCCTCGATGCCGGTTCGGTCGCGGGCCTGTCGCCGATCGTGTTCCTGCTCGTGCTGGGCGTCATCCGGACGATCACGACCTCCGCCACCATCGGCGCCGGAGCCGTCGGTGGCACGCTCACCCCGTCCATCGCCATCGGGTCGGCCGTCGGTGGCGGCCTCGGTGGGCTCTGGCTCCTGCTCTGGCCGACCGACGGCCCGAGCCTCACGGCGTTCGCGTTCATCGGGGCAGCGGCGTTCCTCGCGACGACGATGCGGGCACCCTTCACCGCGCTCGTGCTCGTCGTCGAGTTCACGCAGCAGGGGACCGACATCCTCATCCCGTCGTTGCTCGCCGTCTCCGGTTCGGTCGCGGTCGGCTACGTGCTCGCCCGTCGGCGCAGCGCGCAGATGGTCTGAACAGTTCGTCACGATCTCGCGCGTATCCCGGACGCCAGGCCTAGCATCGGCGGCAGGACGGGGCGCAGGGCTCCGCACCGAGGCGAGGAGCACCCGATGGCGGGGTTCGACGACATCACGAAGAAGGCCCAGGACTTCCTGAAGGACGGCAAGGTCCAGGACGCCCTGAAGAGCGAGAAGGCCGAGGGCATCAGCGACAAGGTGCTCGACGGCGTCGCCGGCGCGGTGAAGAAGGCGACGGGCGGCAAGTTCGACGACAAGATCGAGGGTGCGCGCGACGCTGCCGACAAGCAGGTCGGCAACGAGTAGTCGCACGACAGGAGGGCCCCGGACCGATCGGCGAGCGCCTATCAGATATGCACATATCGATTGGACGTCGGCGCGCGGAAGGACCACCATGGGGAGGTGACAGTCGTGGCGCCGAACCAACCGCTCATCGAGTCCGAGGTCGAGGCGATCAAACGGGACTTCCCGATCCTGCAGCAGCAGGTGAACGGCTTCCCCCTCGCGTACCTCGACTCCGGGGCCACGGCTGAGCGACCCCGCCAGGTCCTCGACGCCGAACGCCGGTTCCTCGAGCAGGACAACGCCGCCGTCCACCGCGGCGCCCACACCCTCGCCGCACTGAGCACCGACGCGTACGAGGACGCCCGTGCCACGGTCGCCGGGTTCATCGGAGCGGCGTCCCCGAACGAGGTCGTGTGGACGAGCAACGCCACGGACGCCCTCAACCTCGTCGCCTACGGCATCGCCAACGCCAGCCGCGGCCGCGGGGGAGCGGACGCCGAGCGCTTCCGCATCGGTCCGGGCGACGAGGTCCTCGTGACCGAGGCCGAGCACCACGCCAACCTCGTCCCGTGGCAGGAGCTCGCGGCGCTGACCGGTGCGACGCTCCGGTGGGTGCCGGTCGCCGACGACGGCACCTGGACCGCCGAGTCCGCCGTCGCCCTGATCTCGGACCGCACGAAGGTCGTCGCGTTCGCGCACGTGTCGAACGTCACCGGCATGATCGCGCCGGTGTCCGCCGTGGTCGCTGCGGCCCACGCGCACGGTGCGCTCGTCGTCCTCGACGCCTGCCAGTCCGCCCCGCACCGCCCCCTCGACGTGCAGGCGCTCGGCGTCGACTTCGCCGCGTTCTCCGGCCACAAGATGCTCGGTCCCAACGGCATCGGTGTGCTCTGGGGCCGCCACGAGCTCCTCGACGCCCTGCCCCCGTTCCGGACGGGCGGGTCGATGATCACCACGGTGACGATGGAACACACCGACTTCATGCCGGCGCCCGAGCGCTTCGAGGCCGGCACCCAGCCGGTGTCCCAGGCCGTCGCGCTCGCCGAGGCCGTCCGGTACCTGCAGGCCATCGGCATGGAACGCGTCCGTGCCCACGAGGAGCACCTGGCGCGCCGACTGCTCGAGGGCCTCGCGGCCATCCCCGGCATCCGCACCGTCGGCCCCGCTGCCGAGGTGCCCCGGTCCGGCCTCGTGTCGTTCGACGTCGACGGGGTGCACGCGCACGACGTCTCGCAGTACCTCGACGCGCAGGGCATCGCGGTCCGCTCCGGACACCACTGCGCCCAACCCCTGCACCGTCGACTCGGTCTCGTCGCCACCAGCCGGGCGAGCACGTACGTGTACACGACGGAGCAGGACGTCGATCGATTCCTGACCGCCGTCGGCGAGATCCGCGCCTACTTCGGCGCCGAAGGAGCAGCGTCGTGAACGCCCTCGACTCCCTCTACCAGCAGGTCATCCTCGACCACGCGAAGGCCCGGCACGGCGACCGCCTGCTCGACGCCCCCGACGCCGAGCACTTCGAACGCAACCCGACGTGCGGCGACGAGATCACCGTGCGCGTCCGACTGGAGCCCGGCACGGACCGCATCGCCGAGCTCGGCTGGCAGGGCGACGGCTGCTCGATCTCGATGGCCTCGGCGTCCGTGCTCACCGACATGGCCGTCGGCCGGACGGTCCCGGAGCTGCTGGCACTCACGGAGGAGTTCCGCACGATGATGCGGTCCCGCGGTGCCGGCGAACCCGACGAGGACGTCCTCGAGGACCTCATCGCCTTCCACGGCGTCTCGAAGTTCGTGATGCGCGTCAAGTGCGGCATGCTCGCGTGGGTGGCGGCGGAAGCCGCAGTGCGCGAGGCGACCGCGCGCTCCTGAGCCGACCGACGGCCGGACAGGAGGCGTGCTGCGGGGCCGCCCCGTGCCTCCAATCCGACACACGGTCGCGCGTCACGCTTCGTCACGGTGCGTGACCGGGTCGCTGTCGCCACGTAGCGTCGCGATCGTGAGTGACCCGAAGCAGCGGCAGATCCGGTTCAACGCGTTCGACATGAACTGCGTGGCGCACCAGTCCTCGGGACTGTGGCGGCACCCCCGCGACCGGTCGCGGCACTACAACGACCTGTCGTACTGGACGGACCTCGCGAAGTTGCTCGAGCGGGGCCACTTCGACGGCATCTTCATCGCGGACGTCCTCGGCACGTACGACGTCTACGGCGACTCGAACGAGGCCGCCCTCCGGACCGGCTCCCAGGTGCCGGTGAACGACCCGATCCTGCTGGTCTCCGCGATGGCGTCGGTGACCGAGCACCTCGGCTTCGGGATCACGGCCGGCACCGCCTACGAGCACCCGTACCCGTTCGCCCGCCGCATCTCGACGCTCGACCACCTCACCAAGGGCCGCGTCGGCTGGAACGTCGTGACCGGCTACCTGCCGAGCGCAGCACGGAACATGGGCCAGACCGACCAGCTGTCGCACGACGACCGCTACGACGTCGCGGACGAGTACCTCGAGGTCCTCTACAAACTGTGGGAGGGCTCGTGGGAGGACGACGCCGTCGTCGAGGACCGCGAGACCGGGGTCTTCACCGACCCGACGAAGGTGCACCCGATCGAGCACCACGGCGAGCACTTCGACGTGCCGGGCATCCACCTGTCCGAGCCGTCGGTGCAACGCTCGCCCGTCATCTACCAGGCGGGCGCGTCGCCGCGCGGCATCCGTTTCGCAGCGGAGAACGCGGAAGCCGTCTTCGTGGGCGCTCCGACCGTCGAGCAGCTCGCGTCGACCGTCGCGAAGGTCCGTGACGCCCTGGAGGCAGCTGGTCGCGACCGGTACGCCGCTCGCGTCTACACACTGCTCACCGTGATCACGGACGCCACCGACGAGCTGGCCCAGGCGAAGTACGAGGACTACTTGTCGTACGCGTCGGAGCTCGGTGCGCTGGTGCTCAACTCCGGGTGGATGGGTGTCGACCTGTCGCAGTGGGACCTCGACGAGCCGCTCGGTGACGTCGAGTCGAACGCGATCCAGTCCGCCGCGGCCAACATCGCCGCGGCGACCGGCGAGGACGGCAGCTCGTGGACGATCCGTGACCTGGCTCGGCACACGGCGATCGGCGGCCTGGGGCCGGTGGCCGTCGGCGGCGGAGCGACGATCGCCGACCGACTGCAGGAGATCCAGGAGCTGACCGACGTCGACGGGTTCAACCTGGCGTACGCGGTGACCCCGGGCACGTGGGAGGACGTCATCGAGTTCGTGATCCCCGAACTCCGAGCCCGGGGTGCCTACCCCGAGGGCTACACGGAGGGGTCGCTCCGCCACAAGCTGCACGGCCGCGGCGACCGGCTGCCGGAGGAGCACCGGGGAGCGTCGTTCCGGGTCGGTCAGCGCTCGGCCGTGGGCTGACCACCCCGCGCGTGGGTCACAGTGGCATCGGGAGCGCGTCGGCAGCGGTCGGCCACGGCGCCCACTTCGCCCGGGGAGCGCCGAGCAGGTACGGCTGCGGCGACGGGTAGCTGACGAGCTCGAGCGTCGACCCCCACGGCGTGCGGGTGTAGACGAACCGGTTGCCGTCGCCCGCCTCGAGTCCACGCAGGTCGCGCGGCTCGGAGTTGCGCGTGGCCCCGGCGGCCTCGACCCGTGCGAGTGTCTCGTCGAGGTCGTCCGCGTAGATCGCCAGGTGCTGCCACCCGAGGTCCGACGGGTGTGCGGCGCCGTGCTGGTCGGGTCCGAGGTACTCGAACAGCTCGAGGCCCGGGCCCTCGGGCAGGGCGAGCATCCGCATCGCACCCTGCGCCATCGTCGGTGGGATGCCGAGGTAGCGGTGCGCCTCGGGCGAGCCGTTCGGTGCCTCGGTCCGGCACCGCATGTCGTACAGGACGACGGCGTCGAACGCCGCCACGAAGAACGCCGTGGCTGCATCGATGTCCGGCACCGTGACGCCCACGTGGTCGATCCTGATTCCCCTGGTCATGGGTGATTCGTACCACCGGCCGACCACGCCGCGGCAGCCGCTCGGCACCGCGTGCGCCTTCCGTGCGGCAAGCCGCAGTCCGCACCGCGGTCCTCGTGCTGGAACGGCCGTTTCAGGACGGGTGCCGCGACACACGACCGTTACACAGGGGAAACGGGCGGCTCGAAGAGGCTCCGTAGCTTCGTGGCAGAGGCGGGCACCGCTCGCCCTTCCCACTCCTTCGGAGGACGCCATGGCTACAGAGATCGCGACCCCGGTCGCCGCGCCCCACGCCCCCCTCACGACGGCAGCCCCAGCGGGCGCCGGCGTCGTCAAGCCCGGGTACGACCCGGCGCTCACCAACGAAGACCTCGCCCCGCTGCGCAAGCAGACCTGGACGAGCTACAACATCTTCGCCTTCTGGATGTCCGACGTGCACTCGGTCGGCGGGTACGTCACCGCCGGGTCGCTCTTCGCCCTCGGCATCGCCAGCTGGCAGGTGCTCATCGCCCTGGTGGTCGGCATCCTCATCGTGCAGGTCTTCGCGAACCTCGTCGCGAAGCCGTCCCAGCGCACCGGGGTGCCGTACCCGGTCATCAACCGGGCGGTGTTCGGCGTCCTCGGGGCGAACGTCCCCGCGATCATCCGCGGCCTCATCGCGATGGCCTGGTACGGCGTGCAGACGTTCCTCGCCGCGCAGTCGCTCAACATCATCTTCCTGAAGTTCATCCCCGCGTCGGCCGGGCTGCTCGAGCACTCGTTCCTCGGGTTGTCCGCGCTCGGCTGGATCTCGTACGCGATCCTCTGGGTGGCGCAGGGCGCGCTGTTCTGGATGGGGATGGACGCGATCAAGAAGTTCATCGACTGGGCCGGTCCCGCGGTCTACGTCGTGATGATCGCCCTCGCCGTCTACCTGGTCGGGCAGGCGGGCATCGGCAACATCTCGTTCACGCTGTCCGCGGGGGAGCCGCTCTCCTTCGGCGCGAGCATCCCGGTGATGCTGTCGGCGATCGCCCTGGTCGTGAGCTACTTCTCCGGCCCGATGCTGAACTTCGGTGACTTCTCCCGCTACGCGAAGTCCTACGGTGCGGTGAAGCGCGGCAACCTCTGGGGCCTGCCGATCAACTTCCTGTTCTTCTCGGTGCTCACCGTGCTCTGCGCCAGCGCCACGGTGCCGGTGTTCGGCAAGCTCATCACCGACCCGATCGAGACCGTGCAGGCGATCGGCGCTCCGTTCGCGATCCTGCTCGGCGGCCTGACGTTCGTCACCGCGACGGTCGGCATCAACATCGTCGCGAACTTCATCAGCCCCGCGTTCGACTTCTCCAACGTGGCGCCGCGGAAGATCAGCTGGCGTGCCGGCGGGATGATCGCGGCGGTCGGTTCCGTGCTCCTCACCCCGTGGAACTGGTACGGCAACGACCAGGCGATCCTGTACACGCTCGGAGTGCTCGGAGCCCTGATCGGCCCGCTGTTCGGCATCCTCATCGCCGGCTACTACATCGTCGCGAAGCAGCGCGTGGCCGTCGACGACATGTACACGAAGGACCCGAGCGCGCGGTACTGGTACGCGAAGGGCTTCAACCCGAACGCGATCTGGACGCTCGTCGTCACCGGGGTGATCTCGGTCGCCAGCGCGGTCCTGCCGTCGGCGCTCGGCGTCGTACCGTGGCTGTCGAACTACAGCTGGTTCATCGGCTGCGCACTCGGACTCGTGGTCTTCTGGGGGCTGGAGCGTGCTCGCCCGAGCATGCCGGAGCTCGCCGCCGACGACCCGACGGTCGACGACGGAGCAGCGACCGGCCGCGCCTGAACCACCGCACCACCCGCACCACCGGAAGGACCCCGATGCGCATCCGCGTCGTCAACCCCAACACCACGAGCTCGATGACCGCGGCGATCGGCACCGCCGCCGCCGCGGTCGCCGGGCCCGACACGATCGTCGAGGCCGTCAACCCCACCATGGGGCCGGCGTCCATCGAGAGTCACTACGAGGAAGCCCTGGCCGTGCCGGGGCTCCTCGAGCAGATCGTGATCGGCGAGCAGGAGGGAGTGGACGCGTACGTGGTCGCCTGCTTCGGGGACCCGGGACTCGACGCCGCGCGGGAGGCCGCCTCCGGACCCGTCGTCGGGATCGCGGAGGCGGGCTTCCACGCGGCGGCGCTGCTCGGACGGCGCTTCGGGGTCGTCACCACCCTCGGCCGGACGGTCGGTCGGGCGCACGAGCTCGCCGAGCGGTACGGTTTCGCGTCGCTCGTCACCGAGATCCGGGCGTGCGAGGTGCCCGTCCTCGAGCTCGACGACCCGGCGTCCGGTGCCCGGGCGCTCGTGATCGAGGAGTGCCGGGCAGTGATCGAGGGCGGCGCGGACGCGGTCGTGCTCGGCTGCGCCGGGATGGCGGACTTCTGCGCCGAGGTGTCCAGGGCGATCGGGGCACCCGTGGTCGACGGGGTGGCCGCGGCGACGGTGCTCGCCGAGTCGCTCGTGCGGCTCGGCCTGACGACCGGGAGGAGCGGCGAGTACGCCGCCCCACCGGCCAAGCCGATGTCGGGACTGCTCGCGGGGTTCGAACGCCACCCGTCGGCGGACGCGACGGTCGGGGCGGACGCATGACGCGCCTCCAGGCGGACAACGTCGACAACGTCGACAACGCAGACGATGCCGACCTCGTCCTCCGCGCGGAACGCGCCTGGGTCGACGGCGCCTTCCGGGCCGCCGCGGTCGTCGTCCGCGACGGCCGCGTCGCGGACGTCCTCCCGTTCGACGCGGACGTCGCCGCGCTCGACGACCGCCGTGTGCCCGACGGACAGGTGCTGCTCCCCGGCCTCGTCGACACCCACGTGCACGTCAACGAACCCGGGCGGACCGAGTGGGAGGGCTTCGCCTCAGCCACCCGGGCCGCCGCCCTCGGGGGCGTGACGACCATCATCGACATGCCACTCAACTCGATCCCGGCCACGACCACCGTCGAGGCGCTCGACGTCAAACGCGCCAGCGCCGAGGGCCGCGTCGCCGTCGACGTGGGCTTCTGGGGCGGGGCGATCCCCGCGAGCCTCGGATCCCTCGACCGGCTGCACGACGCCGGCGTCTTCGGCTTCAAGTGCTTCACGGCGCCGTCCGGTGTCGACGAGTTCCCGCACCTCGACGGTTCGCAGCTGCGTGCCGCCATCGAGGAGGTCGCGCGCATCGACGCCCTGCTCATCGTGCACGCCGAGGACCCGGAGTACCTGGTCGACCACGAGGCGCTCGGCGGGCACTACCAGGACTTCCTCGTCACCCGCCCGGTCGACGCGGAGCGGTCCGCGATCGCCCGCGTCATCGAGGGTGCACGGGCCACGGGCGCGCGGGTCCACATCCTGCACCTGTCCGACGCCGGGGCGCTGCCGATGATCCGCGCGGCCAAGGCGGACGGGGTCCGGCTGACGGTCGAGACCTGCCCGCACTACCTCGCGTTCGAGGCGGGCACGATCCCGGACGGCGCGACCGAGTACAAGTGCTGCCCGCCGATCCGTGACGACGCGAACCGTGATGCCCTGTGGGCCGGCGTGCTCGACGGCACGATCGACATGATCGTGTCGGACCACTCGCCCTCCACCGCGGACCTGAAGACCGACGACTGGGGACTCGCGTGGGGCGGGATCGCCGGCCTGCAGGTCGGGTTCCGCGCGGTCTGGACGGAGGCTTCGCGCCGCGGCATCGCCCTCGAGGACGTCCTGCCGCTCTTCACGACCGGCCCTGCGGCGCTCGCCGGCTTCGCCGACCGTGGCGTGATCGCGCCCGGCGCGCTGGCCCACTTCGCGGTGTTCGACCCGTCTGCCACGGCCGTCATCGACGTGGCCGGGCTCGAACACCGCAACCCGGTCTCCGCGTTCGCCGGCCTGGAGGCACGGGGCCGAGTCACCGAGACCTGGTTGCGCGGGCGGTTGGTCGCGTCTTCGGACGCCGGCGTCACGTCCGTCGCCGGTCGGCTGGTCACACGGCCCGTCGACGTGCTCGTCGAAACACCCTTGTAACGATCGTTCCGATACGATCTTGACCGGAACGAGAGGACCGACCATGCTCCCTGTGAACCCGCCCGCCCGTCTCCTCATGGGACCGGGGCCGATCACCGCCGACCCGCGCGTGCTCCGTGCCCTGTCGACCCCGCTCGTCGGGCAGTACGACCCGTGGATGACGACCACGATGAACGAGACGCAGGCGCTGTACCGGCGGGTGTTCGGCACCGACAACGACGCGACCGTCCTCGTCGACGGGACCTCGCGCGCCGGGATCGAGGCGGCGCTGGTGTCGCTGCTCGTACCGGGGGACCGCGTGCTCGTGCCGGTGTTCGGGCGCTTCGGGCACCTGCTCGCCGAGATCGCCGGGCGTGCCGGAGCCGAGGTCCACACGATCGAGACCGACTGGGGGCAGGTGTTCACGCCGTCCGCGATCGAGGACGCGATCGTCCGTGTCCGTCCGAAGGTCCTGGCGATCGTGCAGGGCGACACCTCGACGACGATGAACCAGCCGCTCGACGAGCTCGGCGCGATCTGCGACCGGCACGGCGTGCTGTTCTACACCGACGCCACCGCGACCATCGGGGGCAACCCGCTCGAGGTCGACGCGTGGGGCATCGACGCGGTGAGCGCCGGGCTGCAGAAGTGCCTCGGCGGCCCGTCCGGCAGCGCGCCGCTCACGGTGTCGCCGCGCGCGGTCGAGGTCCTCGACCAGCGGCGCAGCGTCGAGGCCGGCATCCGCGAACCCGGCGACGAGGTCTCCGACGAGCCGATCCGGTCGAACTACCTCGACCTGGCGATGATCCTCGACTACTGGGGCCCGCGTCGGCTCAACCACCACACCGAGGCGGCGTCGATGCTCTACGCCGCGAACGAGTGCGCCCGCATCCTGCTCGAGGAAGGCCGCGACGCGGTGATCGCCCGGCACGAGACCGCCGGCAGCGCCATGCTCGCCGGCGTGCGGGCCCTCGGGCTCGGGGTATTCGGGGACCTCGGGCACAAGATGCACAACGTCGTCGCGGTCGAGATCCCGTCCGACGTCGTGGGCGACCAGGTCCGGGCGTCGATGCTCGACGACCACGGCATCGAGATCGGCACGTCGTTCGGGCCGCTGCACGGCAAGGTCTGGCGGATCGGGACCATGGGCTACAACGCCCGGAAGGACGCCGTCGTGACGACGCTCGCCGCGCTCGAGCACGCGCTCCGCCGGGCTGGTCACGCGGTGCCGCAGGGCGGGGGCGTCGACGCGGCGCTCGACGTCTACGCCGCTGCCGTGTCCGCGGGTGTCTCCGGCTCGCCCGTCGGGGTGCCCGCGTGAGCGCCGCAGCCGTGGTGCGCGCCACCGAGCTGGCCACCGCCGACGCCGAGCTCGTCGCGCGTTGGTGCGACGAACTGGCCCTCGTCACCGAGGAGACCGGCCGGATCACCCGTGTCTACCTGTCGCCCGAGCACGCCCGGGTCAACGCGATCGTCGCCGGGTGGATGCAGGACGCCGGGCTCACCACCTGGCAGGACGCCGCCGGCAACCTGCACGGCCGCGTCGACGGTGCCACGGCCGATGCCCAGGTCCTCCTGCTCGGCTCGCACCTCGACACCGTGGTCGACGCCGGCCGGTACGACGGGATCGTCGGGGTCCTGATGGCCGTCCGCACCGTCGCCCGCCTGACCGCGGCCGGGCCGTTGCCCGTCGCGCTCGAGGTCATCGCGTTCTCCGACGAGGAGGGCACCCGGTTCGGCAAGGCGCTGCTCGGGTCCTCCGCGGTCGCCGGTGTCTGGGACGAGTCGTGGTGGGACCTCGCCGACGGCGACGGGGTCACCCTCCGTCGGGCGTTCGAGGACTTCGGGCTCGATCCGTCACGGGTCGGCGAGGCCGCGGCGGACCCGGCCACACTCGCGGGCTACCTCGAGGCGCACATCGAGCAGGGGCCCTACCTCGAGCAGGCCGGGCAGGCACTCGGCGTCGTCACGAGCATCGCGAGCGCCCGGCGCTTCACGGTCGAGGCCGTGGGCGAGGCCCGGCACGCCGGCGGCACCCCGTACGAGCGACGGCACGACGCACTGCTCGCCGCCGCCGAGGCCGCGCTCGCCGTGGAACGGATCTGCCGGGCGTCGCAGCACGTCGGCACGGTCGGCACCATGACCGTGGAGCCCGGCGCCGTCAACGTCGTCCCGGGGCTCGCGCGGTTCTCGGTCGACCTCCGCGGGGAGTTCGACGAGGGACGCGACGAGGTCTGGGACGAGATCACCAAGGCGTTCGCCCTCATCGGGGAGCGCCGCGGGGTGAGCGTCGAGCCCACCGAGGTGCACCGTGCGCCCGCCGTGTTCTGTGCGCCGCGGCTGATGGACGCCGTCCGTGCGGGCATCGAGTCGACGGGCGAGGCTGCCCCGATGGAGCTGTTCTCCCGTGCCGGGCACGATGCGATGTCGCTCGGGTTGATCACCGACGTGGCGATGCTGTTCCTCCGCAACCCGGACGGCATCAGCCACCACCCCGACGAGTTCGTCTCGACCGAGGACATCGCCCTCGGACTCGACGCCCTCGCCGTCGCGGTCGAACGGGTGGCGCGGACATGAGCACCGCCGGACCCGACGTCCGCGCCCGCATCGACTCGGTGTGGGAGCAGCTCTCGCCCGCCGAACGACGGGTCGCCGCGATGGTGCGCCACGACCCGGAGCTCCTGCTCGTCGGGACCTCGGCCGAACTGGCCGCCGAGTCGGGGACCTCGAAGGCCACGGTCTCGCGGCTGGTCCGCTCCCTGGGGTTCCAGGACGCCGCCGAGGTCCGGCAGAGCCTCATGTCCGCGCGGGGCACCGGACTGCCCTGGGCTGCCGAGGACGCCGCCCACGTCGACCAGCGAGCCGTCGAATCGCGGAACCTCGACGCAGCCTTCGCGTCGCTCGCCCGCGCCGACCGACCCCGGCTCGCGCGGCGCATCGTCCGCGCCCGTCGCGTGCTCGTGATCGGGGAGCGCGGTGCGTACCCGATCGCCCTCCAGCTCCGCGCGCAGCTCGCCCAGGTCCGACCGGACGTGCGGGTCGGACCCGCCCCGGGACAGCGTCTCGGGGAAGAGGTGGCGGACCTCGACCGCCGCGACCTCGTCGTGCTCGTCACCGTGCGGCGGCACGCGGCCGGGGTGGACCGGGCCGTGCGGCACTGCGTCTCGACCGGTGCCGACGTCGTCGTCCTCGGCGACCCGACCGCCGCCGTCATCGCGGCGCCCGCGAACACGGCGATCCTCTGCCCGGTCGACTCGCCCTCGGCGTTCGACTCGATGGCGGCGCTCTTCGCGGTGGTCGCCGCGATCGCGAACGACGTCTACGAGGCGTCCGGCCCGGGTGGCCGGACGCGGGTGGACGCGGTCGCGAAGGCCTACGAGGCGCTCGGCGAACTCGCCGCGCCCTGACCGCCGTGTCCGTCCGCACGGAGCTCGGCCGCGAGTGAGGCGTTCCGCTCGGCGATGAGGCGGGGAAGGTACCGCGCCAGGGCGATCCGCTCGGCGAGCACGCCGAGCGGTCCGAGCGGGGCGCGGAACTCGATCTCGTCGACCATCCGTGTTCCGCGAGCCGACGGCTCGAAGTGATGGACGTGGTGGAAGCGGGCGAACGGACCACGCACCTGCTCGTCGACGAACCGGTGGGGCGCCTCCAGGGCGGTGATCCGACTCGTCATCCGCCAGACGATCCCGAAGTGCCGCGCGCGCCAGGTGACGCTCTCACCGAGGCCGATCGTGCCGGTGGTCGTGCCGGCCACGGCGCGCTCGTCGGTGGCGGCCATCGAGCGTTCGTGCGCACCGATGTCGAGCGACAGGGCGAACGCGCGCTCCGGCGGCGCGTCCAGTTCGGTGACGACCCGGAACGCGACCGTCACGACGTCGGCCAGACCGTGGGCGTCGACCGGTCGTCGTCACGGAGCGCGGCGGCGATGAGCTGGTCGTGACGCTGCCCGCGGTGGTGCACGCCGGACCGGAGTCGCCCCTCGTAGCGCAGCCCGAGTCGCTGCGCGATCGCGGCCGACGGCGTGTTCGTCGCGATCGCGCGCCACTGCACGCGCACGAACCCGAGGCCGTCGGGGGCGGGTGCGAGCGCCCAGTCGAGGACGGCTGCCGCGGCCTCGGTCACGAACCCGTGGCCACGGCCGTCCGGGTGCACCGCGTACCCGATCTCCGCGGCGCCGTCGACGAGGCCGAACAGGCCGATCGTGCCGAGCAGCCGCGGGTCGTCCGCCCGGCGGATCCCGAAGTCGTACCGGGTGTCGGCCGCCCAGCCCGTGCGGACGACCTCGGTGATCCACTGCCGGGCCTCGGCGTGGCCGTACGGGACGGGCACCGGAGTGTACGCGATGACGTCCGGGTCGTTCGCGTAGGCGACGACGTCCTCGGCGTCGGAGGGTTCCGGCACCGAGAGCACGAGTCGTTCGGTGCGGAGCGTCACGGGGTCCATCCGCCGAGCCTAACGAGGACGGGCGGTAGCGTCGGGGGATGACGTTCGACGCGCTCCCGTTCCCGGTCATCGACGGCCACAACGACCTGCCCTGGGAGCGCCGCGAGACCCACGACTCCGGGGTGGAGGGCATCGACTCAGAGGCGGGCTCACTCCACACCGACCTCCCGAAGCTCCGTGCCGGCGGCGTCGTGGGGCAGTTCTGGTCGGTGTTCGTGCCCTGCGACGAGCCCGACCCCGTGCGGGCGACCCTGCAGCAGGTCGACGTCGCGCACCGGATCATCGAGCGGTACCCGGACACCCTCGCGCTCGCGCGCACCGCCGCCGAGGTCCGTGCGGCGATCGACTCCGGCCGGATCGCGTCGCTGCTCGGCGCCGAGGGCGGGCACGCGATCGGGGACGACCTCGCCGTCCTGCGCGACCTCGCGCGGCTCGGCGTCCGGTACATGACGTTGACGCACAACGACGACACCCCCTGGGCCGACTCGGCGACCGGGTCGCACCCGCACGGCGGACTCACCGACCGCGGGCGCGAGGTCGTCGCCGAGATGGAGCGGATCGGCATGCTCGTCGACCTGTCCCACACCGCGCCGACCACGATGCGCGACACCCTCGACGTCGCGACGCAGCCGGTGGTCTTCAGCCACTCGTCCACGGTCGCCGTCAACGACCACCCGCGGAACGTGCCGGACGACGTGCTCGGCAGGCTGGCGGACAACGGCGGCGTCGTGATGATCACGTTCGTGCCGCAGTTCGTCTCCGCGGCGTACGCCTCGTGGCTCGCTGCCGGCTCAGCTGGTTCGCCGCCGCCCGTCACCGTCGCCGACGTCGCGGACCACGTCGAGCACGCACGGGACGTCGCGGGCGCGGCGCACATCGGCCTCGGCGGGGACTACGACGGCACCCCGGTGCTGCCGGCGGACCTGCGGGACGTGTCGCGGTACCCGGTGCTCGCGGCGGAGTTGCAGCGGCGCGGGTGGAGTGCGGGGGACCTGCGGGCGCTGGCGGGCGGCAACGTGCTGCGGGTGCTCGAGGCGACCGACGAGCGCTTCGCGCGCACGGCGCTCGTGCGCTGACGCGGGCGCGGCGCGCGGAGGCTCGGGGCGAGTTTCGCGCTGAGCGACACCTCTCGGGCGCCTGACCGCGAGAACTGTCGCCCAGCGCGAAACGTCGGGGCCAGCCGGGGACCGACTCCCTCAGCCGTAGGTGGGGTACTGCGGCCAACCCTCGGGACTGTCCTCCCAGGCCTGCTGCCGCCCGTACACCGTGCGGTCCATGATGTGCGCCACGGGCAGGATCGCCTCCGTGCCGCGTGAACCGGTCGCGTACGTCAGGTACGGCACACCGTCGCGCAGCAGGTAGTACGAGTACCCGGGCACGGGGCCGTCCCAGTCGTCGCTGTGCACGGTCCACCCCCAGTCGTCGTGGTAGCTCGTCGCGCCAGAGGACACCCACGTGTGCGGCCATCCGTGCTGGGCCCGCCAGGCCTCGAGCTTGTCGATCGGTCCCTCAGAGACCATCGCGAACGCGATCCCCTCGTCGTCGAGTCGGCCCATGTCGGCGGGCAGGTTGTCCACGGCCCAGGTACAGCTCGGGCACCCGGCGTCCCAGTCCCGTCCGTACATGACGTTCTGCACGAGGAGCAGGTACCGATCCCCGAACAGTTCGGTGAGCCGCACAGGGCCGTCGACTCCGGTGAACTCGTAGTCGTCGACACGCACCATCGGCAGCCGTCGGCGAGCGGCGGAGACTCGGTCGCCGTGGCGGGTGAGTTCCTTCTCGTCCTGCACCTGCGCCGCGAGCGCCTCGTCGAACGCATCGCGGTCGACGACCGGTGGAGCGACGTCGGGTTGCTGTTCCTTGGACATGGCGACCTCCTCGTCGTTGCGGAGCACGGTACGCGCGGAACGCGCGTGCGTCACCGGACAGGGACACCCTGGGTCGGATCGCTAGGATCACAGCGCACGCCGTGCCTCCAGTGGGGGAGGCACGCGACCTGACCCGAAGAGGACGGTACCGATGAGCGGCACGATCCACGACAACATCTCGCAGGCGTTCGGGAACACGCCGCTGGTCCGGCTGAACCGCCTGCCGAAGGCGGGCGGGGCCGAGATCCTGGCGAAGCTCGAGTTCTACAACCCCGGTGCGAGCGTGAAGGACCGCCTCGGCGTCGCGATCATCGACGCGGCCGAGGAGTCCGGCGAGCTGCAGGCCGGCGGGACGATCGTCGAGGGGTCCTCCGGCAACACCGGCATCGCACTCGCACTCGTCGGCGCAGCGCGCGGGTACCGGGTCGTCATCACGATGCCCGAGACGATGAGCGTCGAGCGTCGGGCCCTGATCCGGGCGTACGGGGCGGAGATCGTCCTGACGCCGGGTTCCGAGGGCATGAAGGGCGCAGTGTCGAAAGCCGAGCAGATCGTCGCCGAGACACCCGGAGCGATCCTGGCCCACCAGTTCGAGACGCCGGCGAACGCCGCGATCCACCGGAAGACCACGGCGGAGGAGATCCTCCGCGACACCGAGGAGCACGTCGACGTGTTCGTCGCCGGTGTCGGTACCGGCGGCACGATCACCGGCGTCGGTCAGGTGCTCAAGGAGCGCGTGCCCGGCGTGCAGATCGTCGCCGTCGAGCCGAAGGACTCCCCGCTGCTGACCGAGGGCAAGGCCGGTCCGCACAAGATCCAGGGCATCGGCGCGAACTTCATCCCCGAGGTCCTCGACCAGTCCGTCATCGACGAGGTGTTCGACGTCGAGCTCGACGACGCACTCCGGGTCGCCCGTGACCTCGGCACGCAGGAGGGCATCCTGGCGGGCATCTCCTCCGGTGCGATCATCCACGCCGCGATCGAGATCGCCGCACGCCCCGAGAACGCCGGCAAGCGGGTCGTCGCGATCGTGTGCGACACCGGTGAGCGCTACCTGTCGACCGTGCTGTTCGAGGGGCTCACTGCGTGAGTCGTCCCGTCCGACGAGGCGTGCTGCGGACGGTCCGTGAGGACCTGGCCGCAGCACGCCGCGGTGACCCCGCATCCCGCGGTGACCTCGAGAACGCGATCGTGTACTCGGGGCTGCACGCCATCTGGGCCTACCGACTGACGCACCGGCTGTGGATCGCGCAGGGGCTGCCCGGGTCGCGGTTCGCGGCGCGGGTCATCGGTCAGGTCGCACGGTCGGTGACGGGCATCGAGATCCACCCCGGCGCCCGGATCGGCCGACGCTTCTTCATCGACCACGGCATGGGGGTCGTGATCGGGGAGACCGCGGTGGTCGGCGACGACGTCGTGGTCTTCCACGGTGTGACGTTGGGCGGCCGCGGTGGCGACCACGGTCCGGGCGCTCGCCGGCACCCGGCGGTGGGGGACCGGGTCGTGCTCGGCGCGGGGTCGTCCCTCATCGGGGCGATCACGGTCGGCGCGGACTCGGTCGTCGGCGCGAACACCGTGGTGACGAAGGACGTGCCCGCGGGCTCGGTCGTCACCGGTGTGGCCGGGACGGCGCGCCCGCGCTCGGGACACGAGGGCGTCCCGACCCTCTGACGGGCGGCCCGCCGCGGCGCGCGACCGCGGCGGCGGTCAGCTCTTCTCGCAGGCGATCCCGTCGGCGTCCGCGTCCATCTTCTTGTTCGCGTTGTAGAGCGCGTCGTCCTTCTTCACCGTGCCCTTGAGCGCGCGGTAGGTGGTCTTGCCACCCGACGTCACCTTGTTCTGCGTGACGGACTTCTTCGCGATCCCGCCCGAGTACACCTTCTGCACGGCGGTGCAGTTCTTGTAGACGGTGGGGGCGGCCTGCGCGGTCGAGGCCCCGCCGACGACGACGGAAGCGGCGAGTGCGGTCGCGGCGGCGGCGATGCCGAGCGAGCGGACGAGACGGGTTCGGGTGGAGCGGGTTCGGGTGAGGTTCACGGCCTGAGGGTACGTCAGCAACGCGCGGCTCCTCCCACCCCAGAACGAGGCATGCTGGACGCATGGACGGCGAGACCCTGCACGAGGTCGCGGCACGCACCGCGATGGGCCTGCCCGCGGTGGCGGAGACGCAGCCCTTCGGTGAGGGCGCGTTCGTCTACAAGGTCGTCGGGAAGATGTTCGTGATGACGTCCGAGCTGCGGGGCGTGCCGATCGTCAACCTGAAGTGCGCGCCGCCACACGGTGCCGCGCTCGTGCGCGACCACGACGAGATCACGCCGGGTTGGCACATGAACAAGCAGCACTGGATCACGCTGTCGCCCGGGGACGGCATCGACGAGACCCTGGTCGAGGACCTCGTCGCCAACGCCTACGAACTCGTGGTGGCGGGACTCCCGAGGGCGAAGCGTCCGATCGACCCGCTCCGACGCACGCAGGGCGGATGACCAGACCGCAGGCGCGGACGCAGACCCCGGCGCGGGCACTCAGGCCCCGGCGCGGGCCAGCACCTTCGACACGTCCCGGACCACCTTCGGGGCGAGTCCACCCGTGCCGGGTCCGCCGTCGGCCCCACTGCCGGACGACAGCACCGCCTGCGCCTGCTCAGGTGTCAACCCGCTGAAGATCTGCCCGATCGTGACGCCGTGGTCCGGTCGGTGCGTGACGACGATCGGGTCACCGGCCGACACCGGTCCGGAGTGCAGCACGCGGAGGTACGCCCCGGGACGCCCCTCCTCGGTGAACCGCTTGACCCACTTGTCGACCCGCATCCGGCGGGCGAACGTGCCGCACGGGTTCCGCGGGATCGTCACCTCGAGCTCGAGGGTCTCGCCGATGCGCCACCGCTCACCCGTGACCGCGCCGGTGACGTCGACGCCCGAGGTCCGCAGGTTCTCACCGAACAGCCCCGGCGGGACGTCGCGGTCAAGCATCTCCGCGAAGTACGCGGCGTCCTCGTCGGCGTAGGCGTACACGGCCTGGTCCTCGCCGCCGTGGTGCTTCCGGTCTGCCTGCACGTCGGCGTGCAGCCCGAGCGGACGCACCCGGACGGCGCCGTCGACGGGACGCTTGTCGATCGCGGTGATCCCGATCGTGCCCGAGTCGGGCAGCAGGCGGTCGACGCGACAGACGGCGGTGACGAGGGACATGCCTCCAGCCTGCCGCAGAACCGGCGATCGCGGAACGTGTGACGATCCACCTCCGACGCACGTCTCATCGGTGACGGACCCCGAACCCGCGGTCCACCCGCGGACCCGGAACCCGCGGTCCACCCGAGGAGCCCAGATGACCGACACCGATGCGCGCCACACGACGTCCCACGGACGGATCGCACCGCAGCACCTGCTCGCCCAGGCCCGGGTCCGCTCGCTCTCGACGCGGCCCGTCGGACCGCTGAAGGTCGTCCGTGCCCAGCTGAACCCCATCCACCACCAGTAGAAGGAAAGCGTGCACCACCAGCCCCTCACCGATCTCGACGACGCCGTCCTCGCAGGTCGATCGTCCGACGGCGACGTCCGGGCGTTCGAGGTCCTCATCCGCCGCTACACGCCCTTGCTGCGCGCCTACGCACGACGGACCCTCGGCTCGACCGACGAGCTCGACGACGTCGTGCAGGAGACCTTCATCACCGCGTGGAACCGGCTCGACCGGCTCGACGACGGTGCGCGCGTCAAGGCGTGGCTCATGCGCATCCTCAGCCGGAAGTGCATCGACCGGATCCGAGCGCGCCGGTTCCACGACGACGTCACCGAGCTCGAGGTCGCCGCACCGGCCGCCGACGCCCCGGAACGCGTCGCCGAGGCACGCTCCCGCGAAGAGGCGGTGGAGAAGGCGCTCGCCGAACTGCCCGAGGCGCAGCGACGGTGCTGGGTGATGAAGGAAGTGCTCGAGTACTCGTACGAGGCGATCGCGGAGGAACTGGACCTCCCCGCCTCGACGGTCCGCGGACTGCTGTCCCGGGCGAGGAAGAACATGATCCGTCTGATGGAGGGATGGCGATGACCGACCGCGACACCGTCCGGCTCGAGTCGCTCGAGCCCGACGACCTCGACGGGCACACGATCGACGAGCTCGCCGACTACCTCGACGCCGGCATGCAGCCGGCCGACCCGAGCATCGACGACTCCGCAGCCTGTCAGAACGCCCTCGCCGCGATCGTGCGGCTGCGGCACTCCTCGCTCGGCTCGCTCGAGGCCGCAGCCGAGCAGGAAGCACCGGCCGACGAGTCCTGGATCAGCGGGGTGCTCGCGAACATCTCGCTCGAGGCCCGCGCCGGTCGCGACGTCCCGCTCCGCCCGGCGGCGCCGACGGAGCGACCCGTGATGACCGAGGGTGCCATCCGCTCCCTCGTCCGGACCGCCGGCGACGCCGTCCCCGATGCGCTCATCGCACGGTGCACGCTCGAGGGCGACGTCACCGAGCTCGGCGCTCCGGTCCACGTCGTCGTCGAGATCGCGGTGCGCGCCGGCTCGACGATCCAGCGGGTCGCCGCCGACGTCCGCGAGACGGTCGGGCAGGTCCTCGCCACCCAGACCGACCTGCTGGTGGAGGCCGTCGACGTGGTCGTCCGCGACCTGCTGCCACCGCCGACCAGCGACGACGCCGCCGCACACGACGACACCGAGGAGGACCCGGCATGAGCACCCACGACGAGACCTTCGCCGCCGTCGAGGAAGCCGTGCTGGCCGTCCCCGGTGTCGCCGACCTCTACCGCGCACGTCCGACCCTCGGCAGCACCGTGACCGCGGCGAAGAACCTCGCGACCCGGTCGACGATCGCGCGGGTCGTCCTCGACGACGACGTCCTCCGCATCGTGATCGGCACCGACGGATCGGTCCCCGCGCCGGAGACGGCGCGTGCCGCGCACCTCGCTGCGCTCGCAGCGGCGACCGCGCACGGTCTCCCGCTCAGCCGCGTGGACGTCCGGGTCGCGCGCGTCGGCTGACGGCCCGCCACCACCCGACGGCCTGGAGGCGCGTGGCGGCGCCGCCACGCGCCTCCAGGCCGTCACGGCGTCACCCCGTGCGGTCCGCGACCTCCAGGACCACCACCGTCGCGGTGACGAGCACCGCCGTCGCGACCAGCGAGACCGTGGGTACCGCGATGCTCGCGAGCACCGCGAGCGCGAGGACCACGACGACGACGTTCCACCCCGTCGTCAGTGACGGTCGCAGCGCGAGTGCCCAGATCGCGAGCACGAACACCGCGACCGGCACCGCGATGGTGGCGGCGACGGTCGTGTGCGACAGGTCCGCCTCGCCCGCGTCGGCGCTGACGGCGACCTCGATGCCGGCGGGCAGTGCCCCAGCCGCGGCGAACACGAGGTAGTGGCCGTAGCCGAACACGAGCGCGGTCGGCAGCGAGCGGATGTGGTCGTGCTGCTCCCGCGAGAAGTAGATCCACCAGAGGCCGGCGACGATGACCAGCCCGCAAGCCGCGAGCACCAGGAGCGACGCCAGGTGGTCGGCGTGCGCGATGCCGTCGATGACCGCGTTGGCCGAGGCGACGAGCCCCTCACCGAGGACGATGAGCGTGAACAGCGAGTACCGCTCGGCGATGTGTCGGGTGTGCCAGGGAGTGGTGCGGGCGCCGGTCTCGGCGAACGGCGGCACGAGCACCTCGAGCAGGATGAGCACCGGGATCACCGCCCACCCCACGTCGTGCGGCAGCAGCAGCGCGAGCACCCACAGGACCTGGACGACGACGATCCCCGCGGCGTACCGCAGGGCGGTGCGTCGGTACTCGGGCGAGGACGCCGCGGCGCGGAGCCACTGGCCGACCAGCGCCAGACGCATCACCACGTAGCCGACGACGACGATCGTGGTCGACCCCTCCACCATGGCGGCGTGCACCCCGGCGGCGAGGACGAGCACGCCGGCCATCTGCACGAACGTCATCACGCGGTAGAGCCAGTCGTCCGTGTCGAACGAGGTGGCGAACCAGCTGAAGTTCAGCCAGGCCCACCAGATCGCGAAGAACACGAAGGCGTACGAGACCACGGCCGACGAGACGTGCCCCTCCGCCTCGATCTCGTGCAGGTTCGACGCGGCGAACCCGACGGCGACGACGAAGACCAGGTCGAAGAGGAGCTCGAGGGGGCTGGCGGCACGGTGTCCCTCGGCGGGGTCCCGGGGCGCCATGCGGCGGAGTCCGATGGTGGTCACCTGGTATGCCTACACGACGAACGGCCCCGGGGGTCGTCCCGGGGCCGTTCTGTGCGTGCTGTGCAGGAGCAGTCGACTCAGTAGAAGTTCGACGCCTGCGAGTGCGCCCACGCCGCGCAGGGCGTGCCGTAGGCGGCGCTGATGTACTGCAGCCCCCACGTGATCTGCGTCGTGGCGTTGGTGCGCCAGTCCGCCGCGATCGTCGCCATCTTCGAGCCGGGGAGCGCCTGCGGGATGCCGGTCGCGCCACCGTTCGCGTTGACGGCCTGGTAGTTCCAGCCGGACTCCTTGGTCCACAGGTTGTCGAGGCACTGGAACTGGTCGGAGCCCCAGCCGTACTTCGACGCGGCGAGGGAGCTGGCCGTGGCCTTCGCACCCTCGACGGTGTTCGCTGCGGCCTGCTTGCGTGCCGCCTCGGCTGCCGCTGCGCGCTCGGCCGCTGCCTTTCGTGCTGCGGCTTCAGCGGCCGCCTTCGCGTCCGCGTCGCGCTTGTCCTGGGTGGCGCTGGCGTTCGCGACGTCGGTGGTGGCGTCGACCGTCGAGGAGATCCGCGACGTCAGAGCTGCGCCGGAGAGCTTCCGGTAGTCGTCGAGCGAGTCGATCCGGCGCTCGAGCGTCGCCGTGTCGGTCTTGTCGTTCGCGGACTCGACGATGGTCTGCGCGGTGGCGATGGTCGCCGCCGCCTGGGCGCGGTCGAGCGCGGTGCCCTCGAGTGCCGGTGCGCTGGTGGCGCTGGCGGTCGGCATGCCGAGTGCTTCGCCGATCGCGGGCTGCGTGCCGACGGTCGCGATGCCGCCGGCGACCGCGAGGACCGCGGCTCCGCCCACGATGAGCGTTGTGGGACGGCGGAGCGCTCGGCGGAGGCGCCGGTTCGGGGAGTTCAGGGCCTCACGTCGAGTCGAGGCGGTGGTGGTCGGGAGGTCGGTGTTGCGTCCTGTCATCGATTCCGGTGGTCGGCCGGCTCGTGGTGCGCAGCCGCTGACGCTGCACGCGGTGATGGGAGCGCGCAGGGGTGACGGACGTGGGGACGTCCGTCGTCAGGGGCTCGCGAGCCGGGGGAGGACCGGACGGTGGTGTGGGGCCCGTCCGTCCGCCGGCCGGCGACCGTGGGGTGGCCGCCGATGGGCGAAGTCGACACGATGACCCGTCATCCTGGACGCACCGTCCAGACTGACTGGCAGAACCGTCCGTCCACCCGTTGGTAACGGTTCGGTAACGACTCGATCAGGCCTCGGAGGTGTGAGCTTCCTGGGTACGGTCGCCCTGGGCCACGCGCTCGAGGGCGTCGAGCGCCGCGGCGATCGCGTCGACGTCCGGCTCGGGGAGCTCCGCGATGAGTTCGGCGACGATGCCCGTGCGATCGGAGCGTGCCCGCTCGACGGCCGCGATGCCCTCCGGTGTGGCACTCACCATGAACGCGCGACCGTCCCGCGGGTCGGCCTCGCGCTCGATGAACCCGCGCTGTTCGAGCTCGGTCAGGATCCGCGTCATCGTCGGCTTCGTGACGACCTCGATCCGCGACAGGTCGCCGGGGCGCAGGGGACCCTCGCGCTGGATCGTGGCGAGTGCGGAGACGATCCCGTAGCCGAGCGCGGCCGAGTCGGTGCGCGCCCGTCGGTTGATCCGGCCGACCGCAGCGGCGAGGCGCGCGGCGATCTCGGTACGGTCCGGCTGGCGGTGGCTCATACGGTGCTCCGGGTGGTCGGACGGGTGGTCGCGCCGATGCTATCGGCTCGCCGCGGCGCATGACTGGGAGCGTCGTGCTGGTGGGGACGGCGACTGCATGGAGGCGCGGGGAATGAGAATCGCCCGCCTCGCGTGTGCGAGACGGGCGGGTTCCTGTACGGGAGTTCAGCCGATCAGCGCTTTCTCGCCCGGGAGGAGGTGGATCGCCTCGGTCGCGAGCTCCGCCGCGATGTTGTCGCCGGACTCCGTGGCCTCGCGCAGACGGCGGAAGTCCTCGGTCATCTGGTCCCAGTCGACGAGCTCGTCGAGGTTCGGCAGGCGCAGGCGGAACGCGAGTCCGTCCATCGTGTCCCGGCAGACGCGCTGCAGGTTCTCGTTGCCGCACTCGTCGACGTAGAGGGCGAACACGCCGAGCGCGTCGTGGTTGACGGCCTTGACGTCGTGCGCCTCGTAGTCCTTGATGGTGGCGTCGAGCTGGGCGAGGATCTTCTTCTTCGCGCTCGCCCCCAGCAGCGGGACCGCCAGGCGGACGACCCCGCCGAACAGCACGCCGAGGGTCTGCAGTGCCTCGACGACCTCGGCCGGGTTCGGCGTGGTGACGCGCGTGTACCGGTTCGGTGCCATCTCGATGAGGCCGGCCCGGGCGAGCTGGCTCAGGGCTTCACGGATGGGGGTGCGGGAGACGCCGAGCCAGGCGATGAGCTCGTCGTCGTTGAGACGCTCACCGGGCTCCAGCGTGCCGTCCATGATCGCGTCGTGGATCTTCTGACGGACGGTGTCGCGGAGCAGCTGGTGCTCGGTCGGTGCGCTGCTGGGGACCGGCATGCGGGTTCCTTCGGGATCGAGAGTGGAAGGGGACGGGTTGGGCGACCGACCGTTCAGTACGGACGCATGCTTCACCGTACCTGATATAAGAACGGCGTTCTGCTCGGATCGGTGCGTGTCACGGGGTCGGTCGGGTTCACTCGTCGAGTCGCAGCAGCCGGAGCGTCACCGGGTCCTCCGAACCGGCGTACCAGCGTTCGAGGACGACCCGGAACGGCGCGGGGTCGTCGGCCGCCCGGCCGAACAGGGTCATCGACGACCGCAGCTTCAGTGCGTCGATGCCGCCGAGGAGTTCGTCGACCGAGCGGGCCGGTGCCGTCGCCGCCGCCTCGGTCGCCGCCAGGAGTCGCGGGCCGAGGACGGGGTGCGCCAGGTAGGCGCGGGCTTCCGCGATGCCGTCGAGGGCGTACTGCTGCGCGATCGGGCTTCGGCCGAGTCCGGTGAGCTGCGGGAACACGAACCACATCCAGTGCGAGGTCTTGCGTCCGGCGCGGAGCTCGGTGAGCGCGGCCGCGTGCACGCCGTCCTGCGCGCGGACGAAGCGTTCGAGGTGGTGCGGATCGTCGGTCACCGGACCACGTCTCCCCAGCCGTACCGGACGGTCGTGCGGTCCACGACGAGCAGCGAGTCGGGCGCCCGGTCGAGGAGCCCGGGCATGCCGACCGCGTCGGGGAGGTCGCCCCCGAGCCGCTCGAGCCGCGCCGACCGGATCTCGAGCGGCGGGTGCTGGCGCTGCCAGAAGACCGTCTGCGCGAGGTGCCGGGCGTGGATGCCCTCGCGGGTCGTGAGCTCCGTCGCGAGCGGTGTGTCGACGACCGGCCCGGCCACGACACGGACGGTGGCGTCGTGGCGGGGCTGCACCGTGCCTCTCCCCACCGGCACGGCCGGCCGGCCGCTGGCGCGTCCGTCCGGGACCGGCGGAGTGGGCCCAGGCCGTGTGCCGCGACCGCGGAGCCAACGGATCGGGTGCAGCCCACGTGCCGGGTGACGGACCGAGTGGTGCGCGATGGTGTCCCCGCGGCGGCGGGCCCGCGCGTGCGCGAACGTGTACGGCACCCCGAGCAGTGCGTGCGCGGCGACGATGGCGGGCACGTTCGCGGTGTCCACCGTGCGGTACGCGACCCCGCGGCGGCCACAGCCGTCGATCGTCAGGATCTCGATCGTGACCTCGGTCATCGTGCCGAGTCGACCCGAGGGCGGGAACGGCGGCACCCGGGTCTCACGGAAGACGTACGCCGACAGCCCGGCCCAGGCGCTGCCGTCGACCACGTCCGGGCGGGTGCCGCGCGGGACGAGCCGTGCGAGCGATTCCGGGTCGTGACGCCAGTGTGCGAACACGATGTCCTCCCAGGCGTGCACCGTGACGGGGCGGTGCAACAGCGGCACCGCGGCTCGGGCACGGGCTGGCTCGGTCACCGCTTCGGCGCGTGGCGGCCGACGCGCACGGCCCAGGCGACGAGGGGTGCCTGCAGCGGCAGCCGGAGGACGGACCCGAGCCGCATCGCCCGGGTCGAGCGTGGGCTGTCGAGCAGGTCGTTCGCCATCTTGACGTTCGCGGGGAACACCGCCAGGAAGAGCGCTGCCGCTGCCCACCCCGCCGCCCGACGCGTCGCCGGGATCACCAGGCCGGTGGCGATGCCGAGTTCGGCGGCGCCGGAGGCAAGCGTCGTCAGCCGCGGGGGCAGCGTGTCCGGCACGATCCGGTCGTAGCCCTTCGGCCGCAGGAAGTGGGTCACACCGGCGCCGCCCAGCACGACGGCGAGGAGGGTGGCGGTCCGGGTGGCGCGTCGTTGGCGTTCGCGTCGTCGCATGCACCCATCGTGCCCGTGCGACCCTCGACGCGCCCGGAGAGCGCTCAGGTCAGTGCCGTCGCGACGAGGTCGAGGATCGCCGTCGCCACCTCGGCCTTCGTGCCGGACGTCTCGCGGACGACCTCGCCACCGGGGACGAGCACCTCGATGGCGTTCTCCTCGCGTTCGAACCCCGCCGACCAGCCGACGTGGTTCACCACGAGCAGGTCCGCCGGTTTCCGGGCGATCTTCGCGCGGCCGAGTTCGAGACGGGCGGCACGGTCGGGCTCCGTCTCGGCGGCGAACCCGACGATGATCTGGCCGGTGCGCCGAGCGGCGACGAGTTCGGCGAGGACGTCGGGGTTCCGGACGAGCTCGAGCGTCATGGTGTCGCCCTGTGCTTCCTTCTTGAGCTTGTCCGGGCGGACCTCGGCCGGGCGGTAGTCGGCGACCGCGGCGGTCATCACGACGACGTCGGCCTCGGCGGCTGCCGCGTGCACCGCCTCGGCGAGCTCGAGCGCCGACCCGACGGGCACGATCGTCGCGTCGAGGCCCGCGGTGAGCCCGGCGTCGACGTTCGCCGCGACCACGGTCACCGTGGCGCCACGACCGGCGGCGTCCGCGGCGATGGCCAGGCCCTGCCGTCCGCTCGAGCGGTTCCCGACGAAGCGGACGGGGTCGAACGGTTCCCGGGTGCCGCCTGCGCTGACGACCACGCTGACGCCGGCGAGGTCGCCCTGCTCGCCCCGTGCGACCGCGCCGGAGGGGGCCGCCGGGGCACCAGTGTCGTTCCCGACCACGGCGAGCGCGGCCTCCACGATGTCCGAGGGCTCCGCCATCCGGCCGATGCCCGCGTCGTCGCCGGTGAGGGCGCCGACGACCGGGCCGACGAACCGGACGCCGCGCTCCCGGAGCACCGCGACGTTGGCCGTCGTCGCCGGGTGCTCCCACATCTGCGGGTGCATGGCGGGGGCGACCACGACGGGCGCCTCGGTGGCCAGGAGGGTCGTGCCGAGCAGGTCGCCCGCCAGGCCAGCGGTCATCCGGGCGAGGGTGTCGGCGGTGGCCGGGGCGACGACGACCAGGTCCGCGCGCCGGCCGAGTGACACGTGCCGGACCTCGGCGACGTCCTCGAAGACGCTCGTGGTGACCGGGTTCCGGCTGAGCGCCTCGAGCGTGGGCAGGCCGACGAACCGCAGCGCGCCCTCGGTCGGGACGACGTGCACGTCGTGGCCGCGCGTCACGAGGTCGCGGACGACCCCGACGGCCTTGTAGGCGGCGATGCCCCCGGTGATGCCCACGACGACGGTCAGGCGGCGCTCTGCTGCTGCGTTCACGCCCGTCACGCTACCCGGGGTCACGTGCGAGGATCGATCCCATGTGCACCGTCGTCGTCCGCGTCGACCCGGGGTCCGCGTGGCCCGTCACGATGCTCGCCCTGCGCGACGAGTCGCCCGACCGTCCGTGGGACCCGCCGGCGGCGTGGTGGCCGGAGCGTGACCCGGGGATCCGCGGCGTCCGCGACCGTTCGGCCGGTGGCGCGTGGCTCGCGGCGTCCGACGAGGCGGGGCTCGCGGTCGTCCTGAACCGCGGAGAGGACGTCCCGACCGCGGACGGCACCTGGGCGACGCGCGGGATCGTGCCGCTCGACGCCGTCGGTGGCGTGCTCCCGGGGCACGACGGCACGCTGCCGACCACGCGGGCGTTCAACCTGGTCCGCGCGACGGCAGCGGGCGCCGAGGTCCTGGCGTGGGACGGCGAACGAGTCCGCACGTCCGAGCTCGGTCCTGGTGTGCACATGGTCACGCACGGCGAACCCGACGACCCCGCGGCGCCGCGGATCGGTCGGTGGCTCGAGGCCTTCCGGGGCGTCGAGCCGCCGACCGGGCCGCCCGTGCTCGGGCCCTTCGACGAGCTCCGCACCGCGGACGCCGGCGACGACGCGGGCGACGGGTGGAGCGGGTGGTTCGGGCTGCTCGCCGAGTCGGCCGTGCTGCCCGCGGACGACCCGGACGCGATCCTCCGCGACGCGCACGAGCGGGACGGGCACTTCGCGACGCTGTCGATCGTGGCGGCGGCGGTCGGACCCGGGCGGACGGTCCTGCAGCACGCGCGGCTCACCGAACCGGGACGGCTCGACGGGTCGGTGGAGCTGCACCACGCCTGAATCGCCCCACAGCGGGCGACCGGCCACGTCATGGCCGCCGCGCGTAGCGTTCGGGCGTGCTCCCCGGGACGCGTTCCGTGCTGACCGCCGTCGTGGCGGTCGTCGCGGTGCTCGGACTCAGCGCGTGCTCCGAAGACGCGTCCGTCGCTGCGGCATCGACGTCGGGCGCAGCCCCGACGTCGACCTCCTCGCGCACTGCCCGGGCGTGGGACCACGCCCCCGGTGCACGCGTCGTCGTGATCGGCGACTCGATCAGCGGCGGGCACGGGCTGTCCGCCGAGCAGGCCTGGCCCGAGCTCCTCGCCCGGAGTGAGCGGTGGCAGCTGACGAACCTGTCGTGCGACGGCGCCGGCGTGCTGACCGAGGGGGACGACGACGACTGCGGCAGCACGTACGAGCAACTCGTCGAGCGCGCTGTGGACCTCCGCCCGGCGGTGGTCCTCGTGCAGGCGAGCTCGAACGACCTCGGGCAGGACGACGACGAACTCGCCGGTGCGACCGAACAGCTCGTCGCCGAGGTCCACCGGCTGCTGCCCCGGGCCCGCGTCGTCGGCCTGAGCGCGATCTGGAACGAGGACGCTCCGCCCGCCCAGCTCGCGACGATCTCGGCGGCGCTCCGGTCCGCCGTCGAACGCGACGGCGGGACCACGGTCGACGTCGGGCAGCCGCTGCGCGGGCACGCGGCCTGGATGCAGGCGGACGACGTGCACCCGACCGCCCGCGGCCAGCGAGCCGTCGAGGCGGCGGTGCGTACGGCCTTCGAACGCGCCCACGTGCGGTTCTAGAGGCGGCGGGGCGGAGGCGAGCCGCGCCTCCAGGCCGTGAGCGCTGCGCGCGTCAGGCGGGCGGCGTCGTCCCCGTGAGGTCCTCGGCCACGGCCCACAGCGAGCGCGCCAGATCGGCCTTCCGTGCCGACTTCGGGACGGACGCCGTGGTGGTGGGCCCGGTCAACCCGAACGCACCCGACGGGCCGTAGTACGCCCCTCCGGTCGCGTTCGGTCCGGCGGCCGCGTACAGCAGCGGCTCCGAACCCTGTTCGACGTCCTGGGTGAACGGCAGGGCGAGGTTCCGGGACCTGACGGGCTGTGAGCGACCCAACGACCGGCCGGCCGACTGCAGGTTCGTCCGCGTGTAGCCGGGGTGCGCGGCCGTGCTCATGAGCGGCCAGTCGAGCTCCACGGACAGCCGGTGCAGGTGCAGCGCGAGCAGGAGGTCGGCGAGCTTCGACTGGGCGTACGCACGCCAGCCGTTGTAGCCGCGCTCCCACTGCAGGTCGTCGAACCGGATCCGACCGGGGACGGCAGCGATGCTCGACATCGTCGCGACGCGGGAGTCCGGCGAACGGAGGAGTGCGGGGAGCAGCAGGTTCGTCAGCGCGAACGGGCCGAGGAAGTTCGTGCCGAACTGCAGTTCGAAGCCGTCGACGGTCTCGAAGCGCTTCGGTGGCGCCATCACGCCGGCGTTGTTGACGAGGACGTCGAGGGTCCGGTCGTCGGCGAGGATGCCGGCCGCGAACCGGCGGACGCTCGCGAGGTCCGCGAGGTCGAGCTCGCGCACCTCGACGTCGGCCTCCGGGTGGGCCGCTCGGATGGCGGCGGCGGCGTCCTCTCCCTTCGCGGGCGTGCGGACGGCGAGGACGACGGATGCACCGGCGGCGGCGAGGCGGGTGGCGGTCTCCTTGCCGGTTCCGCTGTTCGCGCCCGTGACGACGATGCGACGGCCGGTCTGGTCGGGGATCTGCGGCATGCGGGGGACCGTACACGCGGAGCCTGGTGGAGCCGTGGCGCGCGTGCTACATTGATGCAAACGCATCGATTTGTGGAGGGCCCATGAGCAACGCATTCGGCACCGACCGCCCCTCGGACGTGCCGCCGCCCGCACCCGAGCGGATCGGCCCCGTGGAGCTCGGCCTCGACACGTTCGGCGACGTCACCGAGCTCCCCGACGGCAGCGTCAAGACCGACGCGCAGAGCATCCGCGACGTCGTCGACCAGGCGGTCCTCGCCGACCAGGTCGGCCTCGACTTCATCGGCGTGGGGGAGCACCACCGCGCCGACTTCGTCGTGAGCGCGCCCGAGGTCGTCCTCGCCGCGATCGCCGCTCGCACCTCCGACATCCGCATCGGCAGCGCCGTCACCGTCCTGTCGTCGGACGACCCGGTCCGCGTCTACGAGCGGTTCGCCACCGTCGACGCGCTGTCGAACGGACGCGCCGAGGTCATCCTCGGCCGCGGGTCCTTCACCGAGTCGTTCCCGCTGTTCGGCTACGACCTCGCCGACTACGAGGTCCTGTTCGAGGAGAAGCTCCAGCTCTTCGCCGCACTCCGCGGCGGCGACCCGGTCACCTGGTCCGGCACGAAGCGGGCACCGCTCACCGACCAGGACGTCTTCCCGAAGCTCGAGCACGGCGCCATCCCCACGTGGATCGGCGTCGGCGGCTCCCCGCAGTCCGTCATCCGTGCCGCGTCCTACGGTCTGCCGCTGTTCCTCGCGATCATCGGCGGGCAGCCCGCGCAGTTCGCCCCGTTCTCGCGCCTCTACCGGCAGGCGCTCGCGCAGCTCGACCTGCCGCAGCAGCCGATCGCGATGCACTCGCCCGGGTTCGTCGCCGCCACCGACGAAGAGGCCGCCGAGCGCTACTGGCCCTACCACAAGGCCGTCACCGACCGACTCGGCGCCGAGCGCGGCTGGCCGCCCCTCGACGTCGCCGGGTACCGCGCGGGCCTGTCGGCCGGCGGATCGCTCTACGTCGGGTCGCCCGAGACGGTCGCCCGGAAGATCGCGCGGAACATGCGGATCCTCGGCGTCACCCGGTTCGACATGCGGTACGCGACGGGTCGTCTGCCGCACGAGGACATGATGCGGTCGATCGAGCTGTACGGCACGCAGGTCGCCCCGCGGGTGCGGGAGTTGCTGGCGGAGCCGGTGCCCGTCGCCTGAGGTTCCTGCTTCCGCACCACTGACTGTCCGTCAGGTCGGCCTGGAGGCACGGGCCGGGTCGCCGACGCCGCTCACGGGGGCGCCGGGTACGGTCCAGGGCATGTCGCCCACCCCCGCCCCGTCTCCCGTCGAGCGTCGGTTCCGCGGCCGGATCACGGGCGTCGGCACGACGTCCGGCGTGCGCATCGTCGTCGGCATGTGGGAGCGCTCGCCGTTCGGTGCCTTCACCGACGTGTTCCTCGAGCTGCCCGACGGCACGAGCGTCCTGCTCGCCCCCGACGAGATCGTCGCCGCGTACGTCTCCGGCACCTACGGGTTCGACACGGTCTCGGTCGTCGACGTGTCCGCGCGGCGGACCGCGCGCGGCATCGAGCTGTCCGCCGGCGCCCTGCAGGCCTCGATCGACGTCGGCACGATCTCCCCGCTCGGCCGGGTGCTCCGGATCGTCCCGAAGCCGATCGCCCGCGACCCCCGGTGGCTCGCGGTGATCGACCCGGTGGCTCGGCTCTTGGCGCCCGGGTCCGGGACGGCGGGCTCCGCCGGGAACGGCCGGCGCGAGTACTACGGCGTGACCGGGGCGCACGACGTCACCGGCGTGCGCGGGACCTGGGCGGGGGAGCCGCTGGGTTCCCTGGCGCCGCTCGACCCGCCCGTGGCGTTCGGCTTCGCCTCGATGCCGCGGGTCCCGCAGGTCGTCGACGTCGAGACGACGATCCGCGAACCCGCCTGACCGGGGCGCGCCGGTCCGCCCGCCCGCCCGCGCCCGTCCGCCCGTCCCCGTCCGCCCGTCCCCGTCCGCCCGTCCGCCCGTCGACTGAGCAGAAGACGTCGGGTCGCCCGCGCGCACCCGACGTCTTCTGCTCACTGAACAACACCGGACGACGCCGAACGACCCGCGCCGACCCGGACGCGCCCAGCATCGAGGGGCAGACTGGCTGGAACGGAACGCGCCCCGGGGAGACCCGGCCGCACGTCGGGCACAACGGGGCGCACGACGCGAGAGGAGCACCATGACCGACACAGAGGCAGACCAGCGCGCAGCCATCTCGGACATCGTCCACGGAGCCCACACGGCCCTGCTGACGACCGTCAGCGAGGACGGCCAGCTGCACGCGCGGCCCCTCGCCGTGCAGGACAAGACGTTCCACGGCACGCTCCGCTTCCTCGTGCAGGACGGAAGCGAGAAGGTCGAGGACATCGCCCGGAACCCGCACGTCAACGTCGCCATCGAGTCGCAGGGCGGCTACCTGTCCATCGCCGGCACCGCCACGGTGACGCAGGACGACACGGTCATCGACGAGCTGTGGTCACCGTTCGCCGAGGCCTGGTTCCCGGACGGCCGCGAGGACCCGACGATCCGACTGCTGACCGTCGAGGGCGACTCGGTCGAGTACTGGACGCAGGACACCGGCCCGGTGGGGAGCCTCGTGCAGACCCTCAAGGCCGCACTCGGCAAGCAGAGCCAGCCGGACACCGGCGACCACGGCACCGTCGAGCTCTAGCGGTCGCTGCTCGGCCCGTGCGTCACGGCGGGCCGAGCAGCCACAGCACCGCGACGAGCACCGGCTGCCCGAGCACGGCGCAGACCACCAGGGTCCACCGCATCCACGGCTTCGCGACGAGTTCCGGCGAGCCGAACAACGGGGCGAGGGGCATCAGCAACCGGGGCGTGGACGCCATCGGGAGCGACACCGCGAAGATGTACAGCGCGTACGCCGCCGAGAACACCACGGTCGTGAACCCCAGCCGACGGGTTGAACGGCGGAGCAGCCACACCGGGTACGCCACGAGCAGGAACACCACGATGAGGACCCCGCCCACGCCGAGCCAGCGTGCGGCGATGAGGAACCACGGGGTGAGCGGCGTGAAGTCGACCCGGCCGATGAAGTTCACCCACCAGGACATCTCGGTCTCGAGGTAGGCGTTCGGTGCACCCGTCACGTGCGCGGCGATGAGCGGCCAGGCGAACCCGGCGACGACCATCGCGAGGCCGGCGGCGACGACCCGGACGCGCTCGGCCACCGGGAACACGTCGAGGGAGCGGACACCGGCGGTCCGTCGGGCGCTGATCCACCGCACGAGGGCGACGACCCCGAGCACGAGCGGGATCGCGAGCGCGCCGGGCCGGGTGAAGGCGGCGACGACCCCGAGGACGGTCAGCAGGCCGTACCGCCGACGCTCGAGCGCGAGGAGCGCCCCGAACGTCAGCGCGAGGAACGTGCTCTCGGCGTACCCGACCTGCAGCAGGAACGACAGTGGCCCGCAGGTGAAGAAGAACACCGCCCACATCGCCGCCGAGGACCCGGCACGGTCGCGAACCAACCGGTGCAGCAGGTAGGTCGCGACGAGGCCGGCGAGCAGGGCGATCGCGGGTGCGCCGACGTCGAACGGCACGCCCGTCGAGGCGGTGAGCATCCGGATCGTGAAGGGGAACGCCGGCAGGAACGCCCACGCGTTCTGCGCGACGTGGCCCGCGGCGTCGAGCGGGAGCGTCGTCGGGTAGCCGTGCACCGAGATCTGCTCGTAGTACTGGCCGTCCCACGCCGTCAGGAAGTTGAGGAAGCCGTGGCCGTTGCCCCAGATCGCGTTCTCCGGCAGCGCGCGCCCGATGAGCGGGAACGCCAGTGCGAGCCAGAACGTCGACACGATGCGTCCGCCGGTCCACACGAGGAGCACGGCGGCCCACGCCGGCAGGCTCGTCACGAGGTCGAGCAGCCGGCGACGGCCGCTCGCGATCGACTCCGTCAGGGTCCCGTCCAGTCGACTCACCGCGGCGCTCCGCGATGTCCGGGCATGGCAGGGGGCACAGTACGAGCGTAGACGCGCAATGCTTGTGTGTTCCTCACCACGCGGCCTGGAGGAACGGATCGCGTTGTGCAGGACGGAACGGCTCGGGCGCGGGGCCGGTTCCACCGCCGCGCCGCCGCCTAGCCTGGAGGCCACGTCCACCGATCCGTGAGGAGCCACCGTGCCGGACAACACCGCGCCGAAGACCGCCATCGTGACCGACAACGCCCCGAAGCCCGCCGGCCCGTACAGCCAGGGCATCGTCGCGAACGGCTTCATCTACACCGCCGGCTTCGGCCCGCAGGACCCGGCCACGGGTGCGATCGCCGACGACGTCGCCGGGCAGACCGCCCAGGTGCTGGCCAACGTGGCCGCCGTCCTCGCCGAGCACGGTGCGACCCTGGACGACGTCGTGAAGTCGACCGTGCACCTCGAGCACTCCGACCGCGACTTCCCGGCCTTCAACGAGGAGTACGCGAAGCACTTCTCGCAGCCGTACCCGGTCCGCACCACCGTGCAGTCGCACCTCGCGAACATCCTCGTCGAGATCGACGTCGTCGCGGTGCTCCCGACCGCGGAGTGACCCCCGCGCTGGCTGAGTGAAGCCTCACCGACCCCCGGTGGCCGAGCCGTCCCGACGGAGCCCTGCGCCGGGGGTCGCGTGCGTCAGGGTGCCGGCGGCGAGCACCGGGACCCCCGCGACGAGGACGTCGTCGACGCCCTCGGCCAGCCGCATCGGCTCCGAGTACGACGAGCCCGCCGTGACCCCGTCCGGGTCGACGACCACGAGGTCCGCGATCGCTCCGGACCGGACCACACCGCGTGCACCGAGCCGGTAACGCTCGACACTCGTGGTGGACAGGTGCCGGACGGTCTCCGCCCAGCCGAGCCGCCCGGTCACCGCGTACTCCTGCAGGTAGCGCGCGAACGTGCCGTACGCCCGCGGGTGCGGATGTGTGCCGACGAAGATGCCGTCCGACCCGGCCGTGTGCCCGAGGAGCCGGAAGAGCGGCGTGAGGTCGTCCGCGGTCCGGGGTCGGGGGACCCGCATCACGACGGTGACCTGCAGGGCCGAGTCGACGAGCACGTCGAGCGCGAGGTCCACCGGGTCCGTGCCGGTGGCAGCAGCGGCCTCGGCGAGGGTCCGGCCCTGCAGCGCGTGGAACTCGGCAGCGGGCACGTGCGACAGCGTGATCTGGTCCGCCCAGTCCGTCCCGAGGTCGGCGCGGCCGAGCACCCGTGCCAGCACGGCACCCCGGACCCGGTGGCGGCCCGCGTCGTCCGCGAGCGCGCGGGCGAGGTCCTCGGTGCCTGGCCGCGCGAGTTCGGCGGGCAGCAGCAGCATCGACAGGATCGTGCAGCCGCGGGAGTACGGGTACGCGTCGAACGACATCGGCGCCCCGGTCGCCGCGAGTTCGGCGAGGGCGGACACTGCAAGTTCCACGGGGGCGTGCAGGTGCGACACGTGCGCCCGCGCGCCGGATGTCCGGACGATGTCGGCGATCTCGTCCAGCCCGGCGCGGGCATTCCCTTCGTACCCGCCGCGCATGTGCGAGACGTAGAGCCCGTCGGCCGCCGCGACCTCCGAGCAGAGCGCCGCGAGCTCCGCGGTGTCGGCGTACAGACCCGGCACGTAGTCGAGACCCGTCGCGAGGCCCGTCGCACCCTCGTCCAGGCCCCGGCGGACGAGGGCACGCATGGCCTCGAGCTCGTCGGGGGTCGCGGGCCGGTCGTCGTCGCCGATGACCTCGTGCCGGACCGTCCCGGCGGGCACCAGGGTCGCCACGTTGACCGGCGTGGTGCCGTCGTACGTTGCGAGCAGCGCACCCACACCGCCACCGCCGTACCGGGGGTGGGGTCCGTCGATCGCCGCGAAGTACCGGTCGGCGTAGGCGCCGTCGCCCGGTGCGGGGCCGACGCCGTCCTGTCCGGTGACGATGGTCGTGACGCCCTGCCGGAGCAGCGCGGACTGCACGGCCTCGTCGAACACGAGCGACCCGCCGTGCGAGTGTGCGTCCACGAACCCGGGGAGCACGAGGCGCTCGCCGCAGTCGATCGTCGCGACGTCTGTCGGGACGTCGAGGTCGGTGCCGACGGCGACGATCCGTCCGCCCGCGACGAGCACGTCGGCGCGCACGGCGCCGTCGGCCTCGACGACCCTGCCGCCGCGGAGGAGGACCTGCGCCGTGGCGGTCACCGTGCGAGCCCGGCTACGAGTCGCTCGGCACGGGTGCGGAGGGCGTCGAGGTCGCCGCTCGTCAGGGCGTCGCCGACGAGCGGTGAGCCGAGCCCGACCGCGACCGCTCCGGCCGCCAGGTACTCGGACGCGTCGTCGACACCGATGCCGCCGGTGGGGATCACGTCCACGAAGTCGAGCGGGGCGAGGACCTGCTTGAGGAACGCCGGGCCGCCGAGCTGCGCCGCCGGGAACACCTTCACCGCGCGGGCGCCGAGCTGCCAGGCGCGGACGATCTCGGTCGGGGTCGCCGCCCCCGGGTACCAGCCGAGGCCGCGCTCGTGCGCGCGTTCCCCGATCTCGGCGTCGAGGTGCGGGCTCACCGCGAAGACCGCGCCGGCCGCCGCTGCCTCGTCGAGCTGCCGCGGTTCGAGCACGGTCCCGACGCCGATCGACGCCGCCGTGCCGTAGCGCTCGGCGGCCCAGGCGATCCCTTCTCGCCAGCGCGGCGTGTTCGTGGTGATCTCGATCGCCAGGACGCCGGCGTCGACGAGCGTGGCGATGACGTCCTCGACGTGCTCGCCGGTGCCGCCGCGGAGGATCGCGATCGCCGGGCCGGCCGCGTGCCGGTGCCGGGCGGGAGCTGCGGGGTCGGTGCTGGTGGTGTTCGTCATGTGCTCGTTCCTCGTGGTCAGCGTGCGACAGGTCAGCGGTCGACGCGGTCGTGGACGGCGTGGTCGACGTCCGAGGGGGTGGTGGTGTCGTGCAGGGCGGCCGGGTCCGGTCGGCGCCAGTCGCTCTCGACGGTGCACGCGAGCGCGCCGGCGTCGGCCGCCCGGTCGAGGGCCTCGGCCGTGGTGGCACCCGAGAGCGCCGCCGCGAGCCAGCCGGCGACGAAGGCGTCACCGGCCCCGACGGGGTCGACGACCCGCACCGGGGTGGCCTGCCGACGGAGGAACTCCCCGTCGACGGACGCCACGGCGCCGCGCGACCCGAGCTTGACGACGGCGCGGCCCCGGGCGAGCGCGGCGAGGTCGTGTGCGAGGGTCTCGTCGTCGCCCTCGTCGTCGGCGAGCCCGAGCACGAGCCGGGCCTCGTCGTCGCCGGCGAACACGATCGACGACCGCCGGGCGACGTCCTGGTAGCGCTCCCGTGCGGTGTCGGCGTCGATGAGCTTCGGCCGGTGGTTGACGTCGAAGGACACCGGGACCCCGGCGGCGTCGGCGCGGTCGATCGCGGACTCGACGGTCGCGCGGGCCTCGTCGGAGAGCGCGAGCGTGATGCCGGTGACGTGCAGGAGCGCGGCCTGCTCGACGATGCTCGCCGGCAGGTCGGACCAGCTCAGGGCCGAACCCGCCGAGCCCCGGCGGTGGTAGGTCACCCGGGTGCGTCCGTCGGCCAGCCGCTCCTTCATCATGATGCCCGTCGACCGGTCGGGGTCCGGCACCGCGACGACGTCGACGCCCTCGCTCCGGACGTCGCGGGTGACGCGGTCGCCGGCGGGGTCGGTGCCCACCCGGCCGACCCACGTCGTCGGCACGCCGGCGCGGACGAGGCCGATCGCGACGTTGCTCTCGGCGCCGCCGGTGTCCACGCGCATGTGCTCGAGGTCCGGGACGGCACCCGTGTCGCGGCCGGTGAGGAGCAGCATCGTCTCGCCGAAGGTCAGGACGCGGCTCACGCCTTCCCCGGTCACCGGGTGCCCTTCGACAGGGCCAGCTGGGCGGAGGACGACCCGAGCGCCACGGAGATCTCGAGCGCGGTCCGGACGACGCCGTCGCCGAGTTCGCGGACGGCCGCGGCGGGGAACCGGGACGCCAGACCCGAGATGCTCATCGCGCCCACCACCTGGTTCGCGTGGTCGAGCACGGGGGCGGCGACGCACCGGATGTCCGGCTCGTTCTCGCGGTCGTCGATGCCGTACCCGCGGCCGTGCGTCCGGTCGACCTCCGCACGCCAGCGGTCGTCGTCGACGATCGAGTGCTCGGTCATCGCGGTCGCCGGCTCCGCGAGCACCCGTTCGAGCAGCTCCGGCTCACCGAACGCCACCATCGCCTTGCCGGACGCGGTGTTGCGCATCGGCAGGCGGTTGCCGATCCGGGAGCCCATACGGACGGTCCCGCGCATCTCGACCTTGTCGACGTAGACGATGTCCGTGCCGTCCGGGACGACCAGGTGGCAGGTCAGCCCCGTCTTCTCCGCGGTGCGGCGGAGGAACGGTGCGGCTGCCGAGCGGAGGTCGATGCCCTCGAGGTAGCTCTGCCCGAGCAGCAGCGCCCCGAGTCCGAGCGTGAAGCCCGCGTCGGGCGTCCGGCGCAGCAGGTCGTTCTCGACCATCGGGGCAGTCAGCCGCAGCACGGTGGACTTCGAAGTGCCGAGTTCCGTCGCGAGCGTGGTGAGCGACACCGCGGGCTCGCCGTTCCGGGTGCGGTCCGCGATGCAGTCGAGGAGTCGGAGACCGCGGCGCAGTGACAGCGCGGCGTTGCGGGCCGGTGCGGGGTCGCCGTCGTCCGTCACGGGTGCGACCGGGGTGGTGGCGCGCATCAGAACCACGTCGTGATCGTGTCGAGGACGGTCTCGTCGTCGTCGAGGACGACCACCTGCCGCCACTTGTCGAAGACCGTGCACGGGTGCGAGATGCCGAACACGACGACGTCGCCGGGCGCCAGCCCGGGCGCCCCGTCCGCCAGCGCGAGGTAGCAGTGCTGGTCGTCGAGGCGGGTGACGGTGACCGCCCCGGGGGCCGGAGTGACCGGAACGACGTCACCCGTGCCTCCAGGCCGGATGTGCCGGACGTGCCGGACGGAACGCACCACGGGGAATCCCTCGTCGAACGAGATGTCCCGCTTGCCGACCGCGACCAGCGCGAGTCCGGGCTCGGGACACGACGTGACGCGCCCCCAGACCTCGATCGCGGGGACGAGCGAACCTTCCTCCGGATGGCGGCCGAAGGGCGTCCGCTCGGCGTAGAAGCCGTCGTCGTGCGTGAGGTACGCGCCGGACCGGAGCAGCACGTCGAGGTCGTCCGGGCGGGCGGCGACCGCGTCGACCACCCCGTCGAACCAGGCGCTCCCGCCCATGCTCAGCAGCGCGCGCGGGGCGCCGACGAGCGGGTGCACCGCGGCGGCGACGGCGAGCACGCCCTCGACGTACGCGCGGGCGGCGTCGACGCCCGGCAGACCGCCCTCGTACCCGGAGACGCCGCGCAGCGAGAGGCCGGCGTCGTGCGCGGCCCGGGCGACGTCGAGCGCTTCCTCAGCTGTACGGACGCCGGTGCGACCACCGGGGAACCCGACCTCGACCAGGACGTGCAGGTCGCCCGCGACCTCGGCCTGCGCGGCGCGGGCCGCCTCGACGCCAGCGGGCGAGTCGACGTAGCAGAGGACGTCCGCGGCGGGGTCGGCTGCGCGACGGGAGGCGAGCCAGGCGAGTCCGGCGGGGTCGAGGACCTCGTTCGCGACGAGGATCCGGTGCACGCCGTGCTCCCACGCGACCATCGCCTGCTGCACGGACGCGACGGTGACGCCCCAGGCACCGGCGGCGAACTGCCGAGCGGCGAGCGCCGGCGCCATGTGTGTCTTCATGTGCGGCGCGAACAGGAGCCCGTGCCGCTCGACGTAGGCCTGCATGACCGCGGTGTTGTTCGCCAACGCGGACTCGCGCAGCGTCATGACGGGCAGGTGCGCGTGGTCGAGGACGTGGCGGGTCGCCGCGGCTGCCGGGTCGGGGGCGCCCTTCGTCGTGACCGTGCCGGGTGTGGTCGTCATCGAACCTCCTGTGCGTCGTGCGGTGCCCCTACGTTCCCGGTGTTGCGTCGGGCGGGGCAACGTCCTCGTCCCCGCCATTCTGCAGTGCAAAACCTCAGTTGGGCATAGCATTTGGCCTGACATGGCGACGACGATGACGACACGACGACGGAGCAGTACGGCGGTGGCCGTGCTCGTCGCGGGCACCTTCTTCATGGAGCTCCTGGACGGCACGATCCTGGCCACGGCGGCGCCGGCGATGGGACGCGACCTCGGGGTCGACTCCGCGGCGGTCGGCGTCGCGATCACCGCCTACCTGGTCACGCTGGCCGTGTTCATCCCGGTGAGCGGCTGGCTCACCGACCGCATCGGCTCCCGCACCGTCTTCGCGGGGGCGATCGCCCTGTTCACCATCGCCTCGGCACTCTGCGCGCTCTCGACGGGGCTCGTCGACCTGACGCTGTGGCGCATCCTGCAGGGCCTCGGCGGCGCGCTCATGGTGCCGGTCGGGCGGCTGGTGGTGCTCCGGAGCGCCGGGCGGGAGCAGCTGGTCACGGCCATCGCGATCCTGACCTGGCCGGCCCTCGCGGCACCGATCATCGCGCCGTTCATCGGTGGGGTGCTCGTCGACACCCTGTCCTGGCACTGGATCTTCCTCATCAACATCCCGCTCGGCGTCATCGCGTTCGTCGCCGCGCTCGTGCTCGTCCCGGAGGAGCGTGCGGCGGAGCGGGTGCCGTTCGACTGGTTCGGGTCGCTGCTCGCCTGCTTCGGCCTCGGTTCGCTCGTCGTGATGGCGTCCCTGCTGGCGCTCGACACGATCCCGGTCGTCGCGGTGATCCTGTCCGGGATCCTCGGCGCGGTGTGCTGCTGGCTCGCGGTCTGGCACTTCCGCCGGGCACCACACCCGATCATGGGGCTCGACTCGTTCCGGCTCGAGACCTTCCGGGTGTCGCACGCCGGCGGCAGCCTCTTCCGCCTGGCCGTCTCCGCGGTGCCGTTCGTCCTGCCGCTGCTCTTCCAGGACGCCTGGGGCTGGAGCGCCGTGCTCGCCGGGTCGGCCGTGCTCTGGGTCTTCGTCGGCAACCTCGGGATCAAGCCCATGACGACGCCGTTCCTCCGCTGGTTCGGGTACCGCCCGGTCATCATCGTGTCGAGTGCGATCGCCGCACTGAGCGTCGTCGCGATGGTGTTCATGACCGAGGACACCCCGTTCTGGCTCCTCGCCGTGCTGCTCGTCGTGAGCGGCGCCGCACGGTCCGTCGGCTTCACCGCGTACAACACCATCGCCTTCGCGGACGTCGAGCAGGCCGACATGACCCCGGCGAACACCCTGTCGTCGACCCTCCAGCAGACGGCCGCGGGCTTCGGTGTCGCGGTCGCCGCCGTGGTCATCCGAGCCGCCGCCGGACTCGGCGGGTCCGGGCCGTACGACGCGGCGTTCTGGGTGATCGCGGTGCTGCTCGTCGTCGCCTGCGTCGAGGGACTCCTGATGAGCCGCACGGCCGGAGACACGGTCCGACCAGCGCGCCGAGTCCGCGCCTGACGAGGGCGATCCGGCGTCGTCGTCCGTTTTCGACACGGTCACACGCGCGAAACCCGGGCCGCGCTACAGTCTCAGCAACTGTTTGCGATCGCCGAGTACGGTTGCCCGCGGCAGGGTGACCGGAAACACCCGGAACAGGAAGGCAGCATGGCCGCGACACAGCAGCAGGGGACGATCGCAGCCGACACGGCCGTGGAACCGACCGGGCTGCGTGTCGTCAGCTACAACCTCCGCGAGCACACCGCGAACGGCGAACTCGCCGCCCTGGCCGAGGCCTCGCAGGCCGACGTGATCTGTGTGCAGGAGTGCGACAGCAACGACCTGGCGCCCTCCGTCGCCGGGCTCTCCCTCGCCGCGTCCACCAAGGGCAACCGGCTCGGGCTCGCGATCTACAAGCGGGACGACCGCTTCGAGGTCCAGGACTTCACGATCCACTCCCTGCAGAAGTCGTTGCACGACCGGGTCCTCGCACCCGCGCACGAGCGGCTCATCGCGATGCACCTGCGCGACACCGAAGCCGACGCCGAGGTCATCGTCGCGTCCTTCCACGCCTCGCCCCTGACCGCGACGAACTCCCTGCGCCGGAAGCAGATCGAGGCCGCGCACCAGTTCGTCCGGGACCTCTCGACCGAGGCCCCCGCCGTCATGGTCGGCGACTTCAACTACCCCTGGTTCCAGACGAACCTGCGCCGCAAGATCGAGGAGCACGGCTTCGCGCTGTCGCTCTCCGACCAGCCGACGTACCTGCGCTACCGAAAGTTCACCGGCCACTTCGACTTCGCGACGAGCGTCGGCCTGCACATCGCCGGCGTCGAGACCCTGCCCGCCGGCATCTCCGACCACCGGCCGATCCTGGTCCGCGCGCACTACGAGCACCCCGGCGCGACCGGCACCGTCGCCACCGTGGAGTCCCCGGCCGCCTGAGGCGCCGTGCCCGCGGGCAGGGCCGTTCGCCGAGCGGGCAGAACTCGCCGCGCGCGTCTCACCGAGCGGGCGCAACGCGCCGTCTCGGCGCGGTGAACGTGACGAATACGGCCCGCTCGGGTCGTCAGGTAGCGTTCCGCCGAACGGGCAGGACGCGCCGCACGCGTTCCGCCGAACGGGCGGGACGCGCCGTCTCGGCGTCGCGAGCGTGACGAATACTGCCCGCTCGGGGGAGCGCCCCGCGCCCGTCCGGCGACGCACTGGAGGCCCGGTGCCGGTCGACGAGACCGGCACCGGGCCTCCAGGCGGTCGCCTTCCGGGCACGGCCCGCGTCAGCGACGCAGGGTCGCGCGCGCCAGCCGGTTGCCGATGAACTGGCCGAGCTGCACGATGACGACGATCGCCGCCACCGACACGTAGACGATCCACCAGTCGTAGCGCTGCGATCCGTACGTGATCGCGTACTCGCCGAGGCCACCGCCACCGATCAGCGCACCCTGCGCCGTCATGTCGACGATGCCGATGTAGATGAACGTGTAGCCGAGGATCAGCGGGCCGAGGCCCTCGGGGATGAGCACGGTGAGCAGGATCGACACCGGGTGCGCGCCCGATGCCCGAGCCGCCTCGACGACGCCGGGGTCGATCGCCAGGAGGTTCTGCTCGACGATCCGCGCCACGGCGAACGACGCCGCGAGCGAGATCGCGAACGTCACCGCCGGCACGCCGATCGTGGTCTGCACGACGACCCGGGACAGCGGGGCGATCGCCGCGAGGAAGATCACGAACGGGATCGGGCGGACCAGGTTCACGACCACGTTGAGGATCGTGTACCCGGTGCGGCTGCCGAGCAGGTTGCCCGGACGGGTCGCGTACAGGAGCAGGCCCAGTGCGAGCCCGATGATCCCGGCGATCACCAGCGAGATGAGCGACATCACGATGGTGTCGCGGATCGAGGTGAGGAAGACGTCGAACGTGTCGATCACGCTCTGGAAGCTGTTGTTCACGCTGCTGCCTCCTCGTCGGTCGTGACGCCCGCGGAGCGGAGGGCGTCGATGGCATCGTCGACACCGGTGGGAGAAGCCGCGCTGAGTTCGTAGGTCAGCGAGCCGATCCGACGCTCCCGGATCTCCCCGACCCCGCCGTAGACGAGCTCGGCGGTGACACCGGCGGCGCGGAACGCGGCGTCGATGCGGTTCTGGAGCCCGGCCTCGTCGGTGATCTGCACCGTGACGAGCCGACCGGGGTGCCGCTCCCGCAGACGTGTGAGCGTCTCGGGGGAGGGCCGGTCGTGCAGTGCGGTGCGGACGAACCGCTGGGCGGCGTCGGTCTGCGGGGTCGAGAAGACGTCGTACACGTCCCCGACCTCGACCACGCGGCCCTGCTCCATGACGGCGACCCGGTCGGCGATCTGCCGGACGGCGTCCATCTCGTGCGTGATGACGATGATGGTGACGCCGAGTTCTCGGTTGACCCGGCGCAGCAGCGCGAGGACCTCCGAGGTGGTCTCCGGGTCGAGGGCGCTCGTGGCCTCGTCGGCGAGCAGGAGCTCCGGGTTCGAGGCGAGCGCGCGGGCGATGCCCACGCGCTGCTTCTGACCGCCGGACAACTGCTCCGGGTAGGCGTACGCGCGGTCGAGCAGGCCGACGAAGTCGAGCAGCTCGGCGACGCGTCGCTCTCGCTCGGCCTTCGCCACACCTGCGACCTTGAGCGGGTACGCGACGTTGCCGGCGATGGTGCGGGAGCGGAACAGGTTGAACTGCTGGAAGATCATCCCGATGCGCCGACGCGCCAGACGGCGATCCCGCTCGGGGATCGCCGTCAGCTCCTGGCCCGCCACGGTGACGCTCCCGGAGCTCGGCAGCTCCAGGGCGTTCACGAGGCGGACCAGGGTGGACTTGCCGGCACCGGAGTACCCGATGACGCCGAGGACCTCTCCCTGGTGCACATCCAGGGAGACGTCCTCGACGGCCACCACGGTCTCGCCGGTGTCGGCGCGGCGGTAGTGCTTCGAGACGCCGCGGAGTTCGACGAGGACTGTCACTACTGCTTGGCCGCCTTCGCGTCCTTCTCGACCTTGGCGAGCTCGTCCTGCAGCGAGGAGGCGCTCTCGTCGCGGACGACCGCGTCGGGGTTGTCCTTGAGGAAGACCTTCTGCACGGCGTCGTCCTGGAAGAGCTTCGCGAGGGCGAGGTACGTCTTGTTGTCCTTGTCCGCGTCGCGGGCGGCGAAGACGTTCACGTACGGGGCGGCGTTCGCGCTGGACGGGTCGTCCTGGTACACGATGTCCGACGTCGGCAGGCCTGCGGCGGTCGCGAAGTTGTTGTTCACGACGGCGCCGGCGACGGAACCCTGCTGCAGGGCGTTCGCGGTCTGCGAGGCCTCGAGCGGCTCGACGTCGACCTTCTTCGTCTCGATGTCCGAGGTGGTCGAGAAGGCCGAGCCGCCGTCCTTCAGCGTGATGAGCTTCGCGCCCTGCAGCACCAGGAGCGCGCGCGCCTGGTTGATCGAGTCGTTCGGGATCGCGATCTTCGAGCCCTCGGGGATCGCCGACGCCTTGTCGTACTTCGTCGCGTAGAGCGGCAGCGGGTAGACGGCGGTCGAGCCGATCGGCTGCAGGTCGTCGTTCGAGGTGACGTTGTAGTCCGCGAGGTACTGGATGTGCTGGAACTGGTTGAGGTCCAGCTGCTCGTCCTTGAGTGCCGGGTTCGGCAGCGAGTAGTCCGCGAAGTTCGTGAGCTTCACCGTGACGTTGAGCTTCGACTTCGCGAGCTTCGTGTAGGTGCTCCAGTACGAGAGCGACTTGTCCGCGACGCCGATCGTGACGGTCTTCGGCGCGTCACCGGACGCGCCGGCCCCGTCGTCGTTGCTGCCCGAACGGACGGCTCCGACGATGAGGGCGACGACGATCGCGACGACGACCACCGCGGCGGCGATGATCCAGCCGATCGGGCGCTTGCCCTTCGGCTTCTCGGGCAGTGCGGGTGCTGCGGACATGCTGGTGCTCCTCGTGGGCAGTGCTGTGGGGGTGTCGCGGTGGTCCGCGGCGTGCAGTCGAGTGTGACGGGCCGCCCGGCGCGGTGCGAGTTCCGTTCCGCCGTGTTACATCCGTGTCACACGGGTCGGTCGGTCGCCGCCCCGTCGGTCATGTCGTCGGCACGTTCCAGCTGCGAGCGGGGAGAACACGCCGCGACTGTCCCGCCGAGCGGGCGGAACATGCCGTGCGGGCGGCGCGAGCGCGACGTACTTCGCCCGCTCGGCGGGCGGGCGGGTGGCGGGTGGCGGCCAGCGGGTGGCGGACTGGAGGCGCGGGGCGGGGCCGACCCGCGCCTCCAGTCCGGTGGTGGGAACTGCCCGGAACACGTCCGCCCGCCGGCCGTCGAGCGGTCACGACGCGCCGCGCGGGTCTTGCCGAGCGGGCGGAACGCACCGCCCGGGCGGCGCGAGCGCGACGTACTCCGCCCGCTCGGCGCAGCACGCAGAGCGGTCAGGCGGTTCACTGGAGGTGTGCGGAGCATCGAACTCGTCCTCGAACCCTCGTCCGACGCTGCGGTGCGGGCGGTGTGGGCCGCGCTCGTCGATGCCGGGCTCCCGAGCCTCGGTCGGCACCCGTCGCCGTCGAACGCTCCGCACGTGACCCTCGCAGCGGGTCCGACGCTGCCGGTGCCGACTGCGTTCGACGCTCCCGTGCCGGACTCGTTGCTGCTCGGCGGCCTGCTGCTCTTCCCCGCCGGCCCCGGCAGGTCGGTCCTCGTCCGCTCGGTCGTGCTGGACCCGGTGCTCGCCGCGTTCCACGCCGCGCTGCACCGGACCACGCCCGACGCCGTCGACACCACGCTGCCCGGCCGCTGGTCGCCGCACGTCTCCTTCGCCCGCCGGGTGCGCGACGCCGACCTGCCGCGCGCGGTCGAAGCGCTCCGCGACGCCCCGTTGCCGTCGACCCTGCAGGTCGCCGGGGTCCGGCACTGGGACGGGGAGACGCGGACGGTGACGCCGATCGGCTGAGTCGGTCAGACCCCGAGCACGCGCTCGCCGAACGCGGACGCGAACGTCCGGTCGGGGTCGGCTGCGGCGACGAGGTCGCGGAAGGCCTGGAGGCGCGGGTACAGCCCGTCGATCGCGTCGCGTCCCAGGGAGCTCATCTTCCCCCAGTGCGGTCGCCCGTCGAACGGTGCGAGCCGCTGCTCGAGGTCCGGCAGGAGCGCCGCGACCTCGGCCGGGTGCTTCTGCCACGTGAAGGCGATGCAGAGGACGTCCTCGCCCTGCGTCGGGCTGAGCCAGAACGGGTCCGCCGCCATCGTCCGGAGCTCGCACACGTGCAGGTGCGGCTGGATGCGGTCGGCCATGGTCCGGACGGCGTCGAGTGCGGCTGCCGCGTGCCGGAGCGGGACGAAGTGCTCGCTCTGCACCTCGGACCCGTGGCTCGGCACCGACTCGATCGGGAAGTGCGGGAGGCGGTCCCACCACGGTCCGACCGAGCCGTCCCGGGCGGTGTGGTGTCCGTCACCGGGGGAACCGGGCAGCTTCGAGGCGCCGAAGAGCTCCTCGGGCACGGCCACGTCCTCGGCGCCGTCGGGGACGCGCGACTTCAGCAGGACCTCGCTGATCTCGTCGCCGAAGACGGTGTACGAGCAGACCGAGGTGGCCGCGGCGTGGATCGCGGCGACGTTCGCGGTGAAGACGTCCCACGGGACCGGGCCGTACGAGTCCTGCCGCATGCCGTAGGTCGGCTCGACGTCGAGGGTGACGCGGGTGACGATGCCGAGCAGCCCGAGGTGCAGCACCGATCCCGGGAAGGACGGGTCGTCGCGGTCGATCGTCCGCGCGGCCCCGTCGGGTCCGAGCACCTCGAATGAGCGCACCGCGGTGCTGAGCGACCCGAGGGCGGTCCCGGAGCCGTGGGTCCCGGTCGCGATCGCGCCGCCGAGCGAGATGTGCGGCAGCGAGCCCATGTTGTGCAGGCCGAACCCGGCGCGGTCGATCTCGGGAGCGATGGCGCCGTACCGGGTGCCCGCGCCCATCGTCACGGTGTGGTGGACCCTGTCGACCTCGAGGTCGGTCGGGATCCCGGTCAGGTCGAGCAGGACCCCGGGGGCGTCGGCGGAGTCGTTGAACGAGTGCCGCGTCCCGAGTCCGTGCACCCGAGGCGACCGGGCGACGATCTCGGCTGCTTCGTCGACCGACGTCGGGCGGAGGACCCGCTCGGCCGTGTAGGTGACCGTGCCGGACCAGTTCAGTTCGCTCGTCGTCGACCGCATGGCGCCCACGATGCCACGAGCGGCTCGGTTCGCGCCCCCGGATGGACATCGCGCCCCGGAGGAACGGGGCGCGATGTTCGGAAGGGGGCGCGAACCGGAGCGCGCGAACCGGAGCGCAGGCGACCCGACGTCCGCGGGTCAGTGCATCGACGGTGCAGGCGCGCCCTCGGGCGTCGCCGGACGCCGGACCATCGCGGAGGTCGCGATGCCGAACAGGGAGATGATCGCGCCGACGAGGAACGCGGTCTTCACGCCCGAGGCGGTCGCGGCGGCCAGCCCGTCCGCCCCGCTGCCGGCCACCGCCGTCGACGCGCCGATGGTGAGGAGCGTGACGAACAGCGCGGTGCCGGCGGCTCCGGCGAGCTGCTGCGCCGTGCCGAGGACCGCGCTGCCGTGCGAGTAGAGCTTCGGGGGCAGCCCGCCGAGCGCCGCCGTGAACAGCGGCGTGAAGGTCAGCGCGAGCCCGATGCTCAGGACCACGTGGGCGCCGAGGACGAACCACACACTCGTGTCGACGCCGACCGTGGACAGCGCCCAGAGCACGGCGCTGACGATGATCGAGCCGGGGATGAGCAGGACGCGCGGGCCACGACGGTCGTAGATCCGGCCGACGACGGGGGAGAGCAGCCCCATCAGCAGCCCGCCCGGGAGCAGGAGCAGCCCGACCTGCAGGACCTCGAGCCCGAGCACGCGCTCGAGGTAGATCGGCAGCAGGATGAGCGTGCCGAACATCGCCATGAAGCTCAGCGCCATCGCGACGATCGGGATCGTGAAGCCCTTCGTCCGGAAGGTGCGCAGGTCGAGCAGGGCGCCGTCGCTGCGCTGCAACCGGGTCTGGCGGAGGACGAACACCGCGAGGGCGACGACGCCGACGACCAGGGCGGTGACCGGCACGACGGGGCCGGTGGTCGCGATCTCGCCGATGCTCGACAGCCCGTAGACGATCCCGCCGAACGCGAAGGCCGACAGGATCACCGAGAGCACGTCGAGCGGTGCCTTGCGCGGTGTCGAGACGTTCGCGACCTTCACCATGCCGAGGACCAGCGCGGCGAGGGCGATCGGCAGGACGAACCCGAACAGCCAGCGCCACGAGAACGCGTTGAGGATGAGGCCCGAGATCGTCGGACCGATCGCCGGGGCGACGGAGATGACGATCGAGATGTTGCCCATCACGCGGCCGCGGTGGGCCGGCTCGACGAGCGTGAGCACCGTCGTCATGAGCAGCGGCATCATGATCGCCGTCCCGCTCGCCTGCACGATCCGGCCGAGCAGCAGCATCGTGAACCCGGGCGCGAGCAGTGCGATGAGCGTGCCGGCGGAGAACAGGCTCATCGCCCAGACGAACACCGGGCGGGTGTTGAACCGCTGCAGCAGGAACCCGGTGATCGGGATCACGACCGCCATGGTGAGGAGGAACCCGGTCGTCAGCCACTGGCCGGTCGCGGCGCTGATGTCGAGGTCGTCCATCAGCCGGGGCAGGGCGACGCCCATGATCGTCTCGTTGAGGATGACCACGAACGCCGAGACGAGGAGCAGACCGATCACGAGTCGGGTCTCGCCGGGGGAGGGCTGTGCGACGCTCCCGGTGCGGGGTGCGGAATCGACGGCCTGGGACATGCGGGGCTCCTGGTGGATCACGACTGGTGGAACGAGGGGGCGCAGAACGCGGGGTGCGCAGAACGCGCAGACAGGGCAACCGCCTGAGTGGATTCGATTATTCCGCTTCGCTCCGACATCCGCACCGGGACACCCACCCGACGACCTCAGTGCAGGATCGCGAACCCCTCGACGTCTCCGTGCGGCACGACCGTCCGGCACGCCACGTCCGTCACGGTCGCCGAGGGCGGGCCGGTCCGGATGAAGGTCATCAGCGCGTCGACCGCCGGAGCAGGCCCCTCCGCCTCGACCTCGACCGTCCCGTCGAACAGGTTCCGCGCGTACCCGGCGAGCTCCAGTCCGTCGGCCTTCCGCGCGGTCCAGTACCGGAAACCGACCCCCTGGACCGTCCCCGACACGACGGCGTGCATCCTCGTCACCGTTGTCATGCGGCTCAATGTAGGCGCGCGGCCGGACCAGGAGTTTTCGTCGCTGTTTCCGTCTCGTGAAACCCGGTGATAGTGTCATTGCAACCCGAACACTTCGAGTCAACATGACACAAACAAGCGAACCCACCGAACCCCGCATCCGCGTCGCGGTCTCGACCGTGATCGTCGCGCTGCGCCCGCACCCCGACACCGGTGCCCCCGCGCTCTGGATGCCACTCGTCCGCCGGGTCGCCGAACCGTTCGAGGGTTCCTGGGCGCTGCCGGGCGGGTGGGTGCAGCCGGACGAGGGGCTCGAGGACTCCGCCGCCGCACGCCTCCGCGAGACGACGAACGTCCAGCCGCGGTACCTCGAGCAGCTCTACGCCTTCGGCGACGTCGAACGGTCCCCGAGCCGGGTCGTGTCGATCGTGTACTGGGCCCTGGTGCACCCGGACGAGGCGAGCTCGGTGCCCGACGACTGGAACGTGCGCTGGTTCCTGGCGGACGAGCACCCGCCGCTCGCCTTCGACCACGACCGCATCGTCGAGTACGCCCTCTGGCGACTGCGCAACAAGATGTCGTACTCCCGGATCGCCCAGGCGTTCCTGGGGGACCGGTTCACCCTCGCCGAGCTCCGCGGGGTGTACGAGGCGGTGCTCGGGCGTGCGCTCGACCCGGCGAACTTCCGGCGGCAGGTCGAGAAGACCGACGCGATCCTGCCGACCGACGAGACCACGAGCGGGGACCGGCACCGTCCGGCCCGGCTGTACCGCTCGAACCCCGACCTGGCCTACGCGGACAACGGCCCGCTGCAGCAGGGCACACGACCGCAGAACCGATAGGAACACCGCAGTGTCCATCGCAACGACCATCGAACTCATCTCCAACGGCCGGGCCGCCGGCAGCACCTGCACGCCCGACCTCGCCATGCCGACCTGGGACTTCGACGCCCGCCCCGGCTACGGCCCCGGCTCGTCGATGTCCGACGTCATCCCGACGTCCGCTCCGCGACAGGGCGTGATCCCGGACGAGTACAAGAACGCACCGGTGGACGAACTCCACGAGCGCATCGAGCGGGCGAAGGCGACCCTGGGCGACCGTGTCGTGGTCCTCGGGCACTTCTACCAGCGCGACGAGGTCGTGCGGCACGCGGACTTCCTCGGCGACTCCTTCCAGCTCGCCAACGCGGCGCTGACGAAGCCCGACGCCGAGGCCATCGTGTTCTGCGGTGTGCACTTCATGGCGGAGACGGCCGACATCCTCGCCCGCGACGACCAGCGCGTCATCCTGCCGAACCTCGCCGCCGGGTGCTCGATGGCGGACATGGCCGACATCGACAGCGTCGAGGCCGCCTGGGCCGAGCTGACCACGGTCTACGGCACCGAGCCGGACGCCGACGGCCGGGTCCCGATCATCCCCGTCACCTACATGAACTCCGCGGCCGACCTCAAGGCGTTCTGCGGGCGGAACGGCGGCATCGTCTGCACGTCGTCGAACGCGGCGACCGTCCTCGAGTGGGCGTTCGAGCGCGGCCAGCGCGTCCTCTTCTTCCCGGACCAGCACCTCGGCCGGAACACTGCCAAGGCGATGGGGATCAGCACGGACCTGATGCCGATGTGGAACCCGCGGAAGGCCCTGGGCGGCAACGACGCGCAGACCCTGCAGGATGCGAAGGTCGTCCTCTGGCACGGCTTCTGCTCGGTGCACCGCCGCTTCACGGTCGACCAGATCGAGCAGGCCCGTCGCGACCACCCGGGTGTCCAGGTGATCGTCCACCCCGAGTGCCCGATGGCCGTGGTCGACGCGGCGGACGCGGCCGGCAGCACGGACCTCATCCGGAAGACGGTGGCGGCGGCGACCGAACCGACGACGTTCGCGATCGGCACCGAGATCAACATGGTGAACCGGCTCGCGGCCGAGTACCCGCAGCACACGATCTTCTGCCTCGACCCCGTGGTGTGCCCCTGCTCGACGATGTACCGGATCCACCCGGGGTACCTGGCGTGGGTGCTCGAGGCCCTGGTCGACGGCGAGGTCCTCAACGAGATCGTCGTCCCCGCCGACGTCCAGGCCGACGCCAAGGTCGCCCTCGAGCGCATGCTCGCCGCGAAGCCGCGAGACTGAGGCGGAGGCCGTGCACGTCGTCATCGTCGGTTCCGGCATCTCCGGACTGACCGCAGCGATCCGCGCGAGCGCCCGCCACGACGTCACCCTGGTGACGAAGGGCGCCCTCGCCGACAGCGCGACCGCGTACGCCCAGGGCGGCGTCGCGGTCGCACTCGGTGCCGACGACTCGTCGTCGCTCCACCAGGCCGACACACACGTCGCGGCCGCCGGCAGCGCGGACGCCCGCGCGGTCGAGGTGCTCTGCACGGACGGACCGGCACGCGTCCGCGACCTGCTGTCGCTCGGCGTCCCGTTCGACCGCACGGCGGACCCGTCGAGCCTCGACCGGTACGGCGACGACCTCGCCCGCGGGCGCGAGGCAGCGCACGGCCGGTGGAGGGTCGTGCACGCCGACGGTGACGCCACCGGAGCGGCGATCGAGCGCACCCTCATCGACGCCCTGCACCGTCGTCACGTCACGATCCTCGAGCGCACCTGCCTCACCGACCTCGTCGTCCGTGACGGCGCCGTGGTCGGGGTCGACGTGCTCGACCTGCTCGGCGAACCGCGGCGGCTCGACGCCGACGCGGTCCTGCTCGCCTCCGGCGGAGCGGGACACCTGTACCGCGAGACGACGAACCCGCTCGTCGCGACGGGCGACGGCGTGGCCGCCGCGTGGCGCGCCGGAGCGGTCCTCGCGGACCTCGAGTTCGTGCAGTTCCACCCGACCCGCCTCGCGGTGCCCGGCGGGGGACTCGTGTCCGAGGCCGTCCGCGGCGAGGGCGCCGTGCTCCGGGACGCCCGTGGTCGGCGGTTCATGACCGACGTGCACCCGGACGCCGAGCTCGCCCCGCGGGACGTGGTGGCACGCGGGATCGCCGCCGCGGTGCGCGACCAGGGCGGCGCACCCGTGCTGCTGGACGCGACCGGTCTCGACGCCGGCTTCCTGGTCCGACGCTTCCCCGGACTCACCCGCGCCACCCGAGCCGCCGGGTTCGACTGGACCCGCGAGGGTGTGCCCGTCTCGCCGGCCGCGCACTACTCGATGGGTGGCATCGCGACCGACGCCGAGGGACGCACCAGCCTCCCCGGACTGCTCGCCGTCGGCGAGGTCGCCTGCACCGGGGTGCACGGTGCGAACCGGCTCGCCTCGAACTCGCTCCTCGAGGGGCTCGTCTTCGCCGTGCGGGCGGCTGACGCGCTCGACGCGCCCCGCCCCGGCCGGCTGCGCCTGCGGGGTGACGCAGGTCTCCACGTCACGACCGTCAGCGACGCGGCCGACGCGATCCGCGCCTCCAGTCCGATCCTGCCTGGAGGCGCGGATCGCCGCACCGACGGGACGGACGTCCGTCAGGCGGTCCAGTCCGTCATGACGGACCGCGTGGGCCTGCTCCGCGACGCGACCGGACTCGCGACCGCACGCCGCGAACTCGACGCCCTGCGCGTCGCGGACCCCACCGGGGTGCGCGACCACGAGGACCGAGCACTGCTCGACCTCGCACGGATCGTCGCGCTCGCCGCCGAGACCCGCACCGAGTCCCGCGGTGCCCACGCCCGCACCGACCACCCCGACACCGACCCGACCGCACCCGCGTCGTACGCGTGGGTCGCCCAGCACGCAGCCGTCCCGCAGGAGGTACCCGCATGACCGCACCGATCGATCCGGGGACCATCCCGCCGCACGCCCTGCGCCGGGTGATCGACACCGCTCTGGAGGAGGACGCGCCCTGGGGCGACGTCACGAGCGAGACCCTGATCCCGGCCGACGCGACCGCGACCGCGACGCTCGCAGCGCGGGAACCCGGCGTCCTGAGCGGCGGCGGCGTGTTCGTCGCCGTGATGCGCACGGTCGACCCGGCGATCGACGTCGTCGTGCACGTCGCCGACGGGACGTCGTTCACGGCGGGCACCCTGCTGGCGACGGTGACGGGCAACGCCCGCTCGGTCCTGCGGGCCGAGCGGGTCGCGCTGAACCTCGTGCAGCGGATGTCCGGCATCGCGACCGCGACGGCCGCCTACGTCGCAGCGGTCACGGGCACCCGTGCGCGGATCGTCGACACCCGGAAGACGACCCCGGGGCTCCGAGCGATCGAGCGGTACGCGGTGCGCTGCGGCGGCGGCCACAACCACCGGACCTCGCTGTCGGACGCCGTGCTCGCCAAGGACAACCACCTCGCGGTGCTCCTGGCGGGCGGGACGGCCGTCGGCGACGCCATCGGTGCGGCCCGGAAGCGCCTCGGGCACACCGTGCACCTGGAGGTCGAGGTGGACCGCCTCGACCAGATCGAACCAGTCGTCGCGGCCGGCGTCGACACGATCATGCTCGACAACTTCACGCCGGTCATGCTCGTCGAGGGCATCGCGCTCGTCGCCGGCCGTGCGCTCGTCGAAGCGTCCGGGGGCGTCTCGCTCGACACCGTCGCCGCGATCGCCGCGACCGGGGTGGACGTCATCTCCGTCGGGGCCCTGACGCACTCCGCCCGGGCGCTCGACCTCGGGCTCGACATCGACGTCGCGGTCTGACCGGGCCCGTGTTCTACCTCGACCGGGCCGCGACGACCCCCGTGCGCCGCGAGGTGCTCGAAGCCATGTGGCCGTACCTCACGGGCACGTTCGGCAACCCGTCGTCGACGCACGGCGTCGGTGACGCGGCTGCCCGTGGGCTCGCCGACGCCCGGGCAGCGGTCGCCCGGGTCCTGGGGTGCCGACCGGCCGAGGTCGTCTTCACCACCGGGGGCACCGAAGGCGCGAACACCGCGGTGAAGGGCATCGCGCTCGCGTCCCCCCGCGGCCGGCACGTCGTGACGAGCGCGATCGAGCACGAGGCGGTGCTCGAGAGCTGCCGGTACCTCGAGCGCTTCCACGGGTTCGAGGTCACCGTGCTGCCCGTCGACGCGCTCGGGGTCGTGGACCCCTCGGCGTTGCGTGCTGCACTCCGCCCGGACACGACGCTCGTGTCGATCGCGCACGCCGACAACGAGATCGGGACCGTGCAGGACGTCCGGGCACTCGCCGCGGTCGCTCACGAGGTCGGCGCCCGGTTCCACACCGACGCGGTCCAGTCCGCGCCGTGGCTGCCGGTCGGACTCGACGTGCTCGGCGTCGACGCCCTCTCGCTGTCGGGACACAAGGTCGGCGCGCCGAAGGGCACCGGCGTGCTGGCGATCCGGTCGGGCGTGGCGCTCGAGCCGCTCCTGCACGGCGGTGGACAGGAGCGGGGGAGGCGGTCCGGCACCGAGGACGTCGCCGGTGCCGTGGCGGTCGCGACGGCGCTGACCCTGCTGGCCGCCACCCGATCGGAGTCCGCGGCGCGGGCCACCGTGAACCGCGAGGCCGTGCTCGACGGGGTCCTCGCCGCCGTCCCCGGCGCGTTCGTCTCCGGGTCGCGGACCGCGCGGCTGCCGGGGCACGCGTCGTTCTGCTTCCCCGGCGTGAACGGCGAGACGGTGCTGCTCGAGCTGGAACAGCGTGACGTCGTGTCGTCGTCGGGGAGTGCCTGCGCCGCCGGCAGCACCGAGGCGTCCCACGTGCTCACGGCGCTCGGGCTGTCCGACGAGGTCGCCAGGACCGCGCTCCGGCTGACCTTCGACGCGAGCCTGACCGAGGCGGAGGTGCCCGTCGTGGTCGGGGCGGTCGCCGAGTCGGTCGCGGCCGTGCGGACACTCGCTTGAGCCCTATCGGGGTGTACTAGACGTTCTACTCCATGAGTGGGGTCGTGTCCCCCCTTCTGCGGACAGCCGATCTGCGTCAGAGTGTTCACATGGCAAACGCGATGACGACTCGGGTCCGGCAGGAGGACCACTTCCGGGCGGTCCAACTCCTCCCCGCACCAGCGACGGTCGTCGCGCTCGTCCTGGCCGCACAGCACGACCTCGGCACCGCCCCGCTCGGGCTGATCGCCGTCGTGGGTGCGCTGGCGACCATCGGGAGTGCCCTGCTCCCCATGGTCCGACCCGCGGCGGCCCGACGGTCGATGCCCGCACCGACCGAGACGGACCGGTACCGAGAGGACACCGAACACCCTTGAGGACCAGCGCCGACGGGTCCGTTTCCCCTGCGGACCCGGCGGTGCGATGACCGGACGCTGCCCCTGATCTGCGTCCGGCGCGGGGCACGGCACCCCCTGAATCGTCGTGCCCCGCTGGATCCCGCGACCCGTCGTGGGCGTGGGCGTCGCTTCCCCTGTGCGACGCCGCCCCCTCCGCCCACGGCGGGTCCCGGATCCTGCCCGTGCTCCCGCTAGCGTGGGCGCATGCCCTCGTACCGTGTGACCCTGGCCGTCGGGGCACTCGCTTCCGGCGCGACTCCCGACGCCGTCCTGCCCGAGGCCGCTCGCCTGGTCGCCGAACTCACCGTCGTCGAGGCGAAGGACGTCCGGCTGCTCCGGGGCGTGCCGTGCGCCGTCGTGCGGTTCGAGGCACCGTCGGACGAGATCGCTTCGGCCGTCGCATCGCACGCCGCGGACGGACTCGCTGCGACCGCCGAGGTCCGGTCAGCCGCCGTCACCCGGCGCGACGGACCCCGGTGGACGCCCGTGGGCTGACCGGCCACACGTAGTCCAGGTCGTCCGGCATGTCGGGGAAGAGCGGCCGGTAGTGCTCCGGGGCCTTCTGCACGAGCTTCGAGCGATGTGACCGGTGCACCGCCGGGTCGTCGTTCCACGGCGGTGTCGGGAAGTCGCCGCGCTCGTACGCCTCGCGATCTTCCGGCACGAGCCCGAGGTCGGCGAGCGTCTTGTCGAGACAGGTGTCCGCGTACCCGCGCTCGGTCCACGTCCGGCACGTGGCGTCCTGGTAGGCCATCAGCGCCGGACGGTACCCACGCCACATCGCGACGACCGGGTGGTGCTGCCAGCCGTAGTCCGGCAGCGTCAGTGCGCGCATCACCTGCAGCGTCTCGACCCGCTGCTTGCCGAGCCGCCGGTCGTCGAGCACCTCGGCCGAGGCGCGGAAGTCCGGGTACGGCAGGAACGTCTGCATGGCGCGGACGGTACGCGCCACGCGCTGGAACCCGACACATGTCGTCACAACCGAGCCGCCCGGGCGGCATGCGTGTGACGATCGACCGCATGAGCGGAGAACTCGTCGTCGGCGTGAGCGGCAGCCCATCGGACCCCTCGCGGACGTCCACCCTGGTGGCTGCGACCGTGGCGCGCCTCGGGCAGGAGATCGAGGACGCCCGGACCGAGACGGTGGAGATCGGCCCGCTGCTCGCCGACCTCGGTGCCGCGCCGTCCCGCGAGGCGATGTCCGACCGCACCCGCCGCGCCCTCGAGACCGTCGAGGCAGCTGACGTGCTCGTCGTGGGCAGCCCGGCGTTCCGTGCCGCGTACTCCGGTGCGTTCAAGCTCTTCTTCGACTGGATCGGGCAGTACGACCTCGTCGACACCCCGGTGCTCCTGACCGCGACGGGTGGGAGCGACCGGCACGCGCTGCTCGTCGAGCACCAGATGCGGCCCTTGTTCGGGTTCTTCCAGTCGACCACGCTGCCCATCGGCGTCTTCGGGAACGAGCGGGACTTCACGAAGCGCGAGGGCGGCTACGACATCGCGAACGTCGACCTCGAGCTGCGCATCGACCAGGCCGTGCACCGTGCCCTGCCGATCATCCGCGGCGGCTTCGCCACGGCCGGCGTCGGCGACGTCCGCCGCCCCGCCGACTTCTGAGACCGGGGCGAGCGAGGTCGCACGACACGCCGCGGGTCCGCCGCCGAGGTCGCGTGAACTGCCGCCCGCGTCGACCGCGAGCGGCAGGTCACGCGACCTCGTCGGGCGTCAGGGGGCGGGGACCGCGACCGTCGCGCCCGATGCGGCCGAGCTGCGCACCGCGTCGAGCACATCGACCACGTGCACGGCGTCGTCCGCCGGGACCGGCACCGGCCCGAGCCCGCGGACCGCACGGGCGAACCGCTCGTAGTAGTCCGTGTACGAGCTCTGCGCCGACGGGACCTCGACCGTCCCCGACGACGCCGTGAGCGTTCCGCCGGCCGGCTCGATGCCCCACCCGGCGCGGTCCTCGGCCGGCGAGTGCCCCGCCACCGCGGCCTGCGCCTGCACGTCTGTACTCGAGGCCTCGTACGTGCCGTCGACCCCGTCCACGCGGAGGCGTCGAGCGCTCAGCCAGCCGGCCTTGTTCGACGTCAGGACGGACTCCACGTCGGAGACGTGCGTCGCCGACAGGGTGAACCCGGCGTCGATGTCGCCGTCCTGGTCGCGTCCGAGTGCGCGGGCGTCCCGGACGTCGAGCGTGCAGGACACCCGGGCGATCGGGCCGAACAGCGACACCGCCTGGTCGACCAGGTGCGACCCGATGTCGGAGAGCACGCCGCCGCCGACCCCGGTCGCGATCCCGTGCCGCTCGACCAGGTCGAACCGCGACCAGAACCGCAGCGGCTCTCCGACGCGTCCGTCGTCGAGCACACCACGGAGTGTCGCGAGGTCGGTGTCCCAGCGTCGGTTGTGGAAGGGCGCGATGACCACGCCGGCTGCCGCTGCGGCGTCACGGATCTCGCGTGCGGTCGCCGGGTCGGGCGCGAAGGGCTTGTCCGCCACCACTGCGACCCCGGCAGCGATCGCCTCGAGCTCGAGGTCACGCCGCGTCGACGGGGGAGTGGTGATCACGACGGCGTCGACCCCGGCTGCCAGCAGGTCGCCGAGCGAGTCGTGCACCGGGACCCCGGGCAGGTCGGCCGCGAGCTGCTCCCGCTTGTCGGCCGAGCGGGCGACGACGCCCACCAGTTCAACGCCCTCGGCGTCGAGGAGGAACGGCCGGTGGAAGGCCCGCCCGCCGAGGCCGTAGCCGACGAGACCGATTCGAACTTTGTCCATACATTCGAACCTAGCGCGAGATACTCACGAACGGAACGTTCCAACCACCGGACGGGAGGCGCGTGGCGGGCGCGCCCCGCGCCTCCCGTCCGCAGTGGGGTCAGCCCTGCAGGGACGCGACGTGCGCGACCGCCAGACGGTAGCCGTCCGGGCCGGCGCCGGCGATGACGGCGGTCGCCGCCGTCGCGACGTGGTCGACGTGCCGGAACGGTTCGCGCTTCCACGTGTTCGACAGGTGCACCTCGACGACCGGGACGGACAGCGCCTCGACCGCGTCGTGCAGCGCGACCGAGGTGTGCGCGTACGCGGCGGGGTTGATGACCACCCCGACGAAGTCGTCGAGCGCCTCGTGCAGCCACTCGACGAGCTCGCCCTCGCGGTTCGTCTGCCGGAAGTCGGCGTCGAAGCCGTGGACCGCCGCCTCGGTGTGGACGATCGCCTCGATCTCGGCGAGCGTCACCGTGCCGTACTGCGTCGGGTCGCGCCGCCCGAGGATGTCGAGGTTCGGGCCGTTGAGGACGAGGATGCGCGACTGCTCGGTCATGGAGCGAGCCTATCGACGCCGCTCGTGGCCCTTGCGGGCGTGATGCATACCTCGGCTATGTGAACGGTCACAAATCGGTGTAACGTTCCCGTCCGGGTCGGCGGAGTTGTCGATCGCAACACACTGACGTGGAGTTTGAATGGTTCTCGCTGCAGCGAACAACGGGATCCGGCTCGATCTGGGCTGGGTCGACTACCTGATGATCATCGTGTACTTCGCGGTCGTCATCGGGATCGGTTTCACCGCCCGGAAGCAGGTCCGGACGAGCATGGACTTCTTCCTCTCGGGCCGCTCGATGCCCGCGTGGATCACGGGCCTGGCGTTCGTGTCCGCGAACCTCGGCGCGACCGAGATCCTCGGCATGGCCGCCAACGGTGCCCAGATCGGCATGGCGACCCTGCACTACTACCTCGTCGGCGCGGTGCCGGCGATGGTGTTCCTCGGGCTCGTGATGATGCCCTTCTACTACGGCTCGAAGGTGCGCTCCGTGCCCGAGTTCATGCTGCGGCGGTTCGGCAAGGCCCCGCACCTGGTGAACTCGATCGCGTTCGCGGTGTCGAACGTGCTCATCGCGGGCATCAACCTGTACGCGATGGCGATCGTCATCGAGGCCATGCTCGGCTGGCCCGAGTGGCTCGCGATCATCGTCTCCGCAGGCTTCGTGCTCGTCTACATCACCCTGGGCGGCCTGAGCAGCGCGATCTACAACGAGGTCATGCAGTTCTTCGTGATCATCGCCGGGCTCATCCCGCTGACGATCGTCGGTCTGCACCGCGTCGGCGGCTGGGACGGCCTGTCGTCCGCCATCGTGAAGACCCAGGGCGTGCAGCACCTGCAGGCGTGGGCCGGAACCGGCTTCGGTGACGTCACCAACCCGATCGGCGCGAACTGGCTCGCCATCGTGCTCGGCCTGGGCTTCGTCCTCGGCTTCGGCTACTGGACGACGAACTTCACCGAGGTCCAGCGCGCGTTCTCGGCGAAGAACATGTCCGCCGCCCGCCGCACCCCGCTCATCGCCGCGATCCCGAAGCTCTTCATCCCCGCGATCGTCGTCATCCCCGGCCTGATCGCCGCGGCCGTCGTCGGCAACCAGTTCGCCTCCGGTGCGCTGGACTACAACGACGCGATCCCGAAGCTCATCCAGATGTACCTGCCGACCGGCGTGCTCGGCGTCGCGGTCACCGGTCTGCTCGCCTCGTTCATGGCCGGCATGGCGGCGAACGTATCGTCCTTCAACACGGTCTTCACGTACGACATCTGGCAGCGCTACATCAAGCCGAACATGCCCGACGTGCACTACCTGAAGACCGGTCGCTGGGTGACCGTCGTCGGCGTGCTCGTCGGCATCGCGACCGCGTTCATCGCCGCACAGGCGTCGAACATCATGACGTACATGCAGACGCTGTTCTCGTTCTTCAACGCGCCGTTGTTCGCCGTGTTCATCCTCGGTCTGCTCTGGAAGCGGATGACCACCGCCGGAGCGCTCTGGGGCTACATCCTCGGCATCGTCACGCCGACGATCACCTGGATCGCCTACCTGGTGAACCCGAAGCTGTTCGCCACCGCGACCGCCGAGACCCTGTACGGCGCGATCATCTCGTTCGTCACCGTCCTCGTCGTCGGGTTCGTCGTGTCGATGTTCACCAAGCCGAAGGCCGAGAAGGAACTCGGCGGCCTGGTCTACGGCATCGGCAAGATCGACCTGCACGGCGACTCCGTGGCGACCGACACCGCCTGGTACCGCTCGCCCGCGCTGCTCGGCACCGTCGCACTCGTGCTGTGCGTCGTCCTCTACCTCCCGTTCCTCTGATCACCGAAGGAGATCTCCCATGAGCGACACCAACACCGCCATGACCGAGGAGCAGAAGGCCGCCCTCGTCCGTTCCACCCGCCGACTCGACCTGCGTCGCATCCTCGGTGGTCTGTTCGTCCTGTACGGCGTGATCACGACCATCGTCGGCATCGTCCACTGGGACACCGACCCGGAGAAGACCGGCGGCATCCACATCAACCTGTGGGTCGGGCTGTCGATGCTCGTCGGCGGGCTGCTCTTCTTCCTCTGGGACCGGCTGAACCCCGTCCCGGCGGAGGACATCATCGGCCAGGCCGAGGCCGAAGCGCACCAGAAGGCTGCCGGCGAGGGGCGCGAGCTCGCCTGACGCCTGTGGTCGGCGGGGCCGAGGGGCTCCTGCCGACCCGGAACGACGAAACCGCTGTCGTGCGACAGCGGTTTCGTCGTTCCACGGCGGTCGGCCTGGAGGCGCGGTGCCGGTTGTCGAGGCGGCGAACGTCCGGTTCGGAATCGTCGACGTAGGTGCGCTGCATCCGTCCAGTACATTGCGTTCCACTTGCTTCGCCGATGAAACGGTTGCGCTCGGCCCTCCGTCGCGCCAGGTTGACCACGACGAAAGGAACATCCCCATGGACACGATGGTCTTCATCAACCTGCCCGTCGCCGACCTCGAGCGCTCGAAGGCGTTCTACGAGGCACTCGGCTACTCGATCAACCCGGCGTTCAGTGACGACACCGCCGCGTGCGTCGTGGTGAGCGACACGATCTACGTCATGGTCCTCACGTACGCCAAGTTCGCCGAGTTCACCGACAAGACCATCGCCGATGCGGGGACGATCGAGGTCATCAACTCGCTCAGTGCGCCGTCGAAGGACGAGGTCCACCGCATCGTCGACGCCGCGGTGATGTCCGGGGGCGCCGAGGACCGTCCGGAGATGGACCTCGGGTTCATGTACCAGCGGAGCTTCGTCGACCCGGACGGGCACCGCTGGGAGTACGTGTGGATGGACCCGCAGGCGGCGCAGGACGGTCCGCCCGCCGAGTGACCGAGGGCCGTGGCGTCGGCTGTCGGCGGCCCGCGCCAGGATGGTGCCATGAGCACTGAACCCGCATCGTCACCGTCGGACCTCGTGGTCGGTGACGACGGACTCGCGCGACCAGTGTGGGCGTCGACGGACGAGCTGCTCCGGAGCTACTACGACACCGAGTGGGGCATGCCCGTGCGTGATGAGCGTGGCGTGTTCGAACGGCTCTCGCTCGAGGCGTTCCAGTCCGGTCTGTCGTGGCGGACGATCCTCGCGAAGCGCCCGGCGTTCCGTGCTGCCTTCGCGGACTTCGACGCCGACACCGTGGCGCAGTTCGGCGAGGACGACGTCGCACGCCTGATGGCCGACGCCGGCATCGTCCGGAACCGGGCGAAGGTCCTCGCGACGATCACGAACGCGAACGCGACGATCGCCCTGCGTGACGACGGCGGGCTGAGCGACTTCGTCTGGTCGTTCCGGCCGGCGACGACGCCCGAGCCGCACTCGTACGCCGAGGTCCCGACGAAGTCCGACGAGTCCGTGGCCCTGTCGAAGGCGCTCCGGAAGCGCGGGTTCGCCTTCGTCGGGCCGACCACGATGTACGCCTTGATGGAGGCGCTCGGCATCGTCGACACGCACCTCGTCGGCAGCCATCGCCGAGGGACCTCCGGCGTCTGGTCCTGATCGGAACGCGGGTCACTCCGCAGCGCTAGGGTCGCGACATGAGCTCCGAGAACCCGCGCGTCCGCCCCGTCCACCCGGTCGACGCCGAGGTGGTCGAGGTGCCGGTCGACGCCGAGGTCCCGGTGCCCGAGCCGAGCGACGACGCGGTCACGCCCGACCACGATCCCGACGAGGTCCGGATCTCGTTCCTGCTGTTCCCGGACCTCACGCAGCTCGACCTGACGGGTCCCGCGCAGGTGCTGTCCCGGGTGCCCGGCGCGCGGGTCGAGTACGTCGCGGCGACGCTCGACCCGGTGCCGAGCGACTGCGGTCTGGCGCTCGTGCCGACGACGACGATCGCCGAGGCCGGTCCAGCCGACGTCCTCGTGGTGCCCGGTGGCGACGGTGCGTTCGACGCCATGCTCGACCCCGAGGTGATCGGCTTCGTCCGGCGCGAGGCTGAACGGGCCACGTGGGTGACGTCGGTCTGCACGGGGGCGTTCGTGCTCGGCGGCGCGGGCCTCCTGGCGGGGAAGCGGGCGACGACGCACTGGGCGTCGAAGCCCATGCTCGCGGCGTTCGGTGCGCAGCCCGTCGAGGACCGCGTGGTCGACGACGGTGCGATCGTGACCGCGGCGGGGGTCAGCGCGGGCATCGACATGGCGCTGTGGCTCGCGGCCGAGCTCGCCGGGCAGCCCGCGGCCGAGGCGATCCAGTTGCAGATCGAGTACGACCCGCAGCCGCCGTTCGACGCCGGGTCCGCCGTGCGTGCCGACACCCGGGTGGTCACCGCTGCCCGAGCGGCCGCCGAGGATGCCCGAGGCGAACGGGTCGCACGAGCAGCAGCAGCCGTGATGCACTGACGCTGCGCGGGCGCGAGACCTAGCGGTTGCCCTTCGACCCGCGCTTCGGCTTGCCCTTCATCCCGCGCTGCACCCGACCGCGGCCGGTGGAGTTCTTGCCCCCGCCGCCCTTCGCACCGGTGCCCTTCGTGGCACCCCGCTTCGCGACGGTCTTCTTGTTGGAGGCTGTGGCCTTGCCGCCACCCGACGGACGCGAGCCGGCGTCCTCGGCCTGATCCGTGCCTCCAGGCTGGTCCTGAGCACCCCTGGAACTGTTGGCGGTCCGCCCGCGCACCACGCCGATGAACTCCTCCGTCGTGTCGGAGGCGTCCTCATCGCGCCAGACGAGCGCGATCCGGGTGCCCGGCGCGTCGACGAGCGGGCGCGCGACGAGGTCCTTGCGACTCGCCGCGCGGAAGAGCGACTGGGGGAGGACCACGGCACCGACGTTGGCCTCGACGAGGTCGAGAGCGGCATCGACGTCGGCCGGGACGGGCCCGGCGTCGACGACGTGCACGTCGGCCTCGGTGAGGTCGATCTGGGCGAGGTCGGCGAGCGGGGAGTCCTTCGGGACCGCGACGACCGCCGTCTCGGTCCAGAGCGGGATGGCGTTGTGCCCGTCCGGGAACGGGGCGCGGGCGAAGGCCATGTCGGCCTCGCCGGCGAGTGCGTCGACCACCTCGTCGGCGCCGATCGGGCGGAGTCGGAGGTCGATCTCGGGGAAGCGGTCGCGCCAGACGCGGGCCCACTTCGCCGGGGACACCCCTGGTACGAAGGCGATGGTGAGGGCCGCGGTCATGCAACCGAGCATAGGGGCCGTACCCTTGGGGGTATGGCGCAGGAACAGACCATGAAGCCCGAGACGGCCGCGAAGAAGCTCGGCATCCTGCTGGCGGCCGCCCCGGAGACCTTCCAGAGCGCGCCGATCAGCCGGACCGCGTTCGACGAACTCCGCACGGAACCCCCGACCTGGCTCGAGGACCTCCGTCGCGACGGCCCGCACCCGCGACCCGTCGTGGCGCAGAAGCTCGGCGTGTCGATCTCGGGGCTGACCCGTGCGGGCATCGACGAACCGCTCACGACCACCGAGATCAAGACGCTGCTCGAGCAGAAGCCCGAGTGGCTCGTCCGCGAGCGTGCGACCCAGGCCGCGGTGCACGCGGAGAACGCCCGTGTGAAGCAGGAGCGCGCCGCGAAGGCCGCTTCCCGCGCCGAGGACTGACCCACCCCGCACCAGCCGCCGCACCCGAGGACACGCCGTGCACGAGACCGTCGCCGACGCCATGCTCGTCGTGCCGCAGTTCGCGTCGGTGTGCTGCATCGTCGGTGACCGCTACCGTCCGCGGCCGGGCGTGATCGTCCCCGCGGCCGTGATGCTCGTCGCGATGCTGATGCCCGTCGTGCACGCAGGGGTCGTGTGGACGCTCCTCGCGGCGACGCTGCTCCTCCTGCTCGCTCCGCTGCCGGTGATGCGCCGTCGTCGTGCGGACGGTCGCCGGGCCGAACCGATGGACGTGCACCGCGCGCTCTCCGCCGTCGTGATGGCGGGCATGCTCCTGATGGGCCACGCGACCGGCATCGCCGACGGCCACGCCGGCCACGGGATCGCGTTGACCGCGGTGCTGGGAGCCGGAGTGATCGGCTACTCGGCGTTCAGCGGGTGGCTGCTCCGGTACGAGTGGGCACGTGAGGACCGACGTGCGGTCCGGAGCGGCGAGGTCTTCGCGATGACGGTCGCCGTGGTCGGCATGACGCTCGCGATGTAGCCCGCGCCGCGCGTCAGCGGTTCGTCACGCGCTCCTTCGCCTCGTGGATCGTGTCCTTCGGCACCGGCGGGACACCACGGCGGATGCCACGGAGGCCGACGACACCGAGGATCGCCGTGACGATCGCGAACACCACGAACGTGATGCCCACCGCGGCCCAGACCGGCAGCGCGAGGGCGATCAGCGCGACCACGAGCCCGGCGAGCAGGACGAGCGTCGTCAGGGCGAAGCCCACCGCGATCCCGGCGAGCACCAGGCCGGTCTTCGCGCCGTTCGCCCGTTCGGAGATCTCCCGCCGCGCAGAGGCGACCTCGTCGCGGACGGCACGCAGCACCGGTTCGAGGGCCTTCTGCACGAGTCCCGCCGTGACGGTGTCGCGGAAGGACGGCTTGCCGGTCGAGGTCTCGTCGTGGTCGGTGGTGCTCATGGGGTCTCCTGTCCGGGCGCGGTGCTCCGCGTCCGTCGGTGGGACGCTGCGACTCCGAGGATCGTCACGTCGTCTGCGTGCATGCTCGGGCACCTCGCAGGTCGGCGCGGGTCGGGCGCTGCGGGCGCAACTGCCTGGAGGCCCGGCTCGCGTCGTCGACGCGGGCCGGGCCTGGCAGGGATGGTCACCACCAGGGCGTCAGGACGCCGCCTCGTCCAGGGCGGTCCGCGGAGTGACCCGGTAGCGTCGAGACGTGTCCGATCGTCCCGTCCGTCGCCCCGACCCCGCTCCGCGCCTCGACGAGGTCGACGAGCGGATCCTCTGGACCCTGGCCGCCGACGCCCGGATCCCGAACAACCGGCTGGCGGCGGCGGTGGGCATCGCACCGTCGACCTGCCTGACACGGGTCCGCGCCCTCGAGGACGCCGGGATCATCCGCGGCTACCGTGCCGAGGTGGACGTCGCTCGGCTCGGGTTCGCGATCGAGGCGATGGTCTCGGTCCGTGTGCACGCAGCGGCTCGGCACGAGCTCCGTGACTTCGCGAAGCGCCTGCTCCGGGTGCCCGTCGTGCAGGACGTGTCGTTCCTCGCCGGCGACAAGGACTTCCTGGTGCACATCGCCTGCACGTCCACCGAACAGCTCCGCGACTTCGTGGCCGACGAGCTCAGTGGGGACCCGTCGGTGGCCACGACGCAGACGAACATCGTCTTCGAGCGACTCGTCGCCGACCGGGCGCACCAGGGCCGGTCGTTCGACGAACTCCGCCGCTGGCGCGCCTGACGATCAACGCCTGACGGTCAGCGTGTCCGCGCCATCGGCAGGTGCGGGATGCCGTCCTCGGAGAAGTCCTCGCCGGAGCGCACGAACCCGAACCGGGCGTACCACTGCTCGAGGTGCGCCTGCGCGTCGATCGCGATCCGCGAGGAGCGGGCCTCGGCGATCGCCGCTTCCATGAGCTGCGCCGCGAGCCCCTGCCCGCGGGAGGCGGCAGCGGTGGCGACGCGTCCGATGCGCTCGGTGCCGTCCGGCTCGCGGAGGAGTCGGAGCGTGGCGTCGACGGACCCCTGCCCCGCCCAGAACTGCAGCGTGCCCGGCTCGAGGTCGCGACCGTCGATGTCGGGGTACGCGGCCCCCTGCTCGACGACGAAGACGTCCTGCCGGAGGCGCAGGATCTCGTGCAGCGTCACGATGTCGAGGTTGCGGGTCGGAGCGTTGAAGATCGAGACCAAGACCGGCCTTTCCTGACGATTTCTTCCGAAACAGGGTGCGTTCCGGAGCGGAGCGGCGTACTGTGCCGATCAACCACTCTACGTGCGCAGCCGAGATCAGGAGGTGAGCGCATGGACCAGCCGTTGCGCGCACCCTGGCGCGCGATCGTCCGGTACGCCGTCCTCGGTGTCGGGATCGCCGCTGCCCTCGTGCTGCTCACACTCGTCCTCGGAGCCCGCCCGGCCTCCGCCGCGACGCCCGCGACCGCACCCCAGACCCAGCAGCCGCAGCAGCGTGGGCTGGTCGGTGGCCTGGTCCAGGGCCTCGGCGACACCGTCCACGGCGTCACCGGCGGGGTCGGACACGTCGTGCAAGACGTCGTCGCACCGGTCCGGACGGCGGTCACTCCGGCAGCACCCGCCCCGGCAGCACCCGCTCCAGTTCCAGCTCCGGCGGCACCTGCCGCACCCGCACCCGCGCCGGTCGCCGCAGCGCCCGCCCCGGCAGCGCCTGTGCAAGCAGCGCCGGCGGTTCCGGCGGCACCGGCTCCGGCGCCGTCGAGCACCGCTCCCGCGGCCGCTCCGGCACCCACCACTCCGAGCGCGCCAGCGCCGACCACAACGACACCGACCACCCCCGCGACGACGGCCGAACCGACGGAGGCGAGCAGCGCCTCCAGGCCGCTCACCGACACGGTCGTGACCGTGCTGCGGCCCGTCACCGGCACCGTGCAGTCGCTCACCGACGCGCGCCCCGTGACCACCGTCGTCCACACGCTCGACCAGGTCGTCGGCAGCCTGCCGATCGTCGGCACCGTCCTCGGCGACGACACGCTCGGAACGGTCACCCGCCCGGTCACCGGGCTCGTCGACGACACCCTCGGCGATGTCGGGACGACGGTCGGTTCCCTCCCCGGCGTGGTGGACGGCCTGCCCCCGGTGATCGGCGGAACCCTGCCTGGAGGCACGGATCCCCTCCCCGGCGCCCCCTCCGGCCCGGTTGGCGGCAGCTCCACCACGCCGTCCGGGTCGACGACGTCGGCCACCGGTGTGCGCGTCGCAGCCACGGCTGCGGAGGTGACGCCCGCAGCGGCGCAGCGGTCCGACTCCGCTCGGACCGCCTCGGCGCCCGCGGTGCGGGCCACGGTCATCGCCGGTGCCGCGCAGGCCACGCAGGACGTCACGTACGGCGGCCGCGCGCTCCTCGTTCCCGAGGGGCACGGCACCGGCCACGGTGACGGCCCGTTCGACGGGAGCGGTCCCGGGGTCCTCGGCGGCAGCGCCGCGGGTTCGGCGGGTGCCGCAGCCGCCGTCGGCATCGTCGGTTCCACCGGCGGTCAGATCTCCCTCGCCGCGGGGTCACGCGGCACCCTCTCCGACGACGCCGTCCCCGCGTCGGCCGTCGGCGAGCACGACGTCGCTCCTGACTGAGATCGGTGCGCCTGTCCGACACGGCAGGCACGCACCACCGGCCGCCACCGCGGTCGGCCTCACATCTCGATCAGGGAGCAACGATCATGAACAAGTACGTCTCCAGAGGGCTCTGGTTCGCCCTCTTCGTCGGCGGGCTGACGCTCGGGGGTGCTGCTGCGGCGAACGCAGCGACGACCTCCGGCGCGGACGGCACCGCCTCGGGCACCCAGGTGGCACCGTCCATCGAAGCCCCGGTGTCCGCGACCGGCAACGCACTCGGAGTCCTCGGGCACGCGGTGTCCTCGGTCACGGGCAGCACGCCGGCGTCCACTCCGGCGGCCCCGGCAGCACCCGCTGCACCCGCCGCGGCTCCGTCCACCTCGGGTGCTGACGGCGTCGCGTCCGGGACCCAGGTCGTCCCGGAGGTCACGGCCCCCGTGCACGTCTCCGGCAACGCGGTCGCCGTCGGTGGCGACGCTGCTGCCGCGGCTCCGGCTCCGGCCCCCGCTGCCGCTCCGGCCCCCGCAGCCCCTGCTCCGGCACCGGCTGCTGCGCCGGCCACGTCCGGTTCGGACGGCATCGCGTCGGGCACCCAGGTCGCCGGTGCCGTCACCGCCCCGGTGACAGCCGCCGGCAACGCGATCGCGGTCGGGGGAGACGCCACCTCGGCGTCGACGCCGGCTGTCCCCGCCACGACCCCGGCTGCTCCGGCAGCGTCGTCGGCTCCGACGACGTCGGGCTCCGACGGGACGGCGTCGGGCACCCAGGTGGCTCCGGTCGTCTCGGTCCCGATCACGGTGTCGGGCAACGGCATCGGTGTCCTCGGTGAGGGCGCCTCGGCGGGGTCGACGACCCCGGCGACGGGTTCGACGGGTTCGACGGGCACGGTCCCGGCTGCGGGTGGTTCGACCTCGGGGTCGGACGGGATCGCCTCGGGTTCGCAGGTGTCCCCGGTGGTCTCGCTGCCGGTGACGATCGGCGGGAACGGCATCGGGCTCCTCGGTGACGGCACGAGCGCCGGTTCGACGACCCCGGCGACCCCGGCCACGGGTTCGGCAGGCACGACGCCGGTCGCCGGTGGGTCGACCTCCGGCTCGGACGGCACCGCGTCGGGCACCCAGGTCGCGCCGGTCATCTCGGTCCCGATCACGGTGTCGGGCAACGGCATCGGCCTGGTCGGTGACGGCACGAGCGCCGGTTCGACGACCCCGGCGACGGGTTCGACGGGCACGGCCCCGGCCGCCGGAGGATCGACCTCCGGTTCGGACGGGATCGCCTCGGGTTCGCAAGTGTCCCCGGTGGTCTCGCTGCCGGTGACGATCGGCGGGAACGGCATCGGCCTGGTCGGTGACGGCACGAGCACCGGCTCGACGACGCCGACGACCCCGTCGACGGGTTCCACGGGCACGACGCCGGTCGCCGGTGGGTCGACCTCCGGTGACGGCGGCCTCCTCTCCGGGACCCAGCTGACCCCGGTGATCAGCCTCCCGATCACCATCGGCGGCAACGGGATCGGCATCGTCGGTGACGGCACCAGCACCACCCCGGGAACCGGCACGAACCCCGGTGGCGGCACCGACCCGGGCGACGGCACCGACCCCGGTGACGGCACGGACCCCGGTGACGGCACCACGCCCGGCGGCGGTACGGACCCCGGTGACGGGACCGGCGTCGGCGACGGCAGCACGCCCGGAACGGTGACCACCCCGGTGACCGCGGCCGACGTGTCGGCGGCGACCGGTGCCTCCAGGACGGGGACCGTGCTCCCGACGGCCACCGGCGTCTCGACGGTCGCACAGACCGTCGCCCGCACGGTCGGCGCCTCGGGCACCCAGCCCGCCCTCGCCTACACGGGAGCGACCTCGCCGGTCGTGCCCGCGGGCATCGCACTGCTCCTGCTGCTGGCCGGAGCGGGGACCTTGGTGCTGCGCAAGCGGCACTGACGGAACCCGGTCACGAGGGGCACCGCCGTGCGGTGCCCCTCGTCCCCGTGCCTGATGCTGGGAGGTCGCTGACCCACAACTGGGAAGCGTCGATGTCGAACCTGAGCACAGTGGAAGCGGCTCCGAGGCCCTCCGGGAGCCAGTCGACGCCACGATGAGACCGTGCTCCACGACCTCCTGCGCATCCCCATCACCGGCCTCGACGTGCTCGTCCCGATCGACGTCGCCGCTGCCCTGCTGACCGCGTTCGTCGTGGTCGCGCCAGTGCTCCGTCGGACGCGCGAGCACCCGGTCCGAGCGGTGCTCGTCCGGACGGCGTCGTTGGTGGTCGGAGCGGGGATCGGCCTCGTCGCCGTGTGGTGGACCGGCGACGTGCTCGACCTCTTCGGGGTGTCCTTCACCCCCGTGACCCGGATGTGGATCGCGTTCGCGTTCGCCGCGGCCGCGATGCTGGTCGTGGTCCTCGTGCAGGGCGGCTGGACCCTTCGCGTCGTCGCCGTCGGTGCAGCCGCGGTCGTCGCGCTCTCCGCCGGACTCGGGGTGAACGTGGACTTCGGGTTCTACAAGGACGTCGAGCAGGCGGTCGCGACGAACCCGTACTCGACCCGGTCGCTGAGCGCACGGCCGGACGCCACGAAGCCCCACCAGGTGGTCGACGCCGCGGGGTGGCGGGCTCCGGCGGGGATGCCCCGCGACGGCGAGGCGTTCAGTGTCCGGATCCCCGGGACCGTGTCGCACTTCCGGGCGCGCAAGGCCGTGGTCTGGCTGCCGCCGGCCGCGCGGACCGCCCACCCGCCCACGCTGCCGGTGCTCGTCGCGCTGTCCGGGCAGCCCGGAGAGCCGTCCGACCTGTTCCAGACCGGCGACCTCGGCCGGTACCTTGACCGGTATGCCGACGCGCACCACGGACTCGCGCCGATCGTCGTCGCGCCGGACCAGCTCGGCGCCCCCGCGCACAACCCGATGTGCGTCGACTCCCGGCGCCTCGGCAAGAGCGCGACCTACGTCATGACCGACACCGTCGACTGGATCCGAGCGCACCTGCCCGTGGCGGCGGCCCCGAGCGCGTGGGGGATCGTCGGGTTCTCCGAGGGGGCGACCTGCGCGATGCAGTTCTCGACCGCCCACCCCGACGTGTTCGGCTCCGCGCTGGCGATCTCGAGCGAACTCGCGCCGCGCACCGGCAGCATCCAGAACACCATCGCCGAGGGCTTCGGCGGATCGGTCGCCGCGTACCGGGCGGCTGCGCCGAGCGCGATCATGGCGGCGCACGGCCCGTACCGGGACCACCTGACCGTCTTCGGGGTCGGGCAGGACGACGCGCCGTACCGGGCCTCGACCGCAGCGCTGCGGACGGTCGCCGAGCGGGAGGGCATGCAGACCTCGCTCGTGGTGTCGCCGGGGTCCGCGCACGACTGGAACACGGTGCGGTACGTGCTCGCGCACGGCCTGCCGACGGTCATCGCACACCTCGGGCTCCCCGCGATGCCGGGTGCGCTGTGACGCCCGTCCGCCGCGCCTGGCAGGCGGTCCACCGGAACCCCGTGACGACGACGATCGTCCTCCTCGTGCTCGCCACGTCGGCCACCGCCGTGGTCCTCCGGATCCTGCACGGCGGTGGGCCGGTCTCGTACGGGCCGTTCCGGGTCTTCGCGGTCTCGACCGGGGTGCTGGCGCTCCTGCTGACGCTCGCCGGGGTCGTGGTCCTGGTCGGCGCCGCCGAACGCCTGATGGGGTCGTGGCGGACGGCGCTCGCGTTCGTCGTGACGACGGTGGTCGGGACCGGGGTCGGTGCGCTGAGCGCCTTCGTCGACACGGACGGCCGCGACGTCGGGCCCCTGCTGCTCGGGCGGGCGACGAGCTTCGACCCGTGGACCGCGATCGTCGGGACCATCGTCACCGCGAGCGCGTTCGCCGGCCCGCTCTGGCGCCGCCGCATCCGGGTGAACGCGCTGGCCGTGGTCGCGGCGCTCCTGCTCTACGCGGGACACGCCTCGGACCTCTACGCGGTCCTCGCCGCCGGCGCGGGCTGGGTCCTCGGTGAGCTCCTGCGCCGGACGCCGAAGCGGAACGGTTGGGCCAGGAGCTCCCACCGCGAGACCCGGGTGCTGCTCGGCACCGTCGTCCTCGTGTCGGCGGTCGGACCGGTCATCGCGCTCGTCTCCCGCGCCCGGGTCGGCATCCTCGCCCCGCTCGCGGCCGTGGTCGGCGCCGGACCGGTCACACCCGTGCGGGGCTGCCGGGCGGACGGGGTCGCGGGGGAGTGCCTCCGCTCCCTCCTCGCGTACCGCGCGACCGACCCCTGGAGCCTGGTCCTCGCCGCGGCACCGCTGCTGGTCCTCGTCGTCGCGGGACTCGGGCTGTTCCGCGGCAGCCGCTTCGCCGTGTGGCTCGTGGTCGTCGTCGACGTGGTGACGGCGCTCGCCGCGGCCGTCACGTACGGGGCGGTCCCCGGGAAGGTCGAGCGACTGCACGGGAGCGAGGACCAGTTCATCGTCGGGGTGTCGATCGCCGCGTCGATCGTCGTCCCGCTCGCGACCGCCGTCGTCCTCGTGCTGCTCCGGCGGTCCTTCACGGTGCTGCCCTCCCGCCGCCGTGTCGTGGCATTCGCGGTGACCGTGGCGGCTGCGGCAGGGACCATCGTCGCCGTCGTCCTCGTGACCGCGGCGTCGTCGCCCCAGCACGTCGAGGACCCGCTCCGCCTGGCCGTCGCGGCACTCGGACCGATCGCCCCGGTGACGTTCTGGGACCGGCTCCCGTCGCTGCACCCGATGCTCCGTGTCGTGATCGGACTCGCCGGCCCGGTGCTCTGGTTCGTCATCGCCTTCGCGGCCGTCCGCCCGACCGGCGCCGTGGAACCGGACGCCGACGCGGACGGCACGCGCCGGGACCGGGAGCGTGCCCGAGCCCTCCTCGAAGCCGGTGGCGGCGACGCGTTCGGCTGGATGACGACCTGGCACGGCAACGCCTACTGGTTCGCCGCCGACGGCCGGACCGGCGTCGCGTTCCGCCGCAACGGCCGCGTCGCGGTCACGGTCGGCGGCCCGTTCGGCTGGCCCGACGCCCGTCAGGAGGCGATGACCGCGTTCGCCCGGTGGTGCGACGACAACGGGTGGACGGCCGTCTTCTACGGCATCGGCACGGATGCCGCCGGCACACTCACCGCGCAGGGCTGGGGAACGCTGCCGGTCGCGGAGGACGCCGACCTCGACCCCCGCACCTGGACGACGAGCGGCAAGAAGAAGCAGGACGTCCGGACCTCGGTCAACAAGGCGAAGCGCGAGGGCCTCACCGCGACGTGGTCGAGCTGGCAGGACCTGCCGTCGTCGACCGCGCGGCAGATCGAGGCGATCTCCGAGGAGTGGGTCGCCGAGCGCGAGCTGCCCGAGATGGGGTTCACGCTCGGCGGCGTCGACGAGATGCGGGACCCGGCCGTCCGGACCCTCGTCGCGCAGGACCCCGACGGCACGGTGCTCGCGGTCACGAGCTGGTTGCCGAGCCACCGGGAGGGGCGGGTCGTCGGCTGGACGCTCGACGTCATGCGCCGGACCGGCGCTGCGCCGAACGGGGTCATGGAGTTCCTCGTCGCCAGTGCGGCCGACCAGATGCGCGAGGACGGGGTCGAACGGCTCAGCCTGTCCGCCGCGCCGCTCGCCCAAGCCTCCGAGCGCTCACCGGCGAACGAGGGTGTGCAGGACCTGCTGGGCCTCGTCGGCGGCGTGCTCGAGCCGGTGTACGGGTTCCGGTCGCTCCTGCGGTTCAAGCTGAAGTTCGGGCCGGACCTGCACCCGCTGGTGCTCGCGTACCCGGACCCGGTCGCGCTGCCGGCGATCGGGATCGCGGTCGTCCGCGCCTACCTGCCCGACCTGTCGCTCCGGCAGGCCGTCGCGCTGGCGCGCGGTCGCGGCTGAGCGGACCACGCGTCCGCCCCGCGGCCCACGGGACCACACGGCGGACGGGAGGCACGGTGCGGGCCCGCCCCGTGCCTCCCGTCCGGCGCAGCGCGCCCCCACGACGCCCCGTTACGTCCGCACGACCGGTGCGGTGTCCTCGTCATCCGTGTGGGGTATCGTTCCGGGTACGCAAGCGCTCCGGGGTCGGTGTAATTCCGAACCGGTGGTGACAGTCCACGAACTGATGACGGGTGCGAACCCGACAGAGGTTGACCCGGCGGAACTCCGGGACCGACGGTGAGAGTCCGGATGGGAGGCGCGCTGGCGGACGAGACGTCCCACGAACCGTGGGTGCGACCCGTCCGTCGATGCCGACGATCGTCGAACGCCCCCGGAGTCCCGTTGAGAGGACACCAGTGTTCACCGGCATCATCGAGGAACTCGGCACCGTCACCGCCGTCGAGCAGCACGGCGACTCCGTCGCGCTCACCGTCCGCGGCCCGCTCGTCGTGGCGGACGCGCGGCACGGCGACTCCATCGCCACCTCGGGCGTCTGCCTGACCGTCGTCGAGCAGACCCCGGAGACCTTCACGGCCTTCGTCATGAAGCAGACGCTCGACATGAGCGCGCACGGTTCGCTCGCCGTCGGCGACCGCCTGAACCTCGAGCGCGCGGCCTCCGTGGGCGACCGGCTCGGCGGCCACATCGTACAGGGGCACGTCGACGGCACCGCCACCGTCCTCGAGACCGACGACGGTGACGGTTGGCGGCGCGTGCGGTTCTCGCTGGCGCCCGAGCTCAGCCCGCTCGTCGTCGACAAGGGCTCGATCGCGATCGACGGCGTCTCGCTCACGGTGAGCGCCGTCTCCGACGAGGACACCCCGGTCGACGACGCCTGGTTCGAGGTGAGCCTCATCCCGGAGACCCTCGAGGCCACGACCCTCGGCGCCCGCGTACCGGGGGACCGGGTCAACATCGAGACCGACGTCCTGGCGCGGCACGTCCGACGGATGCTGCGGCTCGACCGGGTCGCCGAGGCGGTCTAGATGGACGCGCTGTCGAGCATCGAGGACGCCCTCGCCGCGATCGCGGTCGGTCGTCCCGTCATCGTCGCGGACGACGAACACCGCGAGAACGAGGGCGACGTCATCCTGTCCGCCGAACTCGCGACCCCCGAGTGGATCGCCTGGACGGTCGCGCACTCGTCCGGGTTCATCTGCGCACCGGTGAGCGTCGAGATCGCGGACGCGCTCGACCTGCCGCCGATGGTGCAGCACAACGAGGACGTCCGCGGCACCGCCTACACGGTGACCGTCGATGCGGCCGTCGGGGTGACCACCGGGATCAGCGCGCACGACCGCGCCCGGACGCTGCGGGTCCTCGCCGACCCGGCCTCCGTGCGCGACGACCTGCACCGCCCCGGCCACGTCGTGCCCCTGCGCGCACGGCCGGGCGGAGTCCGCGAACGTGCGGGCCACACCGAAGCAGCGATCGATCTGGTCACCGCCGCCGGGCTGCGTCCCGCGGCGGCGATCTGCGAGATCGTCGACGAGGACGGCAGCATGATGCGCCTGCCGCGGCTCGTCGAACTCGGGCACCGAGAAGGCGTGCCCGTCATCACCATCGCCGCACTCGTCGAGTGGCTCGACGCGGCAGACCGGGCAGCGGCGGAAGTCCTGTCCACGGAGGGAACGACACGATGAGCGGAGCAGGCGCGGCGGACCGCGACCAGGTCGACGGCAACGGGATCCGGGTGGCGATCGTCGCCGGGCAGTGGCACGACCAGATCGCGGGTGGGCTCCTCGCCGGGGCGCAGCGCGAGGTCGAACGGCTCGGCGCCACGGCCGAGGTCATCCCCGTCCCGGGGAGCTTCGAACTGCCCGTCGTGGCGAAGGCTGCGCTCGAGTCCGGGTTCGACGCGGCGGTCGCCCTCGGTGTGATCATCCGCGGCGGGACCCCGCACTTCGAGTACGTGTCGGACGCGGCCACGAGCGGGCTCACCCGCGTGGCGATCGACACCGGCAAGCCCGTGGGGTTCGGCGTCCTCACGCTGGACGACGAGCAGCAGGGGATCGACCGTGCCGGGCTGCCCGGGTCGAAGGAGGACAAGGGCGCCGAGGCCGTGCACGCCGCGGTGTCGACGGCGGTGACGCTGCGGCGGCTGCGCGTGCTCGCGTAGGCGGTCGCCTCCTGGTGGCGGCCTCACACGCTGGTGGCGGCGTCGCAGGCTGAAGCGACCATCGCGCCCCGTTCTGGACATCGCGCCCCGTTCTGTCGGGACGCGATGTCCGTTCGGGGGCGCGGTCCGGGCGCGCTCGGCCAGCGCACGGAACCCGGCCGGAACGACGACGGCCCCGCACCTTGAGAGGTGCGGGGCCGTTCGTGTCTGCGGTGCTGACTACCGCTTGCCGAAGACGTGGATCGGCAGGAAGAACGAGAGGCACATGAGCACGAGACCGCCCATGAAGACGAATGCCTGACCCGAGCTCACCTGGAACGCGAAACCGAACAGGTACATCGACACCAGCAGCAGCAGGATCGAGAAAACAGCGGCGATGACGCGGCCCACAGTGGTACCTCCGGATGTCAGGCGGGTGGATCGCACCCAGTCTATCCCCAGGAGCGGGGAACGTCGTTCACGCGCCGGGTCGGGTGGCGATCAAGCGGTCGACGACGGCGAGGAGCGGCTCCATGTCGACGCTCGCGCGGTCGGGTCGGCCGGCGCTCGCTGCACCGAGGGACGCTGCGTGGTACAGCCCGTCGCCCATGAGCTTGATCGCCTGGGCGGTCGGCGCGTCGCCGAGCGAGTCGACCAGCGTCGCGAGCCAGGCGTTCTCGGTGTCGTCGAGGGTCCGGCCGGCCTCTTCGTACCCGGCCTGCTGCAGTCGGCTGGCCGCCAGGAGGGCGAGGTCGAGCTCGCTGCCGACGAACTGGCAGTTGCGGACGAAGTAGCGCGCAGCGCCGTCCTCGGCGTCCCGCATCCGCTCGACGTCGATGGCGGACAGGTCGGACAGACGCTCGCACAGACCCTCGACGAGCGCGGCCTTCGACCCGAAGTGGTACAGCAGTCCGCCCTTCGAGACACCGGCGCGGGCGGCCACGGCGTCGAGGGTCGCCGGGCGTTCCCCTTCTTCGCACACGATGGCGACGAAGCTGTCGAGGACACGGTCGCGAGCACTTGCCATGGGGTGAGTCTAGGGATTCGCGGGCGGCAGCGCGGGACACGCGCTGCCGCCCGCACCCTCATCCCTTCAGCGCACCGGCGGCGATGTTCGCGATGAAGTGCCGCGAACCGATGATGAACACCCCGATCAACGGGAACACGCTGATCACCGCGCCGGCCATCACGGCACCGAGGTCGGTCGCGTTCACCGAGCTCAGCCCGGCCAGCGCCACCTGCAGCGTCTGGCCCTTCGGGTCGATGAGCACGATGAGCGGCCAGACGTAGTCGTTCCACGCCGTGATGAACGTGAAGATCCCGAGGAACGCCAGACCACCCCGGAGCATCGGGACCGCGATCGACCACCAGGTCCGGAAGAACCCGGCTCCGTCGACCCGGGCCGAGTCGATCACCTCGTTCGGGATCGACCCGGTCGCGAACTGCCGGAGGAGGAAGATCCCGAACGCGTTCGCGGCGCCGGGGATGATCAACGCCTGCAGGCCGCCGATCCACCCGAGGTGAGCCATCAGCACGAAGCTCGGCACCAGCGACAGGCTGCCGGGGACGAGGAACGTGGCGAGCATCACGGTGAACAGGGACCGCTTGAACGGGAACTCGTACTTCGCGAAGGCGAACGCGGCGAGCGAGTCGAACAGCATCACGAGCACTGCCGTGCCACCCGCCACGATGACCGTGTTGAGCAGGGCCCGGAGCATGTCGACGTTGCTGAACACCGACGCCACGTTCGCCAGCGCGTTGCCGCCGAACCACAGCGACGGCGGGTACCCGAAGATCTCCGCGTTCGTCGACGTGGACATCACGAGCAGCCAGTAGAACGGGAAGATCGACAGCACGACGCCGACGATCAGGCACAGGTGCGTGACGGCGGTCCCCACCCATCCACGGCGGAACGCGTGACCGCGGTCCTGGCCCGCGGCACCCGGTCGGCCGAGCGCCGCAGCGGTGTTGGTCGTCGTCGTGGTCGGTGTCGCGGTCATGCGTCGACCCCCTTCGGAGCGGTGCGGACGGCGCGCGGGGTCCGCAGTCGCCGCGGGGTCTTGAGGCCGTCGCGTTCACTGAGCAGTCGCCAGTTGATGATCGCGAAGACCACCGAGAAGATGAACAGCACCCAGGCGATCGCCGAGCCGTACCCGAAGTCGAACTGGTTGAACGCCTGTTCGTACTGGTAGAGCACGATCGTCATGCCGGCCTCGTCCGGGCCACCGACCGCCTGGCCGTTGAACAGGATCTGCGGCTCCGTGAAGAGCCCCAGCCCGCCGATCGTCGACGTGATGACGGTGAACAGGATCACCGGCCGGAGGAGCGGCACCGTGATCCGCGAGAAGATCTGCCACGTGTTCGCCCCGTCGACCTTCGCCGCGTCGTAGAGCTCGGTGGAGATCGACTGCAGGCCCGCGAGGTAGATGATCGCGTTGTACCCGGTCCAGCGCCAGATCACCATCACCGAGATCGTGACCTTGATGCCCCAGTACGACGACAGCCACCCCACCGGGTCGGCCCCGAGTGCCTTCATCGCGGCGTTCACCAGGCCGAAGCCGTCGGAGAACACCGAGCCGAAGACGATCGCCATCGCGACCATGCTCGTGACGTTCGGGATGAAGAACGCCACCCGGTACAGGCCCTTGCCACGGATGTCGCCGTGCAGCAGGAACGCGAGCACGAGCGCCAGGAACAGCATCGGCACCGTGGACATGATCCAGATCAGGAACGTGTTGGCGACGGCGTTCCAGAACCGGGGGTCGCCGAGCAGGTACTGGTACTGCGCCAGCCCGACGAACGCGGGGGAGCCGACACCGTCCCAGTCGGTGAAGGACAGCACGATCGAGAAGACGATCGGGAACAGTCCGAACACCAGGAACAGGACGTAGAACGGCGCGATCGCGACGTACTGCGGCCAGAAGCGCCGGAGACCGAACCGCCCGCCGGTCGCGGCGGTGGTGATCGACGCCGTCGGGGTGCCGACGACGGCGGGGATGCTCGTCGTCGGGGGTGCCTGCTTCGTGCTCATGCCTGCACCCCGCGCTTCTCGAGGACCCGGTTGGTCTGGTCGACGGCGTCCTGCCAGGCGCGGTCCGGCGACTTGCCGGACTCGACGTTCGTGATCTCGGTCGCGAACGCGCCGATGAAGCGCTCCGAGTTCGAGATGTACGTGACGGGGACGTCCATGGCGGAGGCGTTGAAGAACCCGAGCGGGTCCTGGTCGCCGAAGTAGTTGCCGGGGTTCTTCATGAGCCCGTTCGAGAACGACGCCGGTGTCGAGGGGAACAGCTGCACGTCGTTGTACGTGTGCGACTGCACCTCGGGTGACGTGATCCACTGTGCGAACGCGGCGGCGGCAGCCGGGTCCTTCGAGGTCTTCGGGACGGCGAGGAACGAGCCGCCGCTGTTGCCCGGCCGCTCCGGCTGCCGGGCGATCCGCCACTTCCCGGCGGTGTCCGGTGCGGTGTCGTGGATGACCTGGGTCCACCAGGCCCCCTCGATCTGCCCGGCGACCCGACCGGACACCCATCCGGCGTTCTGGTCGGTGCCGGACTGCAGGTTGCCGGTGAGCCCGGACCGGATGCACGCCACGGCGTTCTCCCACGCCTGGCGCACGGAGCTGTCGTCCTGCTCGAACACCGGCCGGTCGTCGCGGTCGAAGTACCGGGTGGGGCTGGCGAAGATGTACTGGTTGAAGAGCTGGGTGGCGGTGATCACGGTCGCGGCGCCGGCCCCCTTGCGGATCTTCGCGCCGAACGACCGGAACCCGTCCCAGGTCGCGATGGCGTCGGAGACCTCGTCCGGGTCGGTCGGCAGCCCGGCCTTCGCCAGGACGTCCTGCCGGTAGAAGAACCCCGTCGGCCCGGTGTCGACCGGCCAGAAGCACTGCCGACCGCTCGGGGTGCGGCCGAGCGCGCTCTTCCAGTCGTAGTACTCGCTCCGCTTGGCCCGGCCGCCGTGGTCGTCGAAGTCGGTGAACAGGTCCTCGTCGGGGAAGTACAGCCAGCAGTTCGAGTTCACCATGAGCACGTCGGGGATGAACGCGTTGCCGGCGAGCGCCGTCCGGAACTTCGTGTCGTACGACGCGCCGCCGATCAGGTCGGGCCGGAGACGTTTCGGCTCGTGCCCGCTGATGCCGCCGGCGGCCTGCTGCAGGAACTTCGGGTCGAGGGACCGGTTCCAGTACCAGAGCACCAGTTCGTCGGGGTCCTTCGAGATGGCGGTGCCGGTGGAGCACCCGGCGAGGAGCGCCGTGGTGGCGAGGGCGCCGAGGGCGCCCGCACCGGCGAGGAACCCCCGCCGGCTGAGACTGGTCGATGGTGCTGCTGTCACGGAGTACCTGCTCTCGTCATTGAGATCGCGGTGGAGACATCCGGAGCGTTCGACCGTGAACGCTCACGAAGTGGTGCAGAGCCTGCCCCGACCGACACGCCGTGTCAAGCACCAACATCATTGCAACGGCGGCATCAGGGCATTACGGTCGTTGCGACCGTGAAGGTTCACGACACGATAGGGATCCGCATGTCAGCGCAGACCGCGACCACCGCCACCAGCACCCAGAACTGGGCCGTCCTCGGGCCGGGCAGCATCGCCCGCCGCTTCCTCTCGCAGCTGTCGTCGAGCACCGCCGGGGCGACCCTCGTGGCCGCCGGCAGCTCGTCGACCGAGCGTGCGCAGGCGTTCGCGGACGAAGCGGCCGAGCACGGCTTCGCCGACGTCGCCGCCCTGACCTACGACGAGGTCCTCGCCGACCCGCGGGTGCACGCCGTGTACGTCTCCACGGTGCACACCGGTCACGCGGCCCTGGTGCTCGCCGCGCTCGCCGCAGGCAAGGCCGTGCTGTGCGAGAAGCCGCTCTCGCCGAACCACGGCACCTCGATGGCGCTCGCCGACGCCGCACGCCAGGCCGGCCTGCCGCTCGTCGAGGCGTACATGTACCGCTTCCACCCGCAGACCGCGGCCCTGCTCGACCTCGTCCGCCAGGGCGCGATCGGCGAGGTCACCCACATCGACGCCTCGTTCGCGTTCCGTGCCGGCAGCCGGACCGGCCGGCTGTTCGACGTCGACACCGCGGGCGGCGGCATCCTCGACGTCGGTGGGTACCCGGTGACGATGGCCGCTGCGATCGTGCAGGTTGCCAGCGGCGAGCACGTGTCCGAGCCGACCGAGCTCACGGCGACCGGGACCCTCGGCCCGACCGGCGTCGACGAGTGGACGGTGGCCGAGCTCACCTACAAGAACGGCATCACGGCGAACCTCCGCACCGGCGTCCGCGTGCAGGACGAGAACGCCGTGGTCGTGCACGGCACCACCGGGAAGATCACGCTGACCGACCCGTGGACCCTGGGCGACGACCCGACGATCGAGGTCCGCACCGTCGACGAGGACCCGCGCACGCTCTCCTTCGCCGGTGCGCACCCGTACGCGCTCGAGGCGGACGCGACCACCGCCGCGCTCGCCGCCGGCCGGGTCGACGCCCCCGAGTTCACCCTCGACGAGTCGCTCGCCGCCGCCCGCACGCTCGACAAGTGGCGTGCCGCGATCGGCCTCCGCTTCCCGTTCGAGGCGGAGACGGCCGACATCCCCACCGTGAGCGGGGAACCCCTGCGGGTGCAGGACGGCAACCCGATGCGCTACGGCGAGGTCCCCGGCGTCGGCAAGCGGATGTCCCGTCTGGTCATGGGCGTCGACAACCAGCCCGACCTGGCCCACGCCAGCGCCATCTTCGACCTGTTCGTCGAGCAGGGCGGCAACGTCTTCGACACCGGGTACATCTACGGCGGCGGCGTGCTCGAGGGGCGCCTCGGCAAGTGGATCCAGAACCGCGGTGTGCGCGAGGACGTGGTCGTCATCACGAAGGGCGCGCACACGCCGTTCTGCGACCCGGAGTCCCTGTCCCGCCAGCTGCTGGAGAGCCTCGAGCGCCAGGGCACCGACTACGCGGACATCTACATGATGCACCGCGACAACGAGGACATCCCGGTGGGGGAGTTCGTCGACGTCCTCGACGAGCACCGCCGCGCGGGCCGCATCCGCGTGTACGGCGGCTCGAACTGGAGCACCGCCCGCTTCGACGAGGCCAACGAGTACGCCCGCGCGAACGGCAAGCACCAGTTCGAGGTCCTCAGCAACCACTTCGGCCTCGCCGAGGCGTACGACGTGCCGTGGGCGGGGTGCCGGCACGCGACCGACGCTGCGTCGAAGCAGTGGCTCGAGGAGCGTCAGGTCCCGCTCCTGCCGTGGTCGTCCCAGGCTCGTGGCTTCTTCACGGGCCGCGCGAAGCCGGAGGACACGAGCGACGCCGAGCTCGTGCGCTGCTACTACTCCGACGAGAACTTCGAACGTCTGCGTCGCGCGCGGGAGCTCGGGGAGCAGTTCGGGGTCCCGGCGACGGCGGTCGCGCTCGCGTACGTGTTGAACCAGCCCTTCCCGACGTTCCCGCTCTTCGGACCGCGTACGATCGCGGAAGCCCGGTCCTCGATGACGGGGCTCTCCGTCGACCTCACTCCCGAACAGGTGGCATGGCTGGACCTCCGCGACTGACCGACCCGGTCCCCGCCCCCGGCGGCCGGGCGACGATCATCGACGTCGCAGCGGCCGCCGGGGTGTCCCGGCAGACCGTCACTCGTGCGATGAACGGCATGTCCGGCATCAGCGCGGCGACGAAGCAGCGGGTCCTCGCGGCCGCCGAGCAGCTCGACTACCGGCCGTCCCGGTTCGGTCGCGGGCTCGTCACCGGGGGAGACCACCAGCTGGGCCTGGTCGTCAACGACCTCCGGAACCCGTACACGCCGCAGCTCGCCTCCGCGGTGTTCCGGCTCGCCGCGGAGCAGGGCTGGAACGTCATGCTCGCCGACGTCGACCTCGCGAGCGACGCCGACCGGATGGTGCAGGCCCTCGGGTCGCAGACGGACGTCGTGATCGGGTACCTCGGGTCCCGCCGTGAGCGCTGGAACGACCTGCTCGGCACGGTGCCGATGGTGGAGCTCGACCCCTCCACCGACCCACCCACGGCGGCCGTCTGGATCGACCCGGCCGACGCGATCGAGGACCTCGCCGACCACCTCGTGGCGACCGGCGTCCGGCACCCCGTGGTCCTCGACAACTCGTCGCCCGAGCACACCAGCGTGCGCGGGGTGCTGATGATGGAGGCACTCCGTCGACGCGGCTACTTGCCGGAGCTGGTGCACGCCCCGCACGGCACGGCCGAGTGCGGCGCGGAGGAGACGACGCGGATCCTCCGGCGCCGACGCCGCGAGGACGCGATCCTGGCGTTCAACGACGTGATGGCGCTCGGCGTGCTGCAGGCCTGCCGACGAGGCGGGGTCGACGTGCCCGGTGACGTCCGGGTGGTCGGCGTGGACGGGCTACCGCTCGGTGGGCTGGTCTCGCCGACGCTCACGACCCTCGCGGTGGACCTCGACGCCGTCGCGCGCGAGGCCCTCGGGCTGGCTCTCGGCATGCTCGCCGGTGCGCTCCCTCGCCACGGCGACGCGGTGCAGCGCACCGTGCGCCACCGCCTGCTCCTGCGCGAGTCGGCCTGACGACTGCGGCCCGCCCTGGGCGGGACCGGACAGCGGACGGGAGGCACGGTGCGGGCTGGCACGGTGCCTCCCGTCCGCCCTTGGTTGCATTTGCAACCATCACCGTCCAGACGGTACACTAACGGAGTCCTGACGGGACGCGTGCCCACCCCGCGTCCCGTCTCGTCTGTTCCGCCGTCGACCTGGTCCGGCTCGAAGTCCCCTGGAGTCACCGTGTCCGCCCTGCTCACCAGCCCCGTCCCCACCCCGGTCGCCGGCAGCCGCACCCGACGGTTCGCCGCGCTCGCCGTGCTCATGCTCCCCGTCCTGCTCATCTCGGTCGACAACACGATCCTGAGCTTCGCGCTGCCGTCGATCTCGCGCGCGCTGAACCCGGACGCCACCACGCAGCTCTGGATCGTCGACGCGTACCCGCTGGTGCTCGCCGGGCTCCTCGTCGTGATGGGCAGCATCGGCGACCGCATCGGGCGCCGGCGGATCCTGGTGATCGGTGCGACGGGCTTCGCGGTCTTCTCGGTCGCGGCGGCCTTCGCGACCGACGCCTGGATGCTCGTCGCGGCCCGCATCGTGATGGGTGTCTTCGGCGCCATGCTCATGCCGGCGACGCTGTCGATCATCCGCAACGTCTTCACGAACGCGGGGGAGCGGCGGATGGCCCTCGCCGTCTGGTCGACGATGTTCGCGGCGGGCAACGCCCTCGGCCCGCTCGTCGGCGGCACGCTGCTCGCGCACTTCCACTGGGGTGCGGTGTTCCTCGTCGCCGTGCCGATCCTCGTCGTCATGCTCGTCGCCGTGCCGTTCTGCGTGCCCGAGTCCCGCGACCCGAACCCCGGCCCCGTCGACGTCCCGAGCATGTTCCTGTCCCTCGGCGCCCTCGCCCCGACGGCCTGGGCGATCAAGTCGGTCGTGCACCCGGAGGAGCGCGGGTTCGCGATCGCGATGCTCGCGGTCGGCGTGCTCTGCGGGATCGCGTTCGTGCGCCGACAGCTCCGCTCGCGCACCCCGATGCTCGACCTCCGGCTGTTCCGCAGCACCGCGTTCACCGGCAGTGTCCTGATGAACATGGCGGCGATGTTCTCGCTCACCGGGTTCCTGTTCTTCATCGCGCAGCACCTGCAGCTCGTCGCCGGGCTCGACCCGTTCACGTCCGGCATCGTGCTCGTGCCGGGGTCGGTGCTGACGATCGTCGCCGGACTCGTCGTCGTGCCGATCGTCGCCCGGGTCGCACCGCGCTGGGTCGTCGCCGTCGCCCTGCTGTTCTCGGCCGCCGCGTACGCGATGGTCGCGGTGCTCGGCCACGACGCCTCGATCGTGGCGCTGGCGTTCGCGTTCGTGCTGCTCGGCATCGGGATCGGTGCGTCCGAGACCGTGACGAACGACCTCATCATCTCGACGGCGCCGGCGGACAAGGCCGGTGCGGCGTCGGCGATGTCGGAGACCGCGTACGAGATCGGTGCGGTGCTCGGCACGGCGGTCCTCGGCACGATCCTGGCGACCGCGTACCGGGCGCACGTCGTGGTGCCCGGCGGCCTGAGCTCGTCGGCGCACACCGCGGCCCAGGAGACCCTCGGCGGCGCGGTGTCGGCGGCGACCTCGCTCGGCGGGTCGGCCGGGCAGGCGCTGCTCGAGTCGGCCCGGGCGGCGTTCGACTCCGGCGTGACGATCACGGCGGGGGTCGCTGCGCTCCTCATGGTCGTCGCCGCGGCCGGCTCCGTCGTGATGCTCAAGCGCCGGTAGCGGAGCCCTCGCTTCGTCGAGTGAGCAGGAATCGTCGAGTTGCCGTCGAGCACCAGACGATTCCTGCTCACCCGACGTCCGACCAGCTCACAGCGGATGTCACACGAGGTCACACGGCGCGCCCGGGATCGGTCGAACCTGGGAATCGTTGACCTCAACCATGGTTGAGGTCATACGTTGGGACATGGCCGCGGAGCCGCGGCCATCCCCATCCGAAGGAACGACCACGACTCCCATGCCCGACGAAGCACCGGCGACCATCGCGGACGCGTACAAGTCCGCCTTCCGCGGGCACCCTGCCGGTGTCGCCGTCATCACTGCCGACGGCCCCGACGGTCCGACCGGCCTCACCGCGTCGAGCGTCGCCAGCGTCGCGGTCGACCCGCCCGTCCTCGTGTTCTCGCTGTCCACCAACTCCGGTTCCGCCGGCGTCGTCCTCGGAGCACCGATCTTCGTGGTGCACCTCGTGGACTCCCTCGGCGTCGACCTCGCCAAGCGCTTCGCGGCGACCGGCAGTCCCACGGCGGACGACCCGATCTGGGGGACGCTGCCCTCCGGCGACCGCTACCTGCCGAGTGCCGCGAGCGCCCTGCGCTGCCGGCCCCTGTCGACGACTCCGATCGGCTCGTCCACCGTGGTGGTGGCGGAGGTCCTCGACATCGTCGTCGGCCTCGAGCGCGGGGAGCCGCTGGTCTACCACAACCGGGAATTCCACTCCCTCACCGATCGTTCCCGGCTCTCGTGAGCCGCGGAGCACCATCCGCCAACCACTGATCGAAAGGAACTCACATGGCTGAGTACACCCTGCCGGAGCTGCCGTACGACTACGCCGCACTCGAGCCGCACATCAGCGGCAAGATCATGCAGCTGCACCACGACAAGCACCACCAGACCTACGTGACGGGCGCGAACACCGCGCTCGAGCAGCTCGCCGAGGCCCGCGAGTCCGGCAACCTGGCCAACGTCAACAAGCTCGAGAAGGACCTCGCGTTCAACCTCGGTGGCCACGTCAACCACTCGATCTTCTGGACGAACCTCGGCCCGGACACGAAGGTCCCGGAGGGCGAGCTCGCCGCCGCGATCGACGAGTTCTTCGGCTCGTTCGAGAAGTTCCAGGCCCAGTTCACCGCCGTCGCCACGGGCATCCAGGGCTCCGGTTGGTCCGTCCTCGCCTGGGACACCGTGGGCCAGAAGCTCACCACGTTCCAGCTGTTCGACCAGCAGGCCAACGTGCCGTTCGGTCTCGTGCCGATCTTCATGCTCGACATGTGGGAGCACGCCTTCTACCTCGACTACCTCAACGTCAAGGCGGACTACGTCAAGGCCGTGTGGAACATCGTCGACTGGGAGAACGTCGCCGCTCGCTTCGCGAACGCGAAGTCGCAGAGCTTCGTCACGCTCTGACGCACACGCAGCGGGTCACCTTCGTGTGGTGACCGACTGACGAACGGGAGGCACGGTGCCAGCTGGCACCGTGCCTCCCGTTCGTGTCGGGTGGCGACTCAAGCAGCGGCGAACTGCACGCCGGAGACGAGCTTGTGCGCGATCGTGCGGAGCGCGGCGTCGGTGTCGGTGTGCTCGCGGTCGAGGATGCTGCCCCACTGCGCCCCCCGGGCCGCGAGGACGGCGCCCTGCGCCGCGCGGTCGGCGTCCGTCTCGCGGTAGCCGTGCGCGCGGCACCACGCGGCGATCGCGGCGATCTGCTCACGGTGGAAGGTGCGCTCGCGGTCGCGACCGTCGAGGGACTCCACCGCACCGAGCTCGAAGGTGAGCCGGGCTGCGAGGGAGCGCTCGGGGTCGTCGAGCCCGCCGAACACGGCGATGAGGTACTCGGCCAGGGCGATGTCGTCGGCGTCTGGTTCCAGCGTCGCGGTCGAGACGGCTTGGGCGAGGTGCTCCACCACGGCGTCGATGAGGGCGTCCCGCGTGCCGAAGTGGTAGACGATCGGGTACGCGCTCGTGCCGAGCACCCGTCCGAGGCTGCGGACGGAGACGTCCTCGAGCTTGGTGTCCTGGAGGTGCTGAGCCACCTTCGCGATGATCGCGGGCTTGAGGGTGGGGTCGGGCTTCCGGGGCATGGTGTCTCCAGCGGGTCGTGGGCGTGCTCGACCGTTCACATACGATCATTGAGTATATTACCGGCTCGTGATCGATAACGCCAGGGAAGTCCCGTGCGCGTGTGAGCCTCCGTGCCGGCTTGAAACCGAGTTCTGCTCGTTTCCACGTAGGATGGGCGGGATGTCCATGTCGTCCGAGCGCCCCGAGGCCCCGTCGCGTCCCGGCGCGCCCCGCGCCGGACGGGCGGTCGCAGGCCGGCGTCGCGGGGCGGGGAAGCGCTTCCTCGTCGTCGGGGACGTGCTCGACGGTGTCCTGGTGCAGACGACGGCCACGGTGCTGGGCGACCACGACCCGGCAGCCGTGATCCGGCACCGGCCCACGGGCGCCGCCGGGAACACGGCGACCTGGCTCGGATGGCTCGGCGCGGAGGTCGACCTCGTCGCCCGGGTCGGTGTCGACGACGTCTACCGGCACGAACGCGCCCTCGCCGACGCCGGGGTGCGGGCGCACATCCGGTACGACGCCCGGTCCGCCACCGGGGCGGTCGTGTCCGTCCGCAACGGAGACCGCAGGACGGCGATGTCCGACCCGGCCGCCAGCGGCGTGCTGTCCGAGGACGACCTGCCGCCCGATCTGACCGGACGCGCGGACATCGTGCACCTCACCGGCGCGGCCATGCTCGGCGGCGGTGGGGCAGCTCGCATCGCGTCCCTGGTCGAGCGTGCGCACACCGGGCCGGCCCGGGTCGCCCTCGACCCGTCGTCCACGGCGATCGTCCACGCGATCGGTGCCGCCGAGTTCCTGGAGGCGCTCGAGGGCGTCGACGTCCTGTTCCCGAGCGAGCAGGAGGCCCTCGCGCTGACCGGGACGTCCTCGGTGGCGGCCGCGATGCCCCTCCTGACCGCCAGGGTGCCGCTCGTCGTCGTGACGATGGGCCACGACGGGGTGCTCCTCGGACGCCCGGGGCGCAGCCCGCAGCGTGTGCCGATCACGCCGGCGACGGTCGTCGACACCCTCGGGGCCGGTGACGCCTTCGCCGCCGGGTTCCTGCGGGCATGGGCGACCGATCCGGTGCGCGTCGGAGCTGCCGCGCGCGAGGGCACCCGGGTCGCGGCACGGGCCCTCGGGTTCGTGGGCGGACGGCCGCCGGTCTGACGAGGCCCGTCAGTGCTCGCTCGGGGTCAGCGCTCGCTGGGCTCGGCCGTCACGGTCAGGGTCTGGACGAGTCCGGTGGCGAGGGGCGCGAGGCGGATCTCGACGCGGAGCCGTCCGGTGGTCCCGGGGAGCCACCACCGCAGGTGCGACGGTGCCGTCGACGACTCCTCCACCGGATCCGCGGACACGTCGGCGCCGACGGCGGCGACCGCCGTGGCGATCGCGCGACGCCGACGCTCGTACGGGACGTCCAGGGCGACGTTCGGTGTGCAAATCGCGTCCGCAAGGTCGTCGCTCCAGTCAGCCAGGAGGCGCGTCACGGCTCCCTGCGCCGCCCGCGTCGCGGCCGTGGTTCGTCCAGTGCCCGGGCGCGCGCCCGCGGTCACGGTTCCGGACTCGCCAGCGTTCGCGTTCGCGTTCGCGAGGACGATGTCGAGCGCGCGGTCCGCTGCCGCGGAGACCTTCGCCTGCGTGGCGTTCTCGAAGGCGACGACTCCGAGGCCGTCCCGCACCGACCACCGCACGTGCGCGGAGAACCCCGGGTAGCCGCCGGAGTGCGACACGAGTTCACCGAACCGGGGGTCCTGCTCGACGAAGAGCCCGAAGCCGTACGCAGTGGGCCGGAGCGACGTCGGCACGACCGAGGCGGGCACGACGCGCGTCGCCTGTTGCATGAGTCGCCGGTCGGCCGGTGTGACCGGACCCGGCTCGGGTGCGTCCGTGAAGGCCGATGCCAGGTGTGTGGCCCACCGGGCGAGGTCCGCCACGGTCGAGAACAGGCCACCGATCGACGAGAAGGCGCCGGGGCCGGTCGTCGGCAGGGGCTCCCAGTCGCCGGCGTGCGGGCGGACCCCGGTCACCACGAAGCCACGCGACTCGGCGGCGCTGAACACCGTGTCGTCGAGTCCCAGCGGGCGGAGCACCCGGTCGGCCGCCACCTGCGGGTACGGTGCCCCGGCCACGACCGAGATCACCCGGCCGAGCAGCGCGTAGCCGGTGTTCGAGTAGGCGAACCGTGTTCCCGGGACCGAGTCGAAGAGCAGCCCGTCGCGCAGGACCGCGTCGAACTCGGCGTCGGAGAGCGACTCCTGCCGGTCCGCCCACGGGTCGTCGGTGGGGAAGCCGCCCGCCATCGTGAGCAGCAGGCGCAGGGTCGGCACGGGGGAGTCCGGGGTGGGGAGGGCGACCGCCGAGAACGCCGGCACGAAGTCCGTCACCGGGGCGTCGAGCGAGACGAGCCCGTCCGCGACGAGGGCGAGGAGGGTCGCGGCCGTCACGCTCTTCGTGCACGAGGCGATCCGGTACACGGTGTCGGCATCCGGGACCGTACCGTCGCCTCGGTCACCGTGTCCGCCGGAGGCGACGAGCCCGGTCCGGTCGAACACGCCCCAGACGCTGCTCGGGGCGGTGCCGCGCTCCACCCGGTCCTGGAACACGGCATCGACCACGGCGATGGTGCCCGTGTCGATCCCCGTCACGACCGGCGCATCCGGTCGTAGGCGTCGAGGGCTCGCTGCCGGGTCTCCTTGAGGTCCAGCATGGGCTCGGGACGGTCCTCGTCGGCCGGGACCCAGCGGTGCACGTACTCGCGGTGCGGGTCGAACCGCTCGAGCTGCCGATCGGGGTTGAACACCCGGAAGTACGGCGCCGCGTCGAACCCGGAGCCAGCGACCCACTGCCAGTTCGCGGCGTTGTTGGCGGAGTCGGCATCGACGAGGGTGTCCCAGAACCACTGTTCCCCGATGCGCCAGTCGACGAGCATGTTCTTCACGAGGAAGCTGGCCGTCGCGAGCCGGACCCGGTTGTGCATCGCACCCGAGTGCCAGAGCTCCCGCATGCCCGCATCGACGAGGTCGAACCCGGTCGTCCCGGTGCGCCAGCGGTCGATCTCGGCGTCGGGGGCGTCCCGCCAGGGGAAGGCGTCGAACTCACGTCGGACGTTCACCGTGGTGATGTCCTCGCAGTGGAAGTACTCGTTCCAGTTGAACTCGCGCCAGGCCAGCTGCCGGAGGAACGCCGAGGCGTTCTTGCGCTGTTCGGGCTCGAGCTGTCCGTGCAGGCGGTGCCAGACGTGGTACGGGCTGACCTCGCCCCACCGCAGGTGCGGGGAGAGATCGCTCGTGGCGGCCATCGCGGGTTCGTCGCGCTGGTCGTAGTCATCGAGCGCGTGGTGCACGAAGTGTTCGAGCCGACGGTGCGCGCCCTGCTCGCCGGGTTCCCAGGCGTCCCGGAGGCCGCCGGCCCAGTCGGGGTGGGTCGGCAGCAGGTCCCAGGCGTCGAGGTCGTCGCTCGCGACCCGGGGCGCCGCGGGGAGGTCACGCGGCTTGGGCAAGGGGTGACGGGGCTCGGGCATCGCCTGGGCGGCACGCCAGAACGGTGTGAAGACCTTGTACGGCTCGCCCTGTCCGGTCAGGACGGTCCACGGTTCCCAGAGCAGGCTCGCAGCGAAGCTGTGCGCCTCGGTTCCGCCGTCCGTCAGCGACGACTTGATGCCGGCGTCGAGGTCGCGCTCGGCGCGGCCGTAGCGGCGGTTCCAGAACACCGCGTCGGCGTCGGTGTCGGACACGAGGGCGTCGATGGCCTCGGCAGCCGCCCCGCGGCGCAGCACCAGTCGGGACCCGCGCTCGCGGAGTTCGCCGTCCAGCGCGGCGAGGGAGTGGTGCAGCCACCACCGTGCCGCAGCCCCGATCGGTCGGATGCCGGGGGACTCGTCGTCGAGCACGTACGCGACCGTGACGTCCCCGCCGTGATCGATCGCCGCCCGGAGCGCCGGGTTGTCCGCGAGTCGGAGGTCGTCGCGGAGCCAGACGAGTGCGCCGCTCACACCGTGGCCGGGTCCGGGGTGGCCGTGACGCGTGCGCCGCGGCGGGGTGCCGTCGAGCCCGCTGCGACGCGGAGCTTCGTGCACAGCTCGGTCAGTGTGCGGAGTTCGGTGTCGCTCAGGCCCGCACCGACCTGGTCCGCGATGGTCTGCGCGTGCTGGACGGCCACGGAGCGGTAGACGTCGAACCCGTGTGCCGTGAGGGCCACGATGACCCCGCGGGCGTCGGTGGGGTCCGGCTGCTTCTCGACGATGCCCCGCGCGGTGAGCCGCTCGACGAGCCGGCTGACGCTCGGCTGCGTGAGGAGCAGGTGCCCGGTGAGTTCGCGCATCCGGCACCGTCGCCCGGGCTGGGTCGACAGGTTGAAGCAGACGTCGTACTCGTTGAAGGAGATCTCGCCGCCGGGGAACTCGGCGTTGAGTGCGCGCATCACGGTGACCTGGGCGCGGAACAGCGCTTCCCAGGCCGCCACGGCGGTCGCCTTCTCGCTGCGACGTGTCTCGTCCACGATCGCGCTCCCTCCGGTCGTGCGGTCATCCCACACTACCGACGGCATGGGACACACGACGCCGCTGGCGTGCAGCGATGTCCCCCGGAACGCAACGAGGGCCGCCCACCCGATGGGTGGACGGCCCTCTCCCTTGCACCAAGAGTGTCCTGCAATCACATTCCGCAGGCGGTGCCACAGCAAACACCGTCTGCACCATCGACTGTATAACGAACGGGTAACGGCGCGCTACTGGTCGCCGCGGTCGTTCGCTGCGAGTTCACCAAGAACGACCGATCAGGATCAGAAGAGGTCGGGCGACGGCGTCGAGGCGTACCGCACCGCGACGTCCGCGTGCCGGTCGAAGCGGTAGCCGACACCGCGCACGGTGCGGACGATCTCCTCGAAGGCGCCGAGCTTCGAACGGAGTCGACGGACGTGCACGTCGATCGTGCGCTCGTTCGGGGTCTCGTCCTCGCCGTCGGACCACAGACCGTCGATGATCGCCGAGCGGTCGACGGTCTGACCCTCGCGGAGGACGAGGAACTGCAGGAGCTCGAACTCCTTGTACGTCAGGGGAGCGGCTTCGCCGTCGAGGGTGACGCGCTTCCGGGAGATGTCGATGACGACCCCGGTCTCCTCGGGCTCGGGCTTCTCGGCCTGCTTGCGTGCGGCCACGGCGGAGCGGTCCTGCAGGGCGAGGCGGACGACGTCGACGTCGCGGCCACCGGAGCCCTCGGCGGCGACGGCCACCGCGGCGTAGGTCTCCGACGACGGGACGAGCTGCGCGGTCAGGGCCTTGAGCTGCTCGACGACCGCGGCGAGCGTCGTCCCGGCAGCGGCCGCCTTCGCCTCGTCGATGCCGACGTACAGCGCGAAGCCGCGAGCCTCGGTGCCCTCGGGCAGGGCGCGGTTGCGTTGCGGGGCGACCACCGGGCTGGTCGGCACACCGGTCGCGGCGGGCGGGGCGACCGGCTCACGGCGCGGACGGATCGGGGTCACGGTGCCGAGGTCGGTCGGCGCGGGGACTGCGGTGCGGAGGGTGGTGCGGGGCTGAGCGATGGTGAGCGACATGGCGGTTCTCCGGGCGATGTGGCTGCGGGCACGAGTGGTGCCGCGGCTGTGTCGAATGCGTCGGTCCGGGTACGGCTAGTGCCGTGGTGCCCTGCGGTCCTGCTGCGGACCGGGGCCGACCCGGGGGTACGGGAGACAGACCTCGTGACGTGGTGCGCGTCGTCGACGTGGTCGTCACCCGGGGATCACGCTCGCGCGACGGGGGTGGTGTCGCGGGGGATCCGGCTGGAACGGGTGCCGATCAGGCACACATTCGACAACGCATGACGGCCATGGCCGGCATCATCATGCCGGCGGTCCCCTGTGCCTCGGAGAGGACGCGGGTGGACACGGTTGCAGTCATGGAACGAGTATCGGTGGGATACCAACGTCGTGTCAACCGTCCGCGCGGACGGTGCGTTCTGCGAACCCACGGGGAAGACGGACTGGAGGCGGGGGGGCCGCCCGGCCCCCCCCCCCCCGGGGGGGGGGGGGGGGGGGGGGGTGGGGTTAATAGAAAAAAAAAATGGGGGGGGGGCGGACGTGCACCAAAAGGGGGGGGCCCCGCGGGAGTGCATGTAAAACCGGCCCCGG